>NZ_KV805146.1:41452-133246 GCF_001811545.1 Corynebacterium sp. HMSC074A09 | reverse complement strand
CCGTGTCCAAAAACTCCATAGACATCACAGGCCTAGTCCGCGGTTACCGTGCCAAAAGCGACGGCCAGCTCCTCCGCGGCGCGATCGAGCACCGAAGCCCACGAGCCGTAGGATTCCTCATTCGCGGTATCCGATACCTGCTTGAGCAACGTGCACGGCACACCGAACTTTCGGCACACCGCGGCGATGGCGTAGCCCTCCATGTCGCACAGCGCGGAATCTTGGGCAAGGCGCGTGCGGGTAGGGGTGTCCGAGATGAAGGAATCGCCCGTCGCCAGAGTCTCAGTGGGCAGCTTTCCGGAGGTCTCTAATTCAATGACCTCGGGGAGGAGATAACGAGAGACGTCGCTGAGCACCTCCAAGTGGAAGTCGTGCTTGCGAACGTGCGAGATCTCGAAGACGCCAGCGAGATCGTCGCGAAGCGCGCCCGCGGTACCGATATTGATGACGCGCTCCGGCAGCTGCTGCGCTGAGGCCAAAACCGCCGTCAGCTCGATGGCGGCGGGCACCGTACCAATACCCGTGATGAGCAGCGGCGCTCCCTGAGGCACATGCGCGGCTTCAGCGTCCACGGCGGCGACGAACAAGGTACGACCAGAAAGATTCTCCATGCCTGCGAGACTACCCGGTGGCCCGAGGAATGCTCTCCACATCTCTGTTCTGAGCGTTGCGGCCACTTGTAGGGTCTGGAACCACACCGAGACCTCAGAAAGGAGAACACCATGTTCACCCCACGAGTATTCGCCGCAACCGCACTGCTGTGCTTCCCCCTTATCGCCTGCAGCAGCCCCGAAGAAGCCCAAGCCAGCCCCGTAGTCTGCGAGGCAGGAAACGCACACGCGGCTTTCAACGACAACATCGCCCAAGTCCCGCAGTGGAATGGCCACAACTGGGCTCTGGTTGATTCCTCCCACTTCGATCCATGCGCGGAGCTGAGCTGGCAGACCATTTCCATCGAAGGTGCAACGGCCTCCTCGCCGCACCACATCATGCTCTTCCACTACGGCGAGTACATCGGCACCGCCACCGCCGAGCCCTATGGCTTCTTCCCCAGCGTGGAGCGGGTCAATGGCAACGAGATTTCCGTAACCTATCACTGGCTACAAGAGGGCGATGCCAATGCCGCGCCGACGGGAGAGACACACGCCGGCTTCCGTTGGGACGAGGCCCAGCACAAAGTCATCATGAGCGGCGATGTTCCGCCGATGGGCTAGATAAGATAGAGCTAGTCGTGCGCCCTATATGAGGCGCACACACTAGGAAAGGAACATCAATGTTTAGGTCCGCCTTCATCGGCGCTGCCCTTATCTGCCTCCCGCTGGCCGCCTGTTCCCAGGACAACGCGGCGCAGGATTCTGCGGACTCGCCGATGTTCAATTCCGTGCAGAGCAGCGCAACGGATAGCACTCCGGATAACGCAGAGGGCGCCGAGGGCCCCGCTGCATCGTCGCCGGCCGCGGGTGCCTCGCCGACGTTGCCCGCCGAGTCCCCTACAGACGATGCGGAATCCTGCCAGGATATCGACGCCCACGCGGCCTATGAATCAGGCATTGGCACGGTTCCACCGTGGAATGACAACAACTGGACGCTGGTGGATTTCTCGCAGTTCGATCCCTGCGCGGAGCTGAGCTGGCAGACCATCAGCATCGAGCGCGGAACGTCCTCCTCGCCCTATCACATCATGCTCTTCCACAAGGGCGAGTACTTGGGCACCGCCACCGCTGAGCCCTATGGCTTCTTCCCTACCGTAGAGCAGGTCAGCGGGAACGAAATCGCCGTGACCTACCACTGGCCGCGCGAGGGCGAATCTAATGCGGGGCACACCGGCGAAACGAATGCGGGCTTCCGTTGGGACGACGGCCAGCAGAAGGTCATCATGTCTGGCGACGTCCCGCCGGGAAGCTAAGTGCGGCGGTTCGGCCGCCGCAACGCAACCGTTAGCGCAGCCGCTGGCCCACACAGCCCGCGGCCAGCGTGTTGCCGCTCGACTGATCGATGAGCAGAAAATTGCCCACCGCGCCGCGGGCGGCGTAGTTCTCCACGGGAAGCTCCGCTTGGGTTTGGATGGTGATGAAAGCAATGTCGTTGAGTGCTGCGGATTCCGGGGCCTCAACATCGGCCACGCCATCCAAATCCAGCACCCGATCGACCGAGGCCACGCGGGCCTTGACCAGCGCGGTGCCATAGCGCAGCTTCACCATCTGTCCCGCGCGCAGCTCTTTTTCCGTCAAGACCACCGCGGTGGCGGCGAACTCGCGCACCTCCTCCGGGCGCTGAGTGCCAGCGATGAGGTCACCGCGGGCCAGGTCGATCTCGTCGGCCAGCCGCAGAACCACGGAATCGCCGGCGCGCGCCGCCTCATCGGATCCAAGCGGGCCATCGGTGGTATCGATCGCGGTGACCGTCGAGGTCCGCCCGCCCGGCAGGGTCACCTCATCCCCCACCGCCACGTGCCCGGCCTTCACGCGGCCGGCATAGCCGCGGTAGTCAGTGGTGTGCTCACGGATGACGTATTGGATGGGGAAACGCAGGTCCAGGTCATCGGCGCGGCCGGTGGCCACGGGGACGGTCTCGAGCGTTTCGAGGACCGTCGGGCCCTCATACCAATCCATGTTGGTGGAGCGTTCCACCACGTTATCGCCCTTGAGCGCAGAAATCGGGATGACCACCGAATCCGTAATGCCCAGGCGCGCGGCGACCTCGTTGAACTCCGCCTCAATCGCGCGGAAGGTGGCCTCGTCGTAGTCCACCAGGTCGATTTTGTTCACACCCAGAATCACGTGGCGCACGCCCAAAAGCGCGGCAACGTTGAGGTGGCGGCGGGTTTGCTCGACGACGCCATTGCGGGCGTCGACAAGCAGCACCACCACCTGGGACGTGGACATGCCGGTGACCGTGTTGCGCGTGTACTGCACGTGGCCCGGGGTATCGGCGAGGATGAAAGTGCGCTTGTCGGTGGCGAAGTAACGGTAGGCCACGTCGATGGTGATGCCCTGCTCGCGCTCGGCACGGAGACCGTCGACAAGCAGCGACAGGTCCATGCCATCGAAGCCGCGGTCGGCAGAAGAACGCTCCATGGATTCCACCTGGTCCGCGAGCACGGACTTGGTGTCGTAGAGCAGGCGGCCCACGAAGGTGGACTTGCCGTCATCAACGGAGCCGGCGGTGCACAGGCGCAGGGTATCGCGCTGCTTGAGCGCGCCAACATTCGGCGCAAGGGTAGTCGTCATCAGAAGTAGCCTTCCTTCTTGCGGTCCTCCATGGCGGACTCGGACAATTTGTCATCGGCGCGGGTGGCGCCGCGCTCGGACAGGGTGGAAATGGAGATTTCCGCGAGCACCTCATCGGGCGAGGCGGCGGTGGATTCCACGGCACCGGTGCAGGACATATCCCCCACGGTGCGGTAGCGCACGGTGCGGGTCTCCAGCGGCTCATCCTCGCGCGGGCCGCCCCACTCACCTGGGGTCAGCCACATGCCGTTGCGGTTAAATACCTCGCGCTGGTGCGAGTAGTAGATGGAGGGAAGCTGCAGGTTGCGCGCACCGATGTACTCCCAAATATCGGACTCGGTCCAGTTGGAGATGGGGAAGACGCGGACGTTTTCGCCGGCCATCTTGCCGCCGTTGTAAAGATCCCACAGCTCTGGGCGCTGGCGGCGCGGGTCCCAGCCGCCGAAGGAATCGCGGATGGAGAAGATGCGCTCCTTGGCGCGGGCGCGTTCCTCGTCGCGGCGCGCGCCACCCAGGACGGCGTCGTAACCGCGCTCGGCGATGGTCTCCACCAGCGGCACGGACTGCAGCGGGTTGCGGGTGCCATCGGGGCGCTCCTGGAGGTCGCCGCGGTCGATCCAATCCTGGACGTGGGCGACGTGCAGGCGCGCGCCAGTCTCGGCGACGAGCTGATCGCGGAAGTCGATGACCTCCGGGAAGTTGTGGCCGGTATCGACGTGGATCAGCTCGAAGGGAACGGTAGCGGGCGCAAAGGCGCGGCGGGCGAGCTCGAAGACGACGACGGAGTCCTTGCCGCCGGAAAAGAGCAGGCCTACCTTGTCGAATTGCCCGGCGACTTCGCGCAGGATGTGGAGGGATTCGTTCTCTAAGTCTTTAAGGTGTGGTGAAAGAGTCATTATTCGTGCAACCCGCATTCTGTCTTGCCGTCAGCGAAAACGCGCCCGGAGCGCGCATCCTCGCCCTCGCCTACCGGGAAGGTCAACGGCGCGCAGCCGATGGAGCGGTAGCCCTGCAGGGTGAGGGGGTGGATGATGAGATCGTGTTCCTTGATATAAGCGTCGGTGTCGTCGAGGTCCCAGGTAATAATCGGGGAAATCTTCAGCCGGCCGGTGCGGTCCAAGCTCAGCGCCGGCGCGGTGGCGCGGTGCTCGGAATCGGCGCGGCGCAGGCCGGTGACCCACCCGACGTACGGGTCCATCGCCATGTTGAGCGGTTCCACCTTGCGCATGCGGTTATACGCCGCCACATCGCGCGCATACAGGCGCGGGCCGTAAATCTTGTCCTGCTCCTCGGGGCTCAGAATCGGCAGGACCCGCACCAAGGGAAGGTCCGCATAGCGCTTGGCGACGTCCCCCGCCACCTGAAGCGTCTCCGGAAAGTGCCAGCCGGTGTCGATAAAGAGCAGGTCGGCGTCTAAGTGGGCGCGGTGCGCGAGCTCGGCCAGCACGGTGTTTTCCATGGACATCGTGACGGCAAGCCGGCCCGGCGCGTGCTCGGCGGCCCACTCAGTAATCGTTTCGGCGGAGGCATCGTAGAGCTTATCGGCCCACTCGTCGACGAGTTCCTGGTTGCGCTGGGCCACGGCAGGCTCGAGCGGCGCGGTGTCGCGGGTGCCTTCGGGGCTAATGCTGGGGTCGCGGTAGTCGCCGCGGTCCAGCAAGTTAGTTGATTCGGTCATGGCTCCTCACATTAAAGGCAGCTGGGCTTGCGCGCAGCCCAGTAGCGGGGTGCGAGGGCTGTGAGCTTGGGTACTCGGAAGAATAAAAATTGGCCAGAATGAACCGAGCGGACTAGATTTACAGACTAGATAGTCTATTTTCACAGAACTGAAGGGGTTCTCATGCAGCGTGTTGCCATCGTCGGGGACGGCCCCGCAGCACTCTCCACCGCCGAGCGACTCATCAAAGCCGGGTTGTGCGTGGACCTCTACTGCGAGCGCCCCGCGCCCTTCGGTTTGCTGCGCCGCTTCGCTGGACTGTCCGGCGCGGAATCCGTTGCCGCGCCGTGCCCGAGGGGGACCACGCCGCGCCTGCGACTTATCGGCAACGTGCGCGTGGGCTTCGGCCCCGATGCGGATATAAGCCACGCGGACCTCAACCAACTCGCCGCCTCCGGCGACCGCCACCTAGTTTTGCTGGAGCTCATGGCCCGCGGCGTGGCCATCACCACGTGGGAGGGCCTGTGCCACCCCACCGACGACGTGGAAGATTGGGCCGCCGTCACTACCCGGGCCCAGCGCGCGCCGGTCTGCTTCTAGCGCGCGAGCGCGCGGACTAGCGCCCGCGCGTTAAAAGGGAAGCCGGCTGCCAGTCCGCGCACCACCGCACTCGCTAGACGCGCGGGCTAGCGCCCGCGCAACCATAACGGATAGACTTTTGCGGTCAATGCTCTCCAGCGGCCCGGCGCGGCCGCCAACACGCACGAAACGCTGGCACATGGAACTCGTTCGCATCCTTCTATCCCGCTCCAAGCCGTACACCGGCTACGTCATCGCGGTGCTGCTCCTCCAAGCGCTCTCCACCGCGGCTACGCTCTACCTGCCTTCGCTCAACGCGAAGATCATCGACAGAGGCGTGGCCCAAGTAGACATCGACTACATCTGGCGCACCGGCGGCATCATGCTCATCGTGGCCTTCGTCCAAGTCCTCACCGCCATCGCCGCCATCTGGTTCGGCTCCCGCACCGCCATGGGTCTGGGCCGCGACCTGCGCTCCGATATCTTCCGCCGCGTCACCCGCTACTCCGCCGAGGACATGAGCAACTTCGGCACCGCCACCCTCATCACCCGCGGCACCAACGACGTCCAGCAAATCCAGATGGTCTACATGATGATGCTCAACTTCATGGTCACCGCGCCGATCATGTCCATCGGCGGCGTCATCATGGCCATCCGCGAAGACGCCGGCATGTCCTGGCTCGTCGCGGTCTCCGTCATCGTGCTGCTCGCCGCCATCTCCCTCATCATCGTCCGGCTCATGCCGCTCTTCCGCGCCTGGCAAGGCAAGCTCGACGTCATGAACGGCACCCTGCGCGAACAAATCGCCGGCATCCGCGTCGTCCGCGCCTTCACCCGCGAGGAGCACGAAGCCGAGCGCTTCCGCACCGCCAACCGCGACCTGACCAACCTCTCCCTGAAGGTCGGCCAGCTGTTCATCCTCATGTTCCCCATCATCACCGTCATCCTCAACGTGGCCACGGGCGCGGTCCTCTGGTTCGGCGGTCACCGCGTGGACGAGGGCCTCGTAGAGGTCGGCTCACTGACCGCCTTCCTGCAGTACCTGCTGCAAATCCTCGCTGCGGTCATGATGGGCACCTTCATGGCGATGATCCTCCCGCGCGCGGTCATCTGCGCGCGCCGCATCACCGACGTCCTCGAGCACGAGCCCTCCATCACCGAGCCGGACCAGCCCCGCACCCCGGAGCGCTCCGAGGGCGTCGTCGAATTCGACAACGTCTCCTTCCAATACGCCGGCGCCGAAGCGCCCGTGCTTCACGACGTCTCCTTCACCGCCACCCCCGGCACCACCACCGCGCTTATCGGCGCGACTGGTTCCGGCAAGACCACCGCGCTCTCCCTCATCCCGCGCCTCTACCTCCCGACGAAGGGACGCGTGCTTCTCGACGGCACCGATATCGCCGACATGGCGCGGAAGGACGTCGTCAAGCGTGTAGGCCTCGTGCCGCAGAAGCCCTACCTGTTTAGCGGCACCGTGGCCTCCAACCTGCGCCTGGGCGCACCGGAGGCCACCGACGAGGAGCTGTGGAACGCGCTGCGCGTGGCGCAAGCTGACTTTGTTGAGGACCTCGACATGCACATCGCGCAGGGCGGCACCAACGTCTCCGGCGGCCAGCGCCAACGCCTGTCCATCGCGCGCATGCTCGTCGCCCGCCCGTTGGTGTATCTCTTTGATGATTCCTTCTCCGCGCTCGACGTACTGACGGATGCCGCGGTGCGCTCCGAAATGCGCGAGTACACCGCGGAGGCGACAACCATCATCGTGGCGCAGCGCGTGAGCTCGATTGTGGATGCAGATCAGATTTTGGTCATGGACGCTGGGCGCGTCGTGGCCCGCGGCACGCACGGGGAGTTGCTCGAGTCCTCCGAGACGTACCGCGAGATTGTGGAATCCCAGAAGACCTCGGAGGTGGCATAAATGGCTGAGCAGGATAACGCTACGTTGAGTGAAGACACCACTGCCGAGTTCGAGGAGAAGACCGGCGAGAACGCCCCGCGCAAGGCCAAGAACTTCTGGCCCTCCGCCAAGCGCCTCTTTGGTCTGCTTGCGCCGTTTAAGGTGCAGCTGTTTGCGATTGCGGCGATGAACATCATCTGTGTGTTCCTCGCCGTGGCCGCGCCGAAGGTGATGGGCAAGGCCACCGACGTCATTTTCTCCGGCGTCATTTCCCGCCAGCTGCCCGCTGGGATGAGCAAGGAGCAGGCCATCGCGGCGTTGCGCGCGGGCGGGCAGGATAAGTTCGCCGACATGGCCTCAGCCATGGACTTGAACCCGGGCTTCGGCATCGACTTCTCCACGTTGGGCACGATTATTGGCATCGTGATTGCGATGTACGTGGTGTCCTCGCTCTTCCAGTGGTGGCAAGGCTACTTGCTCAACTCCATGGTCATGAAGATCGTCTTCGACCTGCGCGAGAGCATCGAGGCCAAGCTCAATGCGCTGCCGCTGAATTACTTTGATACGCAGTCGCGCGGCGATCTCCTCTCGCGCACCACCAACGACGCCGATAACATCCAGTCCGCCTTGCAGCAGGCCATTTCGCAGCTGTTTTATAACCTGCTCATGGTCGTGGGCATCACGGTCATGATGTTCACCGTGTCCTGGCAGCTAGCGCTCGTGGCGCTGCTGGCGCTGCCGCTGACGGCGGTGGTCATCGCGGTGATTGGCTCGCGCGCGCAGAAGCAATTCAAGGCGCAGTGGAAGGCCACCGGTGACCTCAACGGGCAGGTGGAGGAAGCCTTCTCGGGCCACGACCTGGCGACCGTCTTCGGGCGCATCGATTCCATGACGGAGGATTTTGATAAGCGCAACGAGGAGCTGTTCCGCTCCGCCTCGCTGGCGCAGTTCCTGGCCGGCATGATGATGCCGATCATGCAGTTCATCTCCTACCTGTCCTACGTGGTCATCGCGGTGCTGGGTGCGTTGAAGGTGGCCTCCGGCTCGCTGACGTTGGGCGGCGCGCAGGCCTTCATCCAGTACTCGCGCGAATTCAACCAGCCGCTGGGCCAGCTCGGCGGCATGATGCAGCAGGTGCAGTCGGGCGTGGCCTCGGCAGAGCGCGTCTTTGAGTTCCTCGACGCCGAGGAAGAACCCGCCGAGGAATCCACCTCCCGCTTGGGTGGGCGCGCGAAGGGGCTCGTGGAGTTCGACGACGTCGACTTCTCCTATGACCCCGACAAGCCGCTCATCCAGGACCTCAACCTGCGCGTGGAACCCGGCCAGACCGCGGCCATTGTCGGCCCCACGGGTGCTGGCAAGACCACGCTGGTCAACCTCATCATGCGCTTTTACGACATCGATTCGGGCACCATCCGCCTCGACGGTGTGGACACCGCGCAGATCTCGCGCCGCGAGCTGCGCTCCCAGGTGGGCATGGTGCTGCAGGACGCCGTGGTCTTTGAGGGCACCATCATGGACAACATCCGCTACGGCCGCCTCGACGCCACCGACGAGGAAGTCATCGCCGCCGCGAAGGCCACCTACGTGGACCGCTTCGTCCACTCCCTCCCCGATGGCTATGACACCAAGATTGACCAGGATGGCGGCGCGATTTCCGCCGGCGAGCGCCAGCTCATCACCATCGCGCGCGCCTTCCTCGCGCAGCCGGCGCTGCTCATCCTCGATGAAGCCACCTCATCCGTGGATACCCGCACCGAGGTGCTCGTTCAGCAGGCCATGAATGCGCTGCGCGCGGACCGCACGTCCTTCATCATCGCGCACCGCCTGTCCACGATTCGCGACGCCGACCTCATCATCGTCATGGAAGAGGGCCGCATCGTCGAACAAGGCACCCACGCCGAGCTTCTCGACGCCCACGGCGCCTACTGGCGCCTCCACCAGTCCCAGTTCCGCGAAGACTAGCTGAATGCTGACTCACTGATTTAGGGGCCGAGGATTTAAGGTAGGAGGCACGCACAGCAGCAATTAAAGGAGCGCGCATGTTCGGCTGGGTTGCCATCGCCGCATCAGTCCCGGTGTGGCTGTACTTTTTCTACCGCCTCACGGCGCTGTTTCGGTTCATCCGCTCCGGCGGGCCCACGCAGCTGAACCGTACCGACCGGCCCCTGGCGCGCCTTGGCCGCGTGCTCATCGAAGTCTTCGGCCATACCCACTTCAAAGGCCGCCCTCTGGTCAACGCCGCGCACTGGCTCGTCATGGTGGGCTTCCTCTTCGGCGCCATCGTGTGGTTCGAGGCCTATATCCAAACCTTCGCGCCCGATAAAGGCTGGCCGTGGCTCAGCGACTGGCCGGTCTACCACTTCATCGAAGAGGTCCTCGCCATCGGCACCGTGCTGGGCATCTGCTTCCTCATTGGCGTGCGCCTGAAACTCGGCCACACCGAGCGCGGCAGCCGCTTCTATAATTCGCAGGTCTTCCCCGCACGCTTGGTGGAGGCCATCGTCTTCCTCGAAGGCCTCGGTATGCTCGCCGTCAAGGCCGCCGCCATCGCCACCTACGGCGGTGGGTCGCCGTGGGCTGATTTCTTGACGATGCGTGTGGCGGGGGTGCTGCCGGCGTCGCCAAGCATGGTGCAATTCTTTGCCCTGGTGAAGCTGCTGACGGGCCTGGTGTTCATCGCGTGCATCGCCCACTATTTCCAGTGGGGCGTGATGTGGCACCGCTTCCTGGCGTTCTTCAACATCTTCTTCCAGCGCAACGCCGACGGCGAGAAGGCGCTGGGCGCTCTCCCCACGCCGGACTTGGAGGACCTCGAACCGGGAAGCTGGAAGATGCTTCTCGACGCCTCCTCCTGCACCGAATGCGGCCGCTGCCAGGACCTGTGCCCCGCATGGAACACCGAGAAGCCGCTGAGCCCGAAGAAGCTCATGATGGACCTGCGCCAGAGCGCGCTGGATAATTACAACCCGCACGAGGGGCTCAACGTGCTGGCGATGGCGGGCACGATTGATGATGACGTCCTGTGGTCCTGCACGAACTGCGGTGCGTGCGTGGACCAGTGCCCGGTGGACATCGAGCACATCGACCACGTGGCGGACCTGCGTCGCTTCAAGGTACTGGCGGAGTCCGACTTCCCGTCGGAGCTGACCGGGCTGTTTAAGAACATGGAGACGAAGGGCAACCCGTGGGGGCGCAACGCTTCGGAGCGCCGCGCGTGGATCGATGAGGCGCGTGCCGATGGCATTGAGGTGCCGATCATCGGCGAGGACGCGGAAGATTTTTCGGACCTGGAGTACCTGTTCTGGGTCGGTTGTGCAGGTGCCTACGACGACAAGGGCCGCACCACGACGCGCGCGGTGGTGGACATGCTGCACACTGCGGGCGTGAAATTCGGTGTGTTGGCTACGGGCGAGACCTGTACCGGTGACCCGGCGCGCCGTGCTGGCAATGAGTTCCTGTTCCAGGTGATGGCGGAGCAGAATGTTGCCACGCTTAACGACGCCTTCGCCGGCGTCCCCAAAGGCCAGCGCAAAATCATCACGACGTGCCCGCACTGCTTCAACACGATTCGCAACGAGTACCCGGATTTCGACGGCCACTTCGATGTTTTGCACCACACGCAGCTGCTTAACCGTTTGGTGCGGGAGAAGCTGCTCGTTCCTGTGCCGCGTTCCCCGGAGAATCGCCGTCCCGTCACGTATCACGACCCGTGTTTCCTGGGTCGCCACAACAAGGTCTTCGACCCGCCGCGTGAACTCGTCGAGGCGACCGGTGCTTCGCTTGCGGAGATGGACCACAACCGCGATGAGGCCTTCTGCTGCGGCGCCGGTGGTGCGCGCATGTTCATGGAAGAAAACTTGGGGCGACGGGTTAACGAGTTCCGCTCGGAGCAGGCCGTGGCGACCGGTGCCGAGCAGATTGCGACGGGCTGCCCGTTCTGCAACGTCATGCTGACGGGTGGCGTGAAGTCCATCGCGCCGCAGACACAGGTCAGCGATGTGGCGCTCATGCTTCGCGACGCCATTGCCCCCTCCGGCGACCTTCCCGCCGCGCGCGAGAAGGCCTTCCTCGATACTCCCCGCCGCCTGCCCGTGGAAGATTCCACCGCGCCTTCCCCGGAAACACTCGCTGCGGAATCTGCCCCAACAAGCTCTCCGCAGGCCCCCACCGCTGCACCAAGTACGTCTGCGGCGCCGACACCTCCGACTGCCCCCAGCGCGCCCGCAGCTCCGTCTGCGCCGAGCGCACCGCAAGCACCCGCCGCGCCCAGCGCACCACAGGCAGCGTCAACGCCTCCTGCCGCGCCGAGCGCACCGCAAGCACCTGCCGCGCCGAGCGCGCCAACGGCTCCATCCGCTGCACCGCAGGCACCATCAACGCCGACTGCCCCCAGCGCGCCGAACACGCCTGCAGCACCCTCGACTCCATCTGCGCCACAAGCGCCCTCTGCTCCCAGTGCACCACAGAGTCCATCTGCTCCAACGGATCCCAGTGCACCGCAGGCCCCAGCTGCGCCACATGTCGCAGGAGCTCCAACCGCTCCTACAGCGCCGAGTGCTCCCAAAGCACCTACCGCACCGTCCGTGCCAGACGCACCCGCAGCTCCATCTGCACACACTCCGGCACCGAACGCAGCCTCTGTACCGCAGGCACCAGCCGCCCCTTCAGCACCGCCTACGCCCAGCGCTCCTGCGGCACCAGGCACGCCAAACGCTGCAGCTGTACCGACTGCACCGGCGGCACCCAAGGCTGCAACAACGCCAAGCACTCCCGGTGCACCGGCGGCCCCAGCGTCAAACGTTCCCGGTGCTCCCGCTGCACCAAACGCACCGCAAGCGCCCGCAGCACCAAGCGTTCCCGCCGCCCCGAGCACGCCAACGACGCCTCAGGCACCAGCCGCCCCTTCAGCACCGCCTACGCCCAGCGCTCCAGCGGCGCCGAGTGCGCCAAACACGGGGTCCGTACCGCAGGCCCCGTCCGCGCCAACTACCCCGCCGAAGGCTCCGGGGGCGTCGGAAAGCGAGGACTAGTGCGACGTCCGCCACACCACCGCCGCGCAGGGTAGGCGAGCTTTATATCGCACAGGTACGCTCTACTCCATGCAATCTGACGTGACCTACGTCCTCGCCTCGGGCGAGACCAACTACACCAACTCGCTGGTGTCCTTCGCATGGATTATGGCGGTGGCGCTGCTGGCGCCGTTGGTGTCTCATGCCCTGGGCAAGAAGATGCCGGCCGTGGCGCTGCTGATTTTCTTCGGCATGCTCATCGGCCCATCGATGTTGGACCTAGCAAATGAGGACCCCGGCATCGGGATGCTCAAGGAACTCGGCGTTGGCGCGCTGTTCCTGCTTGCGGGCTTTGAAATTGACCTCGCCACCCTGAAGTCGAAAGAAGCCGCGACGGGGCTCTCCACCTGGCTCATCTGCATGGTGGTGTGTGGTGTTGGTGCCTACTTCCTCATGGACGACATCCCCGGCGCCATCGTCATGGCAATTGCTTTGACGTCGACGGCCCTGGGCACCATCACGCCGATGCTCAAACAGGACAAGCTGCTTGGCACGCGGGTAGGCGATTCCGTGGTCATCCACGGCGCCATCGGTGAGGTCGCGCCGATTACCGCGATGGCGCTCCTTTTGGGAACGCGCTCCACCTGGGCAACGATGCTGATTCTTCTCGCTTTCATCGCGATTGCCGTGGCTGTCGCTGTCATGCCTTTTGCCATAACCACCCTCATGCCGTGGTTCAAGGAAGCATTCATCTCCGGGGCGGGCTCCACTAACCAAACCATCATGCGCCTCATCATTTTGATTCTGGCGATTCTCATGGCGGTCACGGCGGTCTTTGAGCTCGATATCGTGCTGGGTGCCTTCGCGGCGGGCATCATCTTGAACCGCATCGTGCCCGACGAGTTTCATAAGGGCTTGGAGAACCGCCTCGACGTGGTGTTTTATTCCATGCTCATCCCCGTCTTCTTCGTGGTCTCTGGCATGGCGATTGACTGGAAAGTCATCGTGGACGAACCCCTCAAGGTCCTCGGCATTCCGCTGCTCATCTTGGTCACCCGCGGCCTGCCGGTGTTCCTGCGCGAGAACATCCACCAGACCGGCTCCGACGTCGAAACCACCCGCGAGCGCATCCAGGTGGCCCTTTACGCGGCGACCGGCCTGCCCATCATCGTGGCGGTGATGACGCTTGCGGTGGGTTCGGGCATCGTCGATACAGAAATGGCCTCGATCTTCATCGCCGGCGGTGCCCTCACCGTCGCAATCTTCCCGTTCCTCTCCGGCCTCGTGCGCGAAAAGGCGGAAGAAAAGGGCTGATAGAATATAGGGCGTGACTAATCCCTTCAGCATGCGGCTTTCCGACGCCGAACGGACCGACGCCGTCAACGACCTCGCCCAGGCCTTGGGTGAAGGCCGCCTGACCATGGATGAGTTTGAGGACCGCACCGACGCCGTCATGCGCGCCACTACCCGCCGCGAGCTGGCAGAAGTCTTCATGGATATCCCCACCAAGGCCAGCAGCGAGCTGAAGATTTACTCCCAGGGCGACGTCGCGCGCGCCTACCAGTCAACCCGGAAACCCCGCTTGGCCACCGCACTGGTTGGCTCCCTCGGGCTCCTTTTCGGAGCGATCGCATCCTTCGGCACCCTGTCCGGCGCCACCGCCGCACTCACCGGCACCGGCCTACTTTTCCTCATCCCCGCGTTGTGGATCATGCTGTACGTGGCCAAGGTGGGCCCGGAGTCTTGGCACCAGCCCTCAGCGCGGCAGATTGAGCGCCAGCGCATGCGCGAGCTCAAGGCCGCCGGCGCCGAAGAACGCGCGCAGATGCGGGCGTTGGAGCAGGCGCAGTGGGCGGAGAGGCGTCGCCAAGCAAGTGAAATTACCGGGGATGCGATGAATCTTGCCAAACGCAAGCTGAAAGAGTGGAACCAGAAGTAACATATCCGGCATGACTCACAACCGGATTTTTGATCAATCCACCAAACTACAGGGCGTTGCCTACGATATTCGCGGCGAGGTTTCCACGGAAGCCGAGCGCATGGAGCTCGACGGGCACAACATTCTGAAGCTCAACACCGGCAACCCAGCGGTGTTTGGTTTCGATGCGCCGGATGTCATCATGCGCGACATGATTGCGGCGCTGCCGACCTCGCAGGGCTACTCCACGTCGAAGGGTATTATCCCGGCGCGGCGCGCGATTGTGACCCGCTATGAGCTGGAGGATTTCCCCAGCTTCGACGTCAATGACGTGTACTTGGGCAACGGCGTCTCCGAGCTGATTTCGATGGTGACACAGGCGCTGCTTGACGACGGCGACGAGGTTCTCATCCCCGCCCCTGACTACCCCCTGTGGACGGCGGCGACGTCGCTGGCGGGTGGCACGCCGGTGCACTATTTGTGCGATGAGGAGGATGATTGGAATCCGTCCATTGAAGATATTCGCGCGAAAGTAACGGAGAAGACCAAGGCCATTGTGGTCATTAATCCGAATAACCCGACGGGTGCCGTGTACTCGCGTGAGACCCTGCAGAAAATCGTGGATGTGGCGCGCGAGTATAACCTGCTGATTCTGGCGGATGAGATTTATGACCGCATTCTGTATGACGGTGCGAAGCACATTTCGATTGCCTCGCTGGCGCCGGATTTGCTGACGATTACGTTTAACGGCTTGTCGAAGGCCTACCGCGTGGCCGGCTACCGTGCCGGTTGGATGGTGCTGACAGGCCCGAAGTCCCATGCGCGTGGTTTCATCGAGGGCTTGGATTTGTTGGCGGGCACGCGCCTGTGCCCGAATGTGCCGGCGCAGCACGCGATTCAGGTCGCGCTGGGCGGAAGACAGTCCATTTATGAACTCACCGGTGAGGGCGGGCGCTTGCTCAAACAGCGCAACATTGCCTACGAGAAGCTCAACGAGATTCCCGGCGTGTCCGTGGTGAAACCGATGGGCGCGCTGTACTGCTTCCCGCGCTTGGACCCAGAGGTCTATGAGATTCACGATGACTCGAAGCTCATGCTCGACATCCTGCGCGCCGAGAAAATCCTCATGGTGCAAGGCACCGGCTTTAACTGGCCCACGCCGGATCATTTCCGCGTGGTCACGCTGCCGTGGGCCTCGCAGCTGGAGAACGCGATTGAGCGACTCGGCAACTTCCTGGTGAGCTACCGCCAGTAGCACAGCCGATACCTGAACTTCGCGCGATAGGGCCCACGGCGCAAAGAAAGCACAACACAAACGTGCATGCAGAATCCCTCACCGGCCGGTGTTATCAGTCCGGCGGGGCGGGGCTTCCCGGCTCGGAACGTGTGGATGTCCGTGATTCGGCCGGCTTTGCGGTCTGGGCGCGACGGCTTGTGCTAGGGCTCGCAACGGTGCTTACTGTTTCTTGACGGTTTTCGCGGATGCGCTGGGCGCGCGGCGCGCGGTGCGGATGCGCCGGTTCCCGCGGATCGCGGGGCCCAGCCGGCACCCATTTAATTTTGCCGTCTTCGCGCACGATGCGGCCCCGACCCGGCAAGCCATTGATGGCGTTGTGGTACTTGCACAGCGGGGTGAGGTTTTCGGGGTTCGTTTCGCCGCCTTTTCGCCATTCTGTGATGTGGTGTATCTGAGAGTAATCGGCGCCGCACAGGCACCGGTCCCAGGCACAGGTAGGTTGCTCACCGCTGGCCATGATGCGCTGCTTTTCCGAGGCAACGCGCTGGGTGCGGTGGAGTTCCACGGGGCCTTTGACGCGGTCGACAAGCATGACGAGGCCTTCTTCGGCGAGCTCCCGCTCGATGAGCTCTTGGCCGGTGATTTTCGCGCCGTTGGAGAGCTGAATCACGATATCCCCGAGGTCCGGCGCCGCGGGGTCGCTGATGTCGTGCCCGAATGTCTCATCGCTGGCAGGCTCGTCAGAAGCACTAGACGCGGCGGCGGACTTGGTGGGAGGCATGGCACCCGTGGAGTCGGGGCGCAGGGTAGATGTGGTGGCGGGCTGGGTAGGAGGCGTGCCGTCAGCAGCGGGCGCGGCGGAGTCGGGGCGCGGGGTGGACGGGTCGCCCAAGCGGCCAAGGATTGTGGCGTATTCGGGAAGCTCCATGACGGCGAGGGTCTGGGCCACGGGGCGGGCGAGACGTCCCTCGCGAAATGCCGCAGTGAAGGACCCCACCGGATCCTCCTCATCGATATTGGGGCGCAGGTCCTCGATGAGCGCGGCCGGGGCTGTGAGCGTGAGCTTCGACAGCTCCTTGCCACGGCGAATTGTCACTCCCGGCTTCGGCGCGGGCGGCGGGCTGAGCTCGCGAATGCGCTTGCGCGCATAGCGGGCCACGGCCTTCTCATCGCCAGCGATTCCGCACAGCTCAATGCGCAGATCCCACGCCTGGTGCTGTTTCTTCAGCCTTCCTGCGAAGCGCTCAATGAGCAACAGCGTGGGCAGGTCGTGCCCATTGGCACGGGCGGCCGAAACGGCACGCGCCTGTTTGCGGGTGAAGGAGGTGGAGGCAAAGTAGACGTCGAAAAGCGCCAGCAGAGAGCGTGCCGCAGACTCCGGACCCCACACCCGAAGCTGCTCGAAGCTGAGCCCCGCAACGCCGGCGACGAGCTCGATGCCCGCCGCCTGGCTGCGAAGATGCGCTTCCACAAGGTTCATGCCAGCAACGCTAAACGCCCCACCCGCACCGCACAACGGCGCCGCCGCCAGCCTGTGGATAACTTGTTGATCGTGTCATCATTAGTTTTCTTTTTAATGAAACTCATTCACAATGATAGGCATGACTAACCTGAATCCGTGGCGTACTGGGCTCATCAGTTTTCTTAGCCTCTCCGCCCTGATAACGCTTGCGGGTTTGTTTCTACTACGCCCCACCACCCCGCCATCCGAGCACACCAGCGCCGATTTCTTCGCTACCTATGCGCTCAATCAGCCACAGGTGACCGGAACCGTCGACCGCATCGATCATCATCTTTGCAGCGATCCCCATGCCGGCCGGGCTTTCGACGAAGCCCCGCTCATCCCCGCCGAGGGCGACGACACCTCCTGCTCCCGCGCCCTCATTGACCTGACCTCCGGCGCAGACGCAGGCCGCAAGACGCAGCTCGTATTCTATGGCGTGGCCAGTGACCCGACCCTCCACCCCGGTGACGAGGTAATTCTGACAGTTTCCAGCGACGGCACCTATGCCTTCGCTGATTTTCAGCGCAATGGAAACCTTGCGTTGTGGGCTATCATCGCGGCCCTTGTCATCGTCGGCTTCGCCGCTTGGCACGGACTGCGCGCATTGGTGGGTCTTGTAATCAGCTTGGCAATCGTCTTCTTCTACCTCATCCCCTCTCTCATTGAGGGCCATTCGGCGCTGCCACTAGCGCTCGTGACCTGCGCGGCCATCCTTTTCCTCGCCGTTCCTCTCGTGCACGGCGTGAACTGGAAATCAGCCTCCGCCCTGGGAGGCGCATTGGTGGCGCTAGCGTTGTCGGGGGCGTTGGGGTGGGCGTCGATAAGCAGCACGGCGCTGACGGGGTCAAGCTCGGAGGATAACCTCAAGCTGCTGCTCTACATGCCGGGGGTTTCCGTCGTGGGCGTGCTGCTGTGTGGGTTCATCATCGGTGCGCTCGGCAGCCTCAACGATATCGCGGTGGCGCAGGCCTCCACCGTGCGCGAGCTCCACGCCGCCGACCCCACAACCGGACCCGGTGCGCTTTTCATGGCAGCCATGAAGGTAGGCCGCGACCATATCGCGTCCATGGTGTACACCATCGTGCTGACCTATACCGGCGCGGCCCTTCCCCTGCTCATGCTCATCACGGCGGCGCAGCGCCCAGCCCTGCAGATCCTCTCCAGCGACCTCGTCGCCACGGAGGTTCTGCGTTCCCTGCTGGGCGCGATGGCCTTGACACTAGCGGTGCCACTGACCACCGCGATTGCGGCGTTTACTGTGCCGGAAGGACGCGACCAAGCGCCTCGACGGTCCAGCCCGCGGCGCGCCAAGCATCGACGCTGAGCACGTTGCGGCCATCGATGATGTGGCGGCGGGCCACGAGCTCGCCGGCCTCAGCCGGGTCGAGGTCGCGGAATTCCTGCCACTCGGTGGCGAGAATGACCAGTTCGGTGTCCTTGAGTGCCGCGCTTGCCGACGCCGCGTAGTTCAGCGTCGGGAACACCTTCTTGGCGTTCTCCATACCTTGCGGGTCATAGACCGTGACGGCGGCTCCCGCCAGGGAGAGCGAACCGGCCACGGAGAGCGCTGGCGAATCGCGGACGTCATCGGAGTTGGGCTTGAAAGCGCAACCCAGCACAGTAACGCGGTGGCCGAGGAGGGAGCCGTCGAAAGCCTGCTTGGCCAGGTCCACGACGCGGTCGCGGCGGCGCATGTTGATGGCGTCGACCTCGCGGAGGAAGGTCAGGGCCTGGTCGGCACCCAGCTCGCCGGCGCGTGCCATGAAGGCGCGGATGTCCTTGGGCAGGCAGCCGCCGCCGAAGCCCAAGCCCGCACCGAGGAACTTGCGGCCGATGCGCTCGTCGTAGCCGATGGCGTCGGCAAGCTTGACCACGTCCGCACCAGCAATCTCGCAGATTTCAGACACGGCGTTGATGAAGGAAATCTTGGTGGCCAGGAAGGCGTTGGCTGAGACCTTGACCAGCTCTGCGGTCTGCAAGTCGGTCACGATGAACGGGGTGTTCTGTGCCAGCGGCTGGGCATAGACCTCGCGGGCGATTTCTTCGGCTCGACTTTCGGCGAGTTCGCCAACGCCGAGGACGATGCGGTCCGGGGTGATGGTGTCCTTGACGGCGTAGCCCTCACGCAAGAACTCCGGGTTCCAGGCAATCTCCACGCTGGTGCCCTCTGGGGCCAGTTCATCGGCCATCTCCTGCAACCGCGCCGCGGTGCCTACCGGGACGGTGGATTTGCCGAAGATGATGTGCTCGCCCTTGAGACGCGGCACGAGCTCCGTGATGACGGACTCCACGTAGGTGAGATCCGCGGCATAGGAGCCGTGGGCCTGCGGGGTGCCGACACCGAGGAAATGCACGTTGGCGAATTCCGCGGCGTCATCATAGCTGGTGGAAAAATCCAAACGGCCGGCCTCGATGTTGCGCTCGAGTACCTCCGGCAGGCCAGGCTCGTAGAACGGCACGCGGCCGCCCTTTAAGGCTTCAATTTTCTTTTCATCAACATCTACACCGAGTACCTCGTGGCCGAGCTCCGCCATACAGGCGGCGTGTGTCGCACCTAGGTAGCCGGTACCAATAACAGTCATACGCATAACCGGCTATTTTAGGCGCTCCTGTGCCGGCTTGCCCGACGAGGTGCAGAATGTTTAGCGGAAGTTCAGATAGGACTTCGACGGTGTTGGCCCGCGCTGGCCTTGGTACTTCGAGCCCAGAGCGCCGGAGCCGTACGGCGCCTCCGCCGGCGAGGACATCTTAAAGATTGCCAACTGGCCCACCTTCATCCCCGGCCACAGTGAAATGGGCAGGTTCGCGGTGTTAGACAGCTCGAGCGTGATGTGCCCGGAGAAGCCCGGATCGATGAAGCCCGCCGTGGAGTGCGTTAGCAGGCCCAGTCGCCCCAGGGAAGACTTGCCCTCCAGGCGGCCTGCCAGGTTGGCCGGCAAAGTGAACTTCTCCAGCGTGGCGCCCAGCACGAATTCGCCGGGGTGCAGGACGAAGGCATCGCCCTCAGCCACCTCCACCTCGCTGGTGAGGTCCGGCATCTCCTGCTTGGGGTCGATATGCGTGTAGCGCGAGTTATTGAACACGCGGAAGAACTTGTCCAAGCGCACATCGATGGAGGAAGGCTGGACCATCTCGGCGTCGAAAGGCTCGATGCTCAAACGCTCGGGAGCATCAGCGGCGATGGCGGCACGGATATCACGATCAGAAAGAAGCACGGTTGATAGTCTACCTCCCCACTGGGCCTTTTATGGCCTCGGACGGCGGCGGTGCTAAGCTTTACAGCGATGCACAATCTGCATTGCGCCGACGTAGTTTAATGGTAGAACTGCAGCTTCCCAAGCTGCTGGCGCGGGTTCGATTCCCGTCGTCGGCTCCACTTATCTTTCCAGCTCATGGACTAATTTCATACCTGCAGGATGGACCATGACAGCCCCTATCTTCACGCCGAAAACCACAGCGGAGCTTCGCTCTGAGCGTGAGCATATACTTCAAGATCTTGCGCCCCGCACAATCGATGAACTCCGCGAACTTCGTGCGATAGATCAAATCCTAACTATCGATGAGGCCATTCTGAATCAGTATGAAGCTCTGTGTTTCGTTATCGGCGACTAGGAACAGATATGGTTTCTCTCAGGACTGCACCTTCCCTAGTCTGAGCTTCTAAAAATCTCTTCAAGCGCCCCACGTCAACTCAAGGGTGCGCGGCAACAGACTCCACACAGGCAGGACACAATGGGCAAGAACGAACCAGCGGGAATCACCGACGCACCCAAGAAAAAAGGCACCAACCACAACGCCATCATCGCGTTGATCCTGATTCTCGTCGGCCTTGGCGTCCTGCTCTACCCCGTCGTAGCCACGCAATGGAACAACTACAACCAGTCCCGCGCCGCGGAAGAGTACGCGAAGCTCGAAAAACAAGCCCCGCCTGAGGTTCTGCACACCGCGTGGGAGGAAGCACAAGCCTACAACGCCGGGTTGGGCCAGATCAGCATCGACGACGCTTGGACCACCACCGATGACGAAGACTCCCCCGAGTACCAGCGATACCGCCAGTACCTGTCGGTATTGTCTGAGACCGATGCCATGGGCCGCATCGTCATCCCTTCCATCGATTCTGATCTGCCTATTTATCACGGCACGTCGGAGAAGGCACTCTCCCGCGGTGCGGGCCACCTCTACGGCACGGACCTACCCGTCGGCGGAATAGGCGACGGCGAGGGCCGGCACGCAGCACTCTCTGCCCACACAGGTCTACAGAACGCCACGCTGTGGGACAATCTCACCAAGGTCAAGAAGGGTGATGCTTTCTACATCGCCGCCGGCGGTGAGAAGCTCAAATACGAGGTACACGATATTCGGGTCGTCGAGCCTGCGGACACCAGCTCGCTCCACCGCGTACCGGGCCAAGACCTCGTTACGCTCATCACCTGTACTCCCTACGGCGTAAATACCCACCGCTTGCTCGTCACCGGCCACCGAGTGCCGATGGATCCGAAAGACGAGGCCGCATTCAACAGCTCGGGTGTGCACTGGCAGTGGTGGATGTGGGCCATTCTGGCTGCCGCAGCCATCATCATGCTTCTACTCATCTACTGGTGGCGCAAATATGTCAGCAACGCTAAGGACGCCGTGCTTGACGACGACCCGCAGGACTCCTAACCGACAATGAATATGCAATAAGGCCCGCCCTTCCCTGGTTGTTGGAAGAGCGGGCCTTTTCTAAAAGTAGCTGCAAGCGCTGGTTCTATGCCGGGCGACGTCGCAAGGCAAGGCACCCTGCCGCGACAATAGCGGCACCAGCGAGAGCCCACAGGCCTACGCCTTCACCACCGGTCTTGGGCAGCGCACCCTTGGTGATGTCAGCGACCTGAAGGACGCCGATCTTCTTCACGCAATTGTCAGCGGTGTCAGACTCAGCGCACCTATTACTGGTGATCGCGGTCCCTCCAGAGAGCACCTTGATGACTGCATTGCCATCCTTATCCCAGTCCGTGGAGAACTTGATCGGCGCGGGCAGCAGGTTATAGCCGTTCGGCGCCTTGGTCTCGATGAGGTAATAAACGCCAGGGGCGTCCAAACCTTCGAGCTTCACACGGCCCGTGGTGGTGGTCGTGGACTGCTTCACCACAGGGTTAGCATCAGTGTTGACGCTGCCATCCGCGTTTAGCTTCAGCTTTCCGTCAGCATCACCGCGATGGACGGTGAACTGCGCGCCACCGAGCAACTCGTCGGTTTGAATCTTGTCCGGCGCGGCTGGATCATAGCTAACCTTTTCAAGCAGGACATCCATCTGCTTGGTCTCCAGCGGGATGCAAGAGGTGTCTTTCCAACCGCCCATCTCTGCCTCGTTCATGAGGCCAAAGTTGGGTTCATGTAGGCCATCCTTGGTGTAGCAGCGGGTGTTTCCTGAAGGTTGGCTCGGGTAGCCGGCGGGTACAGAGGTGCTGTCCAGTTTTGAACGATCCAGCTTGAAGCGCACCGTTACCTCGTAGACGTGCTGCCCAGTGCTTCCGTCAACACCCTTGGGTTTAATGATCTTCGGAGTGTCATTCTTGTTGAGCTCAAAGGGGCCGGCACCTTGGTACGCACGCGGCTGGCTGGTCTTGTTGAACTCGTCCTTGAAGATCACAGTGGCCCCAGTAACCGTGGCAGCACCAACAAACCTCGGGGTGTCCGTGAGCTTGCCGTAGATCACGTCGTTGGTGTCGAAGCCAGGTGCGTCCGGTGCCTCAACTACGACGTTGTACTTCGCGGTATATTCATTCGCTGCACCAGGAACAGGTTGCGGTGTGCTGTCGACGGCAACCTTATTGAAACAGGCTTCAGTAGCGACGTTGTCATCTTCAGCCGGGCTAGACTCCCCGTCCGTAGCCTGGAAAGCAACCTTGTTCGGACTACATACCGTCTTGAGGTTCCCGTATTCATCTGTTCGCACCGGCGCAGAGACGACATACTCTACCTTCGCGTGCCCTGGAAGAGTACCAACATAGCCCATCATGTATCGGGACTCACCGTCCGCTCCGGATGGGACAATCATGCCTGCATAAATACCAGTTCCCGGCGCAATCTGATCAGGCCCGGGCTTTTGACCGTTGACCTCGGTAGATCCTGCTCCAAATCCCTCGAATTTCGCAGTGGGACCGGAAGCGTTCACTCCATAGTGAGTATCCGTTGGTAGGTATTCCCAGAATGTGCCGCCCGAACTGGTGTTATCCGTGGTGTTTTCCACGGAGATTGTCCAGAAAGTACGCACCTCTCCGTCTACTACTTTGGTTTCAGAGCGTTGCTTCTTCACCGCAATGTTTGATCGCAGCGCTGGCGGCGGCGGAACTAGGTCGGAGGCCGCGTCCGTGTTAAATGAAGCAGGCAGGTTGTTCATTATGTTGACCAACTCGAACGTCGGACTACCGGAATCCGGATTACTGATTTTCAACTCAAAGCCCAGCTGATTCGCATTCGCACTACCCGAGCCAAAACCCAGGTTTCCATTGGAGTAGGTCCACGCCTTGCCCCAAGAAGCAGAGGGGTTCGAGATCGTGCGCCCATCGAAGGTCTTGATGCCGGTGAGATCCCAGGTCCTGATGTCGCCGGTCTGTGTGTCAATGCGTTCAAGGATAAGCTTGTCGCCTGCCTGAGCCTTACTCTGGAAACCCCACATATACTTCTGGGCCTGCGGGAGCACCGCCCAGTCCTCCGAGTAGGACTTCTGGCTTCCTAGCACGCGTTGAGCCGTGACTTTGTCGACGTCGACCTTATAAAGGTGACGGCTACCAGAAGTGGACGTGTTGGCCACAAAGAATCCCTCGCTGGTGTACACGCCAGCGTTGAGGACATCCCGGTCGCCGCTCGTTTCAAACGGGGTACCGGTACTTCCGGCCTTTAAAATAGGCCCAAGATTATATACTTCACCGGTTGCCGGATTGATCTGAAGGAGATTTCCTGCCGGGTAGCAAGGATCACCGTTTCGGCCGCGACTCTGGCTCACCGCATAGAGCCAGTTATCACTCGAATCAAAGGCTAGAGCATTGTACACCCAGGGAGTGGACTCTCCCACCTGGCGAAAGTCTCGGCCTTGGTTGACTTGACGGCTCAGAATGGAAGTGTCTCGGCGAAGATCCTTAGGTTCACTGGTTACAACGTAGACAGGGCTACCGTCGGCAAATTCAGCTGGGGTGAGATCGCGCTTTGGCTGTCTGCTTTTAACCGGATCTTGGCACTCCTCTTTCGCAGGAACGGTGAAGGAAGCTGTAAACACTGTATCGGCTGGCCCGCGGTGAACACCCTTAAACTGAATCTGTGCGGTGCCACCAATAGTAATCTGCGGCAGGATGACTTGGTATTCCTTGGCGCTAATCCTTTTGTAGGTCACCTTCGCCTCATACCAACCTCCGTTGGCACCGGTGTAATAGATCGTCAGGTCATCAGGGTTAGTCGATAAATAACTGTTAACGCTGGATTTGAGGGTAACCACCGTGCCTTGCGGAATGGACAGCTGGCCGCCAAAAAGCTCACCGGCCGGAATCTTAAAGTTCGGGATATAGCGGCTTCCCTTGAGCACGTATCCATCGTTTACCATCGTGATGGTGCGGTCGCCTGCAGCGTACGGGGTAATGTTCGGCGCCGCCATCAGACGGGCTGGGGCCGCGTCAACGTCAGCAATATCAAGCGGCTCAGTCACCTCCGAAGGGGCTTCTAAGGCTTCGCTGGATTCAGGTGATGACGTGCTGGTAGTCTCCTCGGCTACTCCACGCACGTCGACGGACATCCCGCTCAGTTCGGATTCCTCTGCGACCGCTGGGATCTTCAGTGAGAAAGCTGCCCCTGCTGGCACGTCAGTAGAAAGGCCAGCGATTCGGAAAGTCACTGAAGAACTGGTTGATTTTACAACGAGGTTGTCTCCTTCGCGGACGGGGATCACTTCGCCGTCGATAGTCAGTGTGTAGGCCGAGCCGTCGAACTCCAGTCCTGCAGTCTCAACAGTGAACTCCAACTCCTCCACGGTTCCGGCGTCAACAAAGTGGCCTGCAAATGTTGCGGAGTCGCCAGCAGTCAGGCTCAGCTGGTCTGCAGAATCGAGCTCGGTGCGCAGAGCCGTGGTTTGTGCTTCGGCGACGGCACCAACGATTCCGGGCAGAGCAGCCGGTGCAGCAACACCAACAATGAGAGCCAGTGCAGCAATGAACGCCGCAAAAGCTCGCCAGCGGTACACTACCGGCTCGGCCGGGTGAGCATCTGTCCAGGACATTAGCGTCCCTCGCTTTCTGAATTCTTCCTGCGACTAAAGGCAATCATCACGAAACCAGTGGCGATCAACACCATCGCTGCGGCAACCACACCGAGTACTTCTGCACCGGTCATTGCCAATGAGCCGCCATTCCCTTGCGAACGGTTCGGGGAATCTGAAGTTGTGTTTGTACCAGATTCCGGGTTGTTAGGTGGCGTTGTCCCAGGCTCGTGCGGAGTCTCTCCTGGCTTCGTCGGTGGAACCGGGGGAATCAACGGAGGGAACACCGGCGGAAACTTTGGCGTTGTCCGCGGAGTACTCGAGGTTGTCGATGGAGTATTCGGGGTTGTCGGGGCCGTGGGGGTCGTCGGCGGCGTCGGCGTTTCACCCGGTTTGTGGGTCTTGGCCACAATCACTCCTGGTACTGGTTTCGGGTTATCTACCACCGTGTGGAATGGAACCGCCACCACAAACGGGTTTATCTCTCGGTAAGAATCATCCGGCGCTGTAGACGTCACCACATAGAAGCCATGAGCTAGACCATCAAACGTCACCTCGCCATTGGCATTGGTGACCAGATCCACGTGCACATCGGTGCGCCAATCACGAACCTCGTCGAGATTCGCGTTCCGTACGCGGGCTGCGTCGTCAGCGTTGGTCGGGTCCAAGCCGGCAAGCCGGTCCAGATGAATTGTGACACCTTGGATTTTTCCCGAGGGCGCCTGGCCATCGTCGTTGGGATTGCCTTGTGTCAGCCGAATTGTCACTGTATCCGTAGCCGAAGTGCGTTCCGCACCAGTGGACTGCTGCCCGGCAACCTGCACCGCTTCTGCAGCAACCACGCCCGGCCCTGCGAACGCAATCGCACACGCTACTCCGACGGCAGCCACTCGGGCCGACCATGCATTTGTCAACCTCTTCATCGCCTTACTCCCGCACGCTACTTTCCTCATAAATAACTTCTTGTGCTCCAGCAACCGCCTTCTGGCGACGCAGCCACCACACCAGCCAACACCCAATGACAATCACCGCAGCCAACAGCGCGTACATCCACCACTGCCAGCCCGGACCATGGGAGCCTTCAAATACCGACTCCTCCCCCGGCTCCATAGGAACCTGATGGCCACGCACCAGCAAGCGATGCGTGTTGATCCCGTACGGAGTGCACGTAATCAGCGTGACGTAGTCCTGATCGGCGACTGGCCGTAGGCCATCAACTTCACTCGGCAGAACCACTTGAATGCTGTCGACGACGTACTTCAATTTGTGGCCAGCAACCTGGATGTAGAACACATCTCCCTCGGTGGCAGAGTCGAGGTGATCAAACATCGTTGAATTCGCCAGGCCCGTATGCCCCGTGATGACGGAATGAGTTCCTGGTCCGCCTACCGGCAAATCAGAGCCATATAAATGTCCTAGTCCACGCTGCAGTGTCTTATCCGCGGTGCCATGAAACACCGGCAGATCAACGTCTACGGCTGGGAAGACAAGGCGAGCCATCGCTTCGGTCTCACCCAACTGTTCCAGGTAAGCCTCATAATCGGGATTATCCACACCGATACGGTTCAGCCACGGATCCAAGATCGGACCCGAAGTCTGCTCCTCGTTGTACGCATGCGCAGCATCCCATACGGAGTCCTGCACCTGCGCCGGTGTCTCTTTGTCCAGTCGCGCATACTCTTGCGCCACCCGTGAGGCATTCCAGTTGTTCCAGGCGGTCGAGACCACTGGGTACAGCATCACCAACAACCCGACGACAACGATTACCGCCGGAAGAGCTAAGCCTCCACGGCGCCTGTGCCGCCGGCCCATTTCCTGGCCTACCACCGAAGTCAACGACCCGCACCACCCAAAACAATGCCCACGCGCTAGCGCAGCGCGACCGGGATTACAACGAAAGAGAAAGATAGGGACCGGAATCTACGCCTAGTCCAGTCCCCTCATTGGGTCGGGCTGCCTACCTTGGCTACCCGACCCGCAGCGCAGACCACCATGGACAGTCTGCGCCACCGGAACTACGCCCGGCTATTAGTTGCGCGCGGTACGGCGAGCGAACCATGCACCAGCTGCGACGATGGCTGCACCAATAGCGGCCAGGATTCCGACACCGGCACCACCAGTCATCGGCAGGTTCGGGGTGTCCTGCTTGATGTTGTCGATCTCAGACACGAGGGTAATCTTGTCGTCACCGTTGAGCTCACCAGTCTTCGCGATATTCTCGCGGGTGAAGTCAATCTCGGTAACGTTCTTCTCCGGCAGTGCATAACCAGCCGGAGCCTTGGTCTCCTTCAGACAGAACTTCTTGGTTGCCGGAGCAACCTCCTTGCTGTCCTCGAAGTCGGTGACGTGCAGGCCGTCGATTGTAAAGGTACCGTCAGCGCCGGTAGTCCACTTGTTCGCACCGTTTACCCTCAGCGGGTTCTCGAGCTTATCCTGCGCGGAGGCACATCGGTAGAGCTCAAACTCCGCACCCTGCAGGACCTTACCGGCCTCCTTGCCGTCCTTCTTCACAACCTTCAGCTTGCCGTGGTAGGTCACGACCTCGTTGGTCTTGTTCTTGACCTCTTTACCGGTATTCGGGTTGTTGAAGATGACGTCAGCCTGGTTCTTCAGCTCAGTGGTGTCGCCAACCTCCTTGCGCTTGACCTCGAAGGTCAGGGACATCTTGTCGCCGGACTCAACCTTGGTCAGGCCCTGGTCAGTCAGCTTGACGATGAGCTTGTTGCTGTTGTCAGCCGGAGTGTTGACCTCGTAGTCACCGGTTTCCAGAACAGTGTCGCCAGCCTTGACCTCGGTAACCTTCTGGAAGTCCAGGCGCTTATCCAGCTGGTCTTCGAAGCGGAAAGCAGTCAGGCTCTTGCCCTCGCCCCAGGTCGGGGCGTAAGCGTTAATGGTGTAGGTGTAACCATCCTGGATGTGCTTATCTGCATCCTTGACGGTCTTCTCAGTCTTGGTCTCGGTGTTCTTTGGGTAGGCCACGACATTGTAGTTCCACGCATCGGAGGCCTCATTGACCATCGGCACCGACACGATGAACGGAGCACCAGACACGATGCCGGCAGGAGCATCGGTCTCCTCAACGAGGTAGATGCCAAGATCCAGGTTCTCGAAAGCCACCTTGCCGTCGTCACCGGTGGTCGTCTCGAAAGTTTCTTCAGTCTCGTGGCCCTTGGCATCGGCAGCCGTCTTCGGGAACTTAGACCAGTCGCCATTCTGCAGGTCGTAGTTCAGCTTGGTGATCTTGTAGGTCACACCAGCGAGCGGCTCACCCTGTACGCCTTCCATCTCCTGGCCGGTAGCTGCATTACCAGACTCGGCACCCTTCTTCTTGTAGAGGGTGATGGAGCCCTTCTTGGAAAAGTCGATGTTGGCCGGGTTAACGGAGGTGTCCGCGGGAGCCTCAGAAGTGGTAGTCGCCGAAGCATCGGCGGCGGTATCGTCCTGAGCCAGGGCGCCCGGAGCGGAGATCCCCAGGGAGAGGCCTACGACTGCTGCGAAAGTGACCGAACGAGCGGTACGAGAGATCTTGTTCACGGAAACAGGTCCTTTACATGAGTTGTGTAATGAGACACCGCGCCTCATCAGCTGTACGCAATCCACTCCCCACGGTTTACACACCATGGCCCGGCCCATCGCTAAGAATCTTTCACCCACATAGAGCGACGTTCCCAAGAAGGTAAGGCACCTACCCGGGCCCCTAGCCTAAGTAACGGTAGCCTGTGGATTACATAGCTAGACCCTATACCTAGAAGAAGAAATGCGATATCGAACAAATGCCCGCTTCCCATAAAACCAGCTAGCCCTCTCAAGTAATCGCCCCCCCCCCCGCGCAGATAATAATTATATTCGCAGTTAAACTGCGGTATTGGTAGCTGCCATTCCACTTTGAGTGATATCGACCTCACCGCCCCCTTACGGGGGCTCTAGCAGCCTTGCCCAGGCACATTGGTGGCAACTATCTCACTGCGAAACGCTTACCAAGAGCGCCATGCAACCACCAGCACAACCATTAACACTGTCAATATCGCCAGGTAGACGTGAATCTTCATGGGCAACCACTGGGGCGCGGCAAGAAGGTACCTCAGGACAATCCCGAAGCCATATATTTTCTCGGTCTTTAACAAACTCCAGATAGAAAGCTAACATCCCTAGGTTTCTTGGCGGGGCTCTCTAAGAACGATCACCAGTAGTTTTCGCGGCACGAAGGAGCGCCGCATAAGCGCCGTCGCGGGCCAGCAGCTCAGCGTGGGTGCCGCGCTCGGCCACGCGGCCGGCGTCGAGGACGATGATCTGGTCGGCATCGCGGATAGTGGACAGGCGGTGGGCGATGACCAAGCGGGTAGCATCCGCGCCAAGCACTGCCTCCTGGATGGCGCGCTCCGTCTCGTTGTCGAGGGCGGAGGTGGCCTCATCCAAGATGAGCACCCGTGGTTGGCGCAGCAACGTGCGGGCAAGCGAAAGGCGCTGCTGCTCACCGCCGGAGAAGCGGTAGCCGCGCGAGCCCACCACTGTGTCCAGACCTTCCGGCAGCGCGGCGATGACCTCGTCCACGCGCGCGGCGTTAAGCGCCGCCCACATCTGTTCCTCACTCGCATTCGGCTGCGCGAAGAGGAGGTTCTCCCGCACCGTGCCGTGAATCAGGTAGGTCTCCTGGGAGACCACGCCAATGACCTCCGCGCGCTGCTCAGGTGGAATATCGCGCAGGTCGACCCCGCCCAGGTGCACGGTGCCTTCGGTCGGATCGGCAAGGCGCGCAAAAAGTGCGGCCACCGTGGACTTGCCGGACCCGGTATGCCCCACTAGCGCGGTGGTGGTGTGGGCGGGGATGGAAAGGGAGACGTCGGAAAGCGCGTCGGTGTCGGTGCCGGGGTAGCGGTAGGAGACGTTGTGGAGGGTGAGGGAGGCGTCGGCAAGCTGGGCGGGCTGGGTGGTCTCCGTGAGTTCGGGCTCCAAGTCCAGGTACTCGAAGATGCGGCTGAACAGCGCCATCGACGCTACCCACTGCGCGCCCACGTTGAGCAGGCCGGTAATGGGACGGAAGATCTGGGTCTGCAGGGTGGAAAAGGCGATGAGCGTGCCAATCGTAATGCCCGGGCGCAAGCCGGCCGCCAGGTAAATCAGGGCCGGCATCACGCCGAAGATGATTTGCGTCAGCGCCATGCGCCAGCGCCCGGCCAACTGCGATTCCAGCTCCAAACGGATGAGGGAGCGGGAGGTTTTCTCAAAGCCGTCATAGACGCGCTCCTGCGCACCCAGCGTGGCCGCCAGGCGCATGCCGGACACGGACAGGTTCTCCGAAATGGTCTGCTGCAGCGTCGCCTGCGCGCGGCTGTTTTTCTCCATAAGGCTGCGGCGCAGCACGGCGGCGCGGCGGGTGAGCCACACGGCGGGTGGCAGTACCACCAGGGACAAAAGCGAGAGGGTAGGCGAAAGCGCCACCATCGCCACCAACGTAGCCACAGTCATGGTGAGGTTGCTGGCCACGGATGTCGCGGTTGTGGTCACCATGCCGCGCATCGCCGCGATGTCATTGGTCAGGCGCGACTGAATCTCACCGCCGCGGTTATTGGTAAAGAACTGCAGCGACTGGCGCTGCAGGTTGGCAAAGACCTGCGTGCGCAGCTCGTGCATGATGGTGTGCCCCACCCGCGCGGATAAAAAGGACTGGATAACGCCGATGGCCTGAGAGACCACGGTGATGGCCAGCATGCCGCCCACCAGCCACAACAGCAGTGCGGTGTCGTGGTTGGGAATGGCCTCGTCCACGGTGCGGCGCACCAAGAAAGGCTGCACCACCGTCAGCCCAGACGTCGCGATGATGAGCGCTACCACCACAAGCAGCGTGCCGCGGTGGGCTGCGAAAAGGCCGGCGACGCGACCAAACTTCACTGGGTGCTGGGCCAGCTGATCGACGTCCGCCGGGTCCTTCACCGCGGTGTGCATCGGCCGGGTCATGGCTTAACCGCAGGTAACGATGGGCTGCGGGTCATAGACCGTGGTGGTGGTCTCCCGGGAGATTTCCTTGCCGGAGAGGTCCTTGATCACGCGGGTATCCGAGGTGGTGAAGCCCGGCGTGCCAGACGACGGCGAGCAGTCCTCGCTCACCGACTTGCGCTGCGGCTCGGTCTTGGCCCAGCGGCCGTTGTTGATGGACTCGACCTCAACCGTCTTCACGCCCTTGAAGCGCACGGTGATCTCGTCACCAAAGCTGGTTTCGATGCGCACCGGGTGGTTGGAGGTGTTCTTAAACTGCAGGTCAATTGCGCCTTCGTACACGGTGGCCTCGCGGCCAGCCGGGTAGCGCGAAATGTAATAGGAGTGCGGGGTGTGTGCCACGTCCTCCATGCCGGCGAAGTAGGCCGCGTTGTACAAGGTGGTGGCGAACTGAGAGATGCCGCCGCCCACGGCCTTGCCCGCGTGGCCGTCGATGATGATGCCGGATTCCACATAGCCCTGCGCGGTACCGCGCGGGCCGGTGTAGCCGTTGAGGGAGAAGGTCTCACCCGGGTTGACCACGGCACCGTTGACCTCCTGGGCCACCAGGCGGATATTGGTGCCGGAGGCCCCGGAAAAGCCGCCGGTGGAGAACTCGGACACGGTCTCATCGAAGGTGGCCTTCTCCGCCATCTCCGTGGTGAAGTCCGCGGGGTCCGGCTTGTAGTCGGCGTCCCACTCGCGGTCGTCCTCGCTGCTCACACGGTCCTCGAAGCCCTCGAGGGTCTTCTCCCAGTCGATGATGGAGCCATCCACCGAGGGCGTGATCTGCTTGTCGTTGCCGCTGAAGGAAATTTTGGCGTTGGTGCCGGGCACCTCGGAGCCTTGCATGCGCTCTTGGAAGAGCTCGCGCGCGCGGTCTTTATCCACCTTGAGACGCAGCTCGCCATCTTCTGCGGCGATGGATACGAACTGGGAAATCTCCGGTTTGCGCAGCGTACCGGCGGTGTTATTCTCGCCCTTGAGCGTGAGCGGGTTATCCAGCGCACGGGCGGCATCCCCGGTGCGCATGGCCTCAATCGCCGCATCATTAATCTGTGGCTCCACCACCATCGGATCGACGTCTACGCCCTCGGGGTCGAGCCAGTGCTTAACGACGCCCTCGTGCAACTCTCCCTCTTCCACCGCCTGGCCGAGCTTGGGTTTGGTCTCTTTGAGGGAGCCGTCGATAAGCTCCAGGTTTCCGTCCTCCGGCTCGATCTTCAGATCGTTGCCAACGCGCTCGAGCTCCCCGGAAAGCTGGCCCTCATCGACGTCCACGGCGACAGGGATCTCCTGGGTGGGCTTGATGAAGCTGTACAGGCGCGAGAAGGGGTTCAGGGAGGCATCAGGAATGCCATCGACGGCCTTCTGATAGTTCAGGCTCAGGCCGGAGTCCTGGGGGATAAGCTGCGAGCTTTTCTCCCCGGCGCGGATATCCACGGGCTGGGCCGCGACATCCCCGAGTTCCTGCTCCAGCTTCTCCACCGCAGCGGTGCGCTCCATACGGGAGATGTCCACGCCGCCGACCGACGTCGCGCGCGGAACCTTGTGCTGGTTGGCCATCACGTCCCACGCATAGGCGATGCCGGCGATGAGTAGGAGGCCGACGAGGACACCAAGGGTCACCTGGAGTCCCTTGCGTCGCTGCTGCCTGTGTCCGATTGCCTTTTTCACGTGTACGAGATTAACGTCTGCCAGCTAGTTTTTACTAGTCGCGCTCCTGCTGGACCACGACTTCGGCGGCCGCGTCGATGACCGCGTTGATGTCATCGTCCGTGGACCACAGCGGCATATCGGCCCCGGCTTCGAGGGCTGCGGCCACGGCCTCCGGCACGCTGAAGTTCTCCGAGATAGAAGCCATTCCTCCCAGGTCATCGGTGTAAATCGTGCCCTCGAAGCCCAGCTCCTCGCGGGCTAGCTGGTAGGCCCGCGGGTTGAGGGAAGCGGGTTCATCGCCGAGGCCTGGAACCACGAGGTGCCCCATCATGAGAGCCGCGTCCGGAGCTTGCGGGATTGCCGTGTGGAAAGGCACGAATTCGTGGCCATGCAATTCTTCCAGGGGCGGGGTAACGGCCTCACCCAGGTGCGTGTCCCCGGAGGCGCGCCCGTGGCCGGGGAAGTGCTTGAACACGGCCTTCACGCCGGCAGCCTGCAGCCCGCGGGCAAAGGCCGCGCCATACTCGCCGGCGGCCTCCGGGTCGGTGGAGAAGGCGCGGTCGCCGACGACCTCCAGGTCTCCCCCATCCACGTCGAGCACCGGGGCGAAGTCCACCGTCACGCCGTGGGCGCGCAGGCTGTGCCCGATTTCCGTGGCTAGGGCCTCGACCTCTTCTGGGCTATGGCCCTCCGCCATGGCCTGCGGGGAGGGGTAGTCGCCCAAGATTTCGGAAAAGCGCTGCACGCGCCCGCCCTCGAAGTCGATGGAGACCTCGAAGTCGCGGCCCATTTCCTCGCGCAAAGCGTTCACTCCCCGCGGGCCATCGCTCAGCAGCTCCGGGTCGGCCCAGCTGGGGATAAAGAGCCCGCCCACGCCGGCTTCCAGCTTCGCGCGGGCATCGTCATAGTTCAGCGCCGGCGGCATGAGTTTGGCGGCGGCGCGGGCGCGGACGTCCTCGGGCGCAGCATCCTGCGGTGTCGAGTCCCCCGACGCGGCGCTAGTGGGCGGGGCACTGGTTTCGCTGGGCGGGGCGTCGGAAAGCGCAGGCTCCTCGCTACACGCGCTCAGCGCACAGCTAGCACTCAACAGGAGGGCAGGCATTGCTTTTCTCATGCCCACCAGTGTGCCTGAAGCACCCGCACGGGCAACACCTGGTTGTTAGGATGGCCACATGAATAACGGAGAGACCATGCTCATTGCCTATGACGGCTCCGACCGCGCCGACCGCGCCCTCGAGTACGCCGCGCGGCTCCTGCGCCCCACCGACGTCGAAATCCTCACCGCCTGGGAGCCGTCCGCGCGCCAGGCTGCCCGCGCCGTCAGCCGCACCGGGCTGCACCAATCCACGGTCTCGCCGGACAGCGTGGAGGACGATCCGGCCTACGAGGAGGCCCTCGCCATCTGCCGCCAGGGCATCGCCAAGGCGGAGACCTTGGGGCTGCGGGGCCATGCCCACCTGGTGGAATCCGTAACGACGATTCAGAGCGCGATTGTCGACGCCGCCCAAGAACTCAACATCGACGTCATCGTCACCGGTACTCGCGCCCTCACCGGCTTCCGCTCGCTGTGGACGAATTCCACGGCGGAGTACATCGTGCGCAACGCCGGTCTGCCGGTCTTCATCGTGCCGCCGGAGAACGACGATGAGGACGACGCGGAAGAAAGCGACTCCTAAAGGCAGCTTTTAGCTGCTAGAATCTGGCGCCATGGCATTCGACAGCGATTCCCTCAACAAGCGCACCCTGGGCCCGGCCCTGGGCAGCGCGGTCGTCGGCGTGGCGCTGGGAGTCGTAACCATCCTGGGCATTGCCCAATTCTCGCAGGCAGATGCCGTACCGAACGATAACTCCGTCAAGGCCTCCGACGCCGTGATGGGCGGGCCGGAGTACGGCTCCCGCGAGTAGCGTGCGCGCACGCATCGGGGGGCTTTTCTTTTTAGCCCTCGTGGTTCTGGTGCAGCCGTGGGGGCTGACCGCCGCCGATACCAAGCACGATCTGGTGGCCAACCCGGCTGGGTTTTTGGCCGGCGCGCTGCATGCTTATACCGATACTTTCACGCTGGGCCAGCTACAGAACCAGGCCTATGGCTATCTCTTCCCGCAGGGCTTGTTCTTCTTGCTGGCGGATCCACTTCCGGATTGGATAGCGCAGCGCGCCTGGTGGTTCTTAGTCCTGGCGGTGGGCTTTCTGGGTTTCTTCCGCGTGGTCCGCACAGTACTTCCCGCCGCGCCGGGCTATGCCGCGCTGATGGGCAGCCTCCTCTACGCGCTCTCCCCGCGCACGCTGACCACGCTGGGCGCGATTTCCTCGGAGACCTGGCCGGTCATGCTAGCACCCTGGGTGCTGCTGCCCTTCCTGCGGCCGGGCACACTGGGCTGGCGGGATGCCGCGCCCTCGGTCGTCGCAGTGGCGTACATGGGCGCGGTCAACGCCACGGCCACGCTGGCTGCCTGCTTGCCGGCGGGTGTGATTCTGTTGTGGCGGCGCGCGGGCAAGACTGGCCTGGCCTGGTTGGCCGGTTGCGCGGCGGTATCCGCGTGGTGGATTATCCCGCTGCTCATCTTGGGCCGCTATGCCCCGCCCTTTACGGAATTCATCGAGTCCGCCGGCGTAACCACTCGCTGGCTTAACCTGGCAGAAATCCTGCGCGGCACCACCAGCTGGGCGCCGTTTGTGGATACCGAGCGCGTCGCCGGCAATGAGCTGGCCACCGAGCCGGTCTTCGTGCTCGTCACCGTGAGCGTTGCCACCTTAGGCCTGGTGGGCCTGTCCCGCCTGCCGCGACTCTGGTCTGCGATGTTGCTCGTGGGCGTGGCCGTACTGGGCACGCATGCCGCCTGGTACCTCGACGCGCTCGACGGCCCGCTGGCCGCGCTGCGCAACGTGCACAAGTTCGACCCGCTGGTGCGCCTCCCGCTGCTGCTCGGCGTGGCCGCGATTGCCGCCCGGGTGAGGTTGCCGCGGACGTTGTCCCCGGGGCGTCGTGAAGCAGCGGGCCTTCTGGTGTGCCTCGTGGTGGTGGGCGCGACCGCCCCCGCCTGGGCAGGCCGGCTGCTGCCGAAGGGCGCCTACGAGGAGGTTCCCGCCTATTGGCACGAAGCCGCCTCTTTCATGAACTCGCTGGATACGCGCGTGCTCATCTACCCCCCGGCCTCCTTTGCGCGGCAGGACTGGGGCTGGACGCGTGACGAGCCGGCGCAGCCGCTTCTCGACGTCCCCTGGGCCGTCCGCGACGCCGTTCCCCTCATCCCGCCCGAGGCTATCCGTGGCCTGGACGGTGCGATGGCGCAGATTTCCCGTGATCCCGCGTCCGCGCCTTATGTGTTGCAGCGCCTGGGCATCGGGGCCGTCGCGGTACGCCACGACCTGATTTCTGGTTCTTCGGTCCATATTCCAGGCGAGGTCCACACCTTCGGGGAGGTCGATGTCGTTGTCTTCGACCGCGACCTCTCCATGAACCTGGCGCCTGCGGATCCGCCACGCGTGGCGGGCGGTGGGGAATCGCTCGCGCTCCTCTCCGGTCCCCATGAACTCGTCTCCGCCAACGCCGACATCGTGACCGACACACCCACCTTGCGCGACCGCAACTACGGCACGCTTACCGGCCCGGTCTCCGCGCCGCTAGCCCCTGATGACCCCTCCACCGTGCGCAATCGCCTGCGCGATTACCCCTCCGCCGGCCCTCTGACCCAAGTGGTGGAGCACGATGGTCGCGTCACCGCGTCCTCGTCTTCCGCGGATGCCTCTTCCTTCGGCGGGGCGAACCCGGCGCGCGCTCTCACCGCGGCCGTTGACGGCGAGAACTCCACCGCGTGGTGGCCAGCGCCCGGCGATTCCGGCTGGTTGGAGCTGCACTCCGACTCCACGTGGACCTCGCCCACGCTGCGTCTAATGACCACCGGCACGACTGAGGTGACCATCCACAACGGCGATTCCAAGGTGACGGTCACCATGGAGGCCTACCGCGCCCGCGATATTCGCGTGCCCGGCGCGAAGGCCTCCACCATCCGCATCGAGCCGCAGCGCCGCACCGGGATTGCGGAGGCGTCCATCGTGGACCAGCCCACCCCGCGGCGCCTCATCACCGTGCCCGATACCTCGCCCGATGCCGAGCAGTTCCTCTTCCAGCAAGACAACGAGCACATCCTCATCCGCTCCTTTACTACCCCGCGCGACATGACAGTGCGGGTCTCCGGTGAGAAGACAGTGCTTATCGACGGCTCCCCCCACGCCCCCAACTCCACCCTCAATCTGTCCGCCGGGCAGCACCTCCTGCGCACCACCGGCGACTGGGCGGCCCTGACCGATACCGCGTCCTCCCTGCCCGATCCCCTCCCCGCCTCCTCGCGTGCAGCTTCCGAGGACAAAACCGGTTCCTCCGCGGACCCGGCCGCCGCCGCTGCCGACCCATCCGACACCGGCTATACCCCGCTCGCTTCCGGCGAGCCCATCGAGCCCGCCGACCACGACCGCCTCCTTATCACCGGCCGCGCCTTCAACGAGGGCCTGCGCGGCGAGCTGCGCTCCCGCAGCACAGCCGCGGTCTCGACGTCAGGTTCGGCACAAGACTCAGCGCCGGACTCAACGCCGGCCTCCAGCTCGGAACCGCAGGCCCTCGAACCGCGCTCCATCGATGCCGACACGCAAGCCTTCCTCATCCCCGCCGGCGCTAGCGGGACCTTCCACATGTCCTTCGTGGCTGACCGCGCCTACCGCGTGGGCCTCGGCCTCGGCGGCGCGCTCGCCGCGCTGACCACCGCACTGTGCCTGCTCGTCATGGCCCGTCGCCCCCGCCATTCCGCTACCTCTGTCGCGGCTGCGTCTTACGCAGCTCACGACGCAGCCTCGACCAGCCCAGCCAGCTCCACCACTTCCGTTGCTTCTCGTACGCTCTCCCCTGGCCGTGTTTCTCCCTCGGCTTCGCTCCTACTTATCGTGCTCATTGTCTTAACCATGACACTCGTCGCGGGGTTGCCCGGTGTGGCCGCCGCTGCCGCGGCGTGGGGCGTTACCCGCTGGACCACGCTGCGCCCCGACTACTTAGCGGGCGCGCTCACCTTGGCCGCGGGCGCGATGCTCGCCCGCGCCCCCTGGCCCGCGGAGGGCTACGCCGGCGATTCGCTGCTCGTGCAACTGCTGTGCGTCGCGGCTATCACGTGTGCCTGCCTCCCGCCCCGCCGCACGTCCTAGATACGCGGCCCCGCCCCAGATGGTTCCCCTCAAAAGGCATTAGTCAGAAGGTGTCTTTGGGGTCAAGGAAACCATCTGCGGCGATGTAAAAGGTTTGTTTGGGGGCAAGGAAACCGTTTGACTAATGCCTTCTGGAAAATGCCATGTGTGAAGTGGCGTCTACGACCCCACCGAACCGGCGGAATCAGTCGAGCCAGCGGCGCTGGCGAGGGATCCGGAGCCCACGGTAGCGGAATGGGATCCGGAACTGGCAGAGCTCGCAGAAGCGGAGCCGGCAGGGCTATCTGCCTGGCGCGGTAACGAACGCGGGACGGCGATGCGGCCGCGAGTAAAGGCGAGAGAGCGGATGAGGTCGCGGCCGGGGACCTCCACAAGCACGTAGGTCGCAGCGGACAGCACACAGCTGACCACCACCGTAAAGACCAGTACCACCGCGAAATCCCAGGCAGCACCCGAGAAGGCAGACACGCCCAACAGCGGGAAAGCGATGGCCAGCACCGCCACATGCCACATGAAAACCCCATAAGACCAGCGGCCCAGCGCCCGCATCACAGCGGAGGAGAGCCAGCTTTCGCGCGGTGCCAGCGCTACCGGCACCACGATGCAAGCCCCGCACACCGCCCCCGCCGCAATGCGCCGCGCAAACTCACCCGGTTCTGGATGCACCAAGCCCTGCGGGCCGAACCACTCGCGGCTGGCCAGCCACACGCAGCCCGCGGCCACCACCCAACAAGCGAGCCGCACAATGCGCCCAGCGCGCAGGCGCACCCCAGCCGCCTCAGCCTCCGCGGCCAACATTCCCACCGCGAACCACGAAAAGTACGCCGGCGGCCAAATCTGCGTGTTGATATCGCCGGATTCATAACCGGCGACAAAGGGTAGGAAGCCCCACAACAGACTCAGCACGCTAGCAACCGCAATGAGCACAACCCGCCAACGCACAGAAAACCTATCCAATCCCCACGCCAACAGCGGCAACACCGCATAGAAGGCGAACTCCACGCACAGCGACCACAATTGCGTAAGCCCGGGAACCAGGCCATCGGCAATATAGAGCTGCGTACCAGTCAGGTTGGTGATGACTTGCGGGAGGGTTAAGGGGGAGGCGTCGGGAAGCAAGGCGAGTACCGCCACCACGCACACCACATACAGCGGTGCCAAGCGCGCCACGCGGGAAAGAAGATACTGCCCCGCCGTGTGCGCGTGCCGCCGGCGCCACAGCAAGAAACCACTGAGCACGAAGAAGACCGCCACCCCATAATCCAGCCTCTCAGCCCAGGCCCAGCCGGTTGCCGTCTGGAAAGACACGTGCGTGATCACGACCGCCAACGCTGCCAGCGCACGCACGCCTTCGAGCTCAGGGAGAAAGCGCATGGCCCACTACGATACTATTTCTGCAGTGAATCCCTCGACCGATCGGAGCTGACGTGTTCCTTCGCTCCCGCCTAGCGCAGGTGACGATTGCCGCCGCGGTGTTCCTCATACTCGGGTCCATCCTTCCGCCGCTGTATAACAACCAGGCCCGCCCGCTGCCCAGGGACCTCGACATCACGGTCCGCGCGGAACAGGACGGGGTCGAGTTCACCCGCCACACCACGACTGCCTCTGCGGAGAAGGATTCCGTGGCCCGCGCACAATCCACCACCACGCTCACCTTGGACAGCGACACCGTCGTGCACATCACCGAGGAATCCCTGCTCAACCGCGAGTCCACCTACCCGGTGGCGGGCCCGAACACGACGCAGAATATCGAGCTTCCCGCCCTTGACCTGCAGGTGGAAGACCAGGTCGAGCGCGACGGCATCAGCTACTTCTTCCCCGCCGGGGCGGAACAGCGCTCCTACCCTTTCTTCGACCCACTCACCCAGGACGCGGAGCCCATCGACTTTCTGCGCGACGAGAAGCTCGACGGCATCCCCACCTACGTCTTCCGCCAGGATGTCGCGCCGGTTTCGCTCGCGGAGGTCTTCGACCTCGATGCTCGTCGCTCCGGCCCGGCGGGTGATTTCTACTCGCCCGAATCCCTGGAACGCTACAACCTCAAGCCGAAATCGCACGTCATCCTCGAGCCCTTCTACGCGGTGAGCCGCACCGTGTGGGTCGAACCCACGACCGGCACCATCGTCAACGAGGAGGAACACCCGCGCATCTTCTGGGCCACGGATGCGAGCCAGGCCCAGGCCATGGTCGACGCCGATGACACACAAGAACGCGCGCTTCTCGACGTCCCCCTCTCCTGGTCCGATTCCACCCGCACCGAACGCCTCGACTCGGTTCGCAGGGTCATCGATACGGTCAAGGTCTTGAGCCTCGTCGGCTGGCTGGGCAAGGCCATCGGCGTGGCATTGTTGGCGGTGGCGGCCGCGATGTTCATGCGCCGTCATGCCGCCCAGAGCGCGTAGGCGCCCGTGACTACCTCCCTTGCGACGCGCGCCGCCCTCGGCGCGTGGGGCGTGGTGCTCGTGCTCGCGGTGTGCTGGCCTTTTGTGCTGCCCGGCGAGTTCCTGTGGCGCGACATGGTGCTGATTGATAACCCAGCTCTGAGCGCCTCTGCCTTCGGCGCCGGCGACCTGCCCGCACGCAATGCTCCGCAAGACGGGGTGCTGGCCCTGTTCGGCGGGGCGTGGCTGGCCCGGGTTTTTATCCTTGCTGCTGCGAGTGCCTCGGCGTGGGTGGCGGGCCGGTGGGCGCGCGAGTCCAGCCCGTGGGCAGCAGCCGCGGCGATGGCGTGCGCGGTGGCCAATCCTTTCGTCATCGAGCGCCTCCTGCAGGGCCAGTGGTCGCTGGCGGTCGCGGCCTGGTTGGCGCCCGTGATCGCGTGGGGTTGCCTCAACGCGCGCCCGCGCGTGGCGTGGCTAGCGCTGTGGGCCGCGTCCTTGACGCCCACCGGCGGGCTCTTCGGGGGCCTCATCGCGGTTGCCTGTGAGCGCGAGGGGCGAAGAAGGTGGCTCTTCGCGGGCGGCTCAGTCTTGTTGTGGTTGCCGTGGCTGGTTCCAAGCCTCGTGGGCGGTGTTCTCACCGCCCCTGCCGCTCCCGGCGACCCCGCCGCCCAGGCCGCGGCCTTCGCCCCGCGCGCGGAGGCCTACGTGGGTGCGGTCGGCTCGCTGCTCGGCTTCGGCGGCATCTGGAATGCCGCGGCGGTGCCGGCCTCCCGCGAGCAGGGGTTCGCCCTGGCAGGCTTGGCCGTCGCCGCCCTCGCCATTCTTGGCGCCACCCGCCTGCCCCGGCGCGAGCTGCGCCCGCTCGCGGCCCTGGCGATAATCGGGATGGGGCTGGCCATCTTCGGTGCACTGGCGCCCGGGCTTACCGCCTTCGCCATCGAGCACATCCCCGGCGCGGGCCTGCTGCGCGATTCCTCCAAGCTCACCTTGCTCGCCCTACCCCTTGCCATCGCGGGCATCGGGGCCCTGCGCCAGCTTCCGGCCGCGCTCGCCCTGTGCGCCTGCTTGCTCCAAGCCCCCGATGCCCCGCGGGAGCTCGCCGTGTTGAAACCACGCGAAACGGGCATCGATCGCCAGCTCATCGAAGACCTCGACGGCCGCCTCACCTTCTTCGCCGACCGCCCCGCCATGATTACGCTCGACGGCGGCATCGCCCTCGACCCCTACTCCAAAGCCGCCAACAAACTCGACTCCGGCGAGCTCACCGTCGACGGTGTGACAGTGGATGAGCCATCGCCGCGTTACCTCGCAGCCGCCGAGGCCTGGACCAACCGCGACCTCGACCGGCTGGAAGAGCTCGGTGTGGGCGCGGTCGTCGAGGACGGCCGCATCGCCGCCACCACTAACGCGCAACCGGCATCCGCCCCGTGGGGGCTTAGCGCCGCTTGGTGCGCACTTCCGCTTCTAGTAATTCTTCGAAGCGCGCGCCGGTCTTCTCCCACGAAAAAGTAGCCGCCAATTCGCGGGCAGCCTGGCCGAGGCGGGTGCGGAGGAGGGGGTCGTCGACAAGCATGCGCACCGCCGGAGCGAACTCGGACTCGTGGTGGACCAGCACGCCCGTCTTGCCGTCGATGACGCTGTCTTGCAGGCCAAATGCATAACCCACCGTGGGAACCCCATGTTGGGCCGCCTCCATGACTGCCAAACCCCAGCCTTCTTTGCGGGAGGGCATAAGGTGCACGTCGGCGCGCGCGAGGAGCGCATGTTTATAGTCCTCAGTGACCTGACCGCGGAAGCGCACGCGGTCTTCCACCCCGTGGGCCCGGGCGTACTCGCGCAGCTGGGATTCCCACCAGCCGGAACCGATGACGTCGAGAAGCGCGCCCGGAATCCGCGCCACGGTGTCCATGGCGTGCTCAATCTGCTTGTGCGGAACTAGGCGCGACAAGGTCACCAGGTGGATATCGGCCTCACGCTCCAAGGTGGGCACGTGCTGCGGCAGGGGATCAAGGCCGTTCTCAATGATGCGCGCACCGTGAATCCCCAGCTTCTCTAGGTCACGCTTCGAAGCCTCCGAGACCGTCACCCACGTGTTCTCGCGATACAGCGCGGGGACCACGCGAGATTCCAGGAACCAGCCCAGCCGCGCCAGGACGGGCCCGGCCACCGGCCACTGCTCGCGGTGGCAGTGGTGCGTCAGGATCACCACGGGCGCCCGGGTGGCCAGGCGCGCGAAAAAGGGAATGCCGTTGTGGGTATCCACCACAACGTCAGCGCCGCGCAAAGCGCGGCGCCCCAATAAAATCGACAACAGCGCACGCGGGTAGACGCTGAACTTGGCCCCGGCGCGCGAATAGAGCACGCCGTTGCGGCGCTCGCGCTTGGCGGCGTTCATGTGGCGCGCGGTGCGGAAGACCACCTCGTGGCCTTGGGCAGCGAGGTACTCGCCGACGCGCTCAAGGTAGCGCTCGGAACCGCCACCCTGCGGGTGGGTGGAATCGCGCCAACATAAAAGAAGGATTTTCATGACGATGCTTTAGCCTAGTGGGTTATGAAACGCACCCGCGCCTTGGCCACCCTGCGCCGCTCCTGGCGGCTGCTGCGCTCCTTCCGCTTCGAGCAGACAGCACCCGCGATCTTTTATGGCGGTCTGGCTGAGGACACCGCCGCGCTTGTCGACGCCCTCTCCCGCGATCATTCTTTGTCCCTCACCGGCGCGCGCGTGCTCGACGTCGGGGGCGGGCCCGGCTATTTCGCGTCCGCCTTTGCTCAGCGCGGTGCCAGTTATGTGGGGCTGGAGCCGGACGTGGGTGAAATGGCCGCCGCCGGCATCTCAGTGGCCCAGGCCGTGCGCGGCGACGGCACGTGCTTGCCCTTCGCGGATGACACCTTCGACATCACGTATTCCTCCAACGTGGCCGAGCACATCCCCAACCCGTGGGACATGGGCCAGGAAATGCTGCGCGTGACCAAGCCCGGCGGGCTGGTGGTCTTGAGCTACACGGTGTGGCTGGGACCTTTCGGCGGGCACGAGACCGGCCTGTGGGAGCACTACGTGGGCGGCGAGTTCGCCCGGGACCGCTATACCCGCCGCCATGGGCACCCACCGAAGAACGTCTTTGGCTCCTCGCTCTTTGCGCTTTCCGCACGCGAAGGCCTGGACTGGGCGCGCGGCGTGACGTCGCAAGGCTCGCAGCTCCTCGCGGCCTTTCCTCGCTACCACCCTGCCTGGGCCTGGTGGGTGACCAAGGTGCCGGTGCTGCGGGAGCTTGTGACCTCCAACCTGGTCATCGTCCTGCGCGCCTGATGGCTGAGTCAGACTTAGTCGAGGCGCCTGCGCAGAGAAGCCAGCCAGAGCGCCACGCCCACGGCCGCGAAGTACACCAGCGCCCCGTCACGGCCCCAAGGCGGGAATAGCGCCACGTCCTGGCCGGTAGCGAAGACGCCGTTGAGGAAGGGCAGCCAGCCGGTGAGGCGCGCGCCGCCGGGGATGAGCCACAGCGCGTTTTCTACCAAGAGCGCCCAGACCGTCAGCGCCGCGATGCTCAACGCCGGGGAGCGCAGCAGCCGGCCCAGCGCCACACCGTAGCCCACCGCCAACCACGCGTACACCGGGCCGAGAGCCACCATGCGCAGGCCCGCGAAGAAGTTCACCTGCCCATAGAGCACCGGGAAGAACGTGGGCAGGAGCAGCAGGCACAGGCTGACGCTGAGCAGTGTCGCGGCCGCCGCGAGCGCGCCCAGGAAGCACCAGCGGGCCAGCTGATCCAGCCCTGACCACGGCGCCGCCGCACGCAAGGCCCGCGATCCGGCGGTGGCCTGCGCCCACGCCCCCAATGCCGCAAACACGATGCTGCCCAGGTAGATGGGCCAATACGCCGCATTAGTAGTGTCCACGGACTGCGCCTGAAGGATGCCTCCCGCGGACTGGACGTGCTCCGCCACCGCTGCCACCCCGAAGGTCACCGCCAGCGGCAGCGCAAACCCCAGCGGCACGGCGACCCGCACCAGCGGGCCGCGCGCCCCGCCCAGGCGCACAGACTCGGCGCGCAGGCTTATCCGCCAGCGTTGCCACGCCTTCATGCCCGTGCCCCTAGCTCCGGGATCAGCGCCGCCACGGCGGATTCGAGGTCGGGGGCGCCGGTGGAGGCGATGACGTCCTCAAGGGAGCCGTGGGCAAGAGCCGTGCCCTGGCTGAGGATGGTTACCGAGGCGTCGGCAACCTCGGTCGTGGCCTCCACCTCGCGCAGATGATGCGAGGCCACGATCACGCAGCGACCCTCCTCCGCCCACGCGGCAAGCAACTCACGCAGCCACCACACGCCCTGGATATCTAGGCCGTTGAGCGGCTCATCCAGCACAATGTTGCGCGGGTTTCCCGCCAAGACGCTGGCGATCCCCAGGCGCTGGCGCATGCCCAACGAGTAACCTCCGATGGGGCGCCGCGAGGCCTCCTCGAGCCCGACGGCCCGCACCAGCGCCTCCGCCTTTTCCACCGGCGCGCCTGCGAGGGCGCACATCCACTGCAGGTGGCGCAGGCCGGTGTGCTGCGGTGAGAAATCTTCTGCGCTCAAGTAGCTGCCCACGTGGCGCAACGGATAGTCGGTACCGCGCAGCTCCCGCCCGTCCACCAGGACCCTGCCGCCGCGCGGGCGCAAGCTTCCGGAAAGGCAGCCGAGGAGCGTCGACTTTCCGGTGCCGTTAAGCCCCACGACGTAATTGATGCGGCCATCAGCGAAGGTGCAAGAAAGGTCGCGCACAGGCGCGGCTGTGCGGCGCGAGCCATACCAGTGGCTCAGGTTGTCAACGTCAATCACGCCGCCGCCTTAAAACGCGCCCGCGATGGGCAGGCCCACCGCATCGATGCCGTTGCGCAGCGAGTTCGTGGCCAGCTTCCAGCGCCCGTCGAGGTAGCGGAACTCCACCCGCAACGAGAGCGTGGGACGCCCGGCCGAGCTCGCGTTGAGCGTGGCACTCGCGGTGTTCCCCTCCACCGTCAGTGGCCCGCTAATCCGCTTCCAGCCCAGCGGCGGACGGAATATCCCCAGGTTGTAAATGGTTCTCGGCACCACCGTCCCCGGCAGACCAGCCTCGAGGTTGTGTGCCTTGTCCGCATCGGATCCCGGCGTGGCCACGAGCGCGTGCAGGACGCCGTTAAGGTCATCGAGCGTCGGCTCCGGGTTAGTAGCCGCAAAGCTCGCGCTGAAATCCCCACTGGGGTACCAGCCGGTGTTGGGGTCCTCCACCGTCTCATCCACCGCCTGCTCTGGCGCTGGGTCTGCCGCTTGATTCTCCTGCGGTGCCGGTTCCAACGCCACAGCGGGGGCGTCCTGCGCAACGCTTGGCGACGCCGCGGACGCCGCCGTTGTTGGTGCCGTTGTTGCCGCAGCCGCCGGCGCTGCGGAGTCGCTGCTCACGGGCACGCTCGGTTCGGCTGGCTGCGTCATCGCGGCACCCTGGGCTGCCGCCTGTTCCCACTTGCCTTGGCTGAGCTGCACGCCGAAACCCAAGACCAGCGCAGCGGCGACGCAACTGCTCACCACAGATACGCCAACCGTGGGCCAGCTGATCCCACGTGGGCGGGCCTCCATCACGCCGTCCGGCACGCCGCCGGCAACGTCACCGCTCTCACCGAAACTCATTGAGCAGCCGCGGCCGGCTTGGTCAGCACCACGCCGATGGCCTGCAGGTTGTCGCTGTATTTGTTGAACACCGAACGCATCGCGAAAACGCGGCGGCGGGCGTCGGGCATGCGCAAGACGTTAAAGGCGATACGCGCCACGCCCAGCACACCCTCGTCCTGCAAGTTGCGCTTGGCGCGCAGCAGCGCCATATCTGCATAGTGGCGCTCAGTCACCTCGAAGCCAGCCTCCCGTGCCACGCCGTCCCATTCCTTTGTGGTCAGCGGGCGGGCGTTGACGCGGATGGACGTGGCCAGCGCGCGGCGGATCTCGAGCTTCTGGGCGTCGTCAAGCGTGTCCGGCTCCAGGCACAGCTCATGGATGACATACCTGCCGCCCGGGCGCAGGATACGGAACGCCTCCGCCATGATCGCGGCCTTCCCCTTCTCGCCGTGCATGGTGAGCATGGCTTCGCCAAAGACGACATCCGTGCTGTTATCCGGCAAACCCGTGGCCTTGGCGTCATTGACCACCACGGTAGCCGAGGAAGCGCCGGCGAGGCTGGCCTTCGTGCGCGCCACGGCATCAGGATCCTCGTCCACACCGGTGTAGCTGCGCGGGCCTTCCGCCACGATCTGGCGGGCAGTGAGCCCGAGTCCAGGGGCCAGCTCCACCACGTCCTTGTTTTTCAGCTCGGCGGCGTCGATTAGCGTGGTGGTCATCTCCAGCCCGCCGGGGCGCAACACCTTCTTTCCCAGGCGGGCGAGGAGCCAGTGTCCACCAACCTCGGAGTCGGGACGATCGTGCATGGGCAAAGAAGAAGTTGTCATACAGCCAGAATATGCGAGACTTTCTCCATTTAAAAGGTTACCCTAACCTTATTGTGGCCAACCTAACATGCCAGAACGCGGCGACGCCCCGCCACCGCTGGGTGGAGGGGCGTCGGAAAGCAGCGGCGCGGAAAGCGGCGTTAGGAGGCAGCCTCAACGCGCTCCTTGAGGGCCTTGAACTGGTCCCACACCTCAGACGGCACGCGGGAGCCCAGGAAGGTCAGGTACTCCTTGTTGTCTTCCATGTCGCCAGCCCAATCGGCCGGGTTCACGGCAAGTGCCTCGCGGACGTCTTCAATGTCGAAGTCCAGGCCGGTGAGGTCGATATCCTCCGGGCGGGCGGTGTGGCCCACGACAGTCTCGACGGCGTCGACGTTGCCTTCGATGCGGTCCACAATCCACTTGAGAACGCGGGAGTTCTCGCCGAAGCCCGGCCACAGGAAGCGGCGGTCCTCACCGCGGCGGAACCAGTTCACCAGGAAGATAGCCGGCATACGGTCGCCGCCCTTTTCGCCCATATCTACCCAGTGCTGCAGGTAGTCACCGGCGTTGTAGCCCATGAACGGCAGCATGGCCATCGGGTCATGGCGCAGGGCGCCGACCTTGCCCTCAGCGGCAGCGGTCTGGCCAGAGGAGAGCAGGGCGCCGATCATGGTGCCGTGGTTCCAGTCGAAGGCCTGGGTCACCAGCGGGACGGTATCCGCGCGGCGGCCACCGAAGAGGATGGCGTCAATCTTGACGCCCTTCCAGTCATCAAACTCCGGAGCAGCAGACGGGCACTGCGTAATCGGCACGCAGTAGCGGGAGTTCGGGTGCGCCGCCTTGGTGGTGGAAGCCGGGGTCCAATCGTTGCCGCGCCAATCGATGAGGTGCTCCGGGGCCTCGCCCATTTCCTCCCACCAGACATCGCCGTCGTCGGTCAGCGCGACGTTGGTGAACAGGGTGTTGCCCGGCTCCATCGTCTTCATGGCAATCGGGTTGGAGTCGTAGTTGGTGCCCGGCGCCACACCGAAGAAGCCGTTCTCCGGGTTGACTGCGTACAGGCCGTCCTCGCGCAGCTTCATCCAGGCGATGTCATCGCCCACAACCTCAGCCTTCCAGCCCGGGATGGTCGGGGCGATCATGGCCAGGTTGGTCTTACCGCAGGCAGACGGGAAGGCGGCCGCGATGTGGTACTTCTTACCCTCCGGGTTGGTGAGCTTGAGGATGAGCATGTGCTCTGCCATCCAGCCCTCTTCCTTCGCCATGACGGAAGCGATACGCAGCGCGTAGCACTTCTTGGCCAGGATGGCATTGCCGCCGTAGCCGGAGCCGTAGGACCAAATCTCCTTGGTCGCCGGGAACTGCGTGATGTACTTCTTCTCGTTGCACGGCCACGCGACATCCTCCTGGCCCGGCTCCAGCGGAGCACCAACGGAGTGCAGGGCGTGGACAAAATCGCCGTTCTCACCAATCTTGTCCAGAGCCTGCTGACCCATGCGGGTCATGATGCGCATGGAGAGCACGACATAAGCGGAATCAGTAAGCTGCACGCCGAGCTTCGGGTCCGGGTCGCTGATGGGGCCCATGCAGAAAGGCACCACATACATGGTGCGGCCCTTCATGGAGCCACGGAAGGCCTCGGTCATCTCTTCCTTCATGGCTGCCGGCGGGGCCCAGTTATTGGTCGGGCCGGCGTCCTCGGCGGTCTCGGTGCAGATGAAGGTGCGGGACTCCACGCGCGCGACATCCGACGGGTTCGAGCGCGCCAGGTAGGAGTTCGGGCGCTTCTCCTCGTTGAGCTTAATCAGGGTGCCCTTCTCCACGAGCTCAGCGGCGAGACGGTCAGCCTCCTCCTGGGAGCCATCTACGAAGACGACCTCTTCCGGCTGGAAGAGCTCGACGCTCTCACTGATCCACGAAATAAGCTTCTCGTTCTTCGTGGGCAGTTCACCTACAAGGCCCTTAATGGTTGCGGTCATCTCACATTCTCCTGTGGTCGGTGTGGCCAGGGTGCTTTATATCGCCGAAGGTTTCCCCTATCGACGTTTCACCAACCAGAGTACGGATACTGGCGATAACAGAATGTGTAATACAGCCCACCCCGGTTATATCCACCCTGGTTAACCCGACTAACCCAAGGACAACGAAGTGTGAAATAGGGCACGCAACCACCAAAGATACCCCCGCACAGGGGTGGATTTTCTTTGGGTTGTCCATCCCGTACGCCCGTCCCGCTACCCCCACGGCGTCCTGTGTGGCCTCCACCTGGACGCCCCTCCGCCCTCCACGGCGCGGCACGTTGCCCCTCACCCCTGCTTAAGGGAACAATGTCAACTGATGAATAGTGCAGACTCCTCCCAGAATCCCGCCGCGCAGATGCCTCATGGCCGCGGCCTCCAGACGGATTTCAACGCCGAGTTCAACAATGATTTGGACTACCCACGCCTCGGCAACGTGACCTTCCGTCGCGGCACCCTCACCGACAACCAGAACGCCCTCTTCGAGGAGCACTGGCCTCAGTTGGGACGCCTGCTTGCCGACGAACCCCTCGACATCCCCGCCTGGTTCGGACGCGAGGGCGCCAAGACCATCGTGGAGATCGGCTCCGGCACCGGTACCTCCACTGCTGCGATGGCCCCGTTGGAAACGGACACCAACATTGTTGCCGTCGAGCTCTACAAGCCGGGCCTAGCCAAGCTGCTGGGCTCCATCGTCCGCAACGATATTGAGAACATCCGCATGGTCCGCGGCGATGGCATCGAAGTTCTCATGCGTATGTTCGCGCCCGAGTCCCTCGACGGCATCCGCATCTTCTTCCCGGATCCGTGGCCCAAGGCCCGCCACCACAAGCGGCGCATCATCCAATCCGGCACGCTCAACCTCTTTGCCTCCCGCCTAAAACCCGGCGGTGTGCTCCACGTGGCCACCGACCACGCCGGCTACGCCGAGTGGATTAACGAGCTCGTCGAGGTCGAGCCCTCCCTCGACTACAAGGGCTGGCCCTGGCCGGAGTGCCCCATTCTCACCGACCGCCAGGTCATCACCAAGTTTGAGGGCAAAGGCCTGGATAAGGAACACGTCATCACCGAGTACCTCTGGGAGAAGAAGTAATGGCCGGCACCTACCTATTGGTGTGGGATGCGCCCAACATGGACATGGGGCTTGGCGCCATCCTCGGCGGGCGCCCCACTGCCGCCTACCGCCCTCGCTTTGACGCCATCGGCCGCTGGCTGGTGGAGCTGGCCTTTGACAACGACGCCACCCCCGAAGCCGCCGTCTTCACCAACGTCACGCCCGGCGGCGCCGACGTCATCCGCCCGTGGGTCGAGGCCATCCGCAACGTCGGCTTCGCCGTCTTTGCCAAGCCGAAGCTGCACGAGGACGATGACGTCGACCCCGACATGGTCGAATACATCAAAGCCAACCGCGAGGATCTCTCCGGTGTCATCGTGGCTTCGGCTGATGGCCAGAACTTCCAGCACCTGCTGGAACAGCTCACGGCTTCCGGTCTACCCACCTGCGTGCTCGGTTTCCACGAGCACGCGTCGTGGGCGCTGACTCACCCCGACATCGAATTCGTCGACCTCGAAGACATCGAGGGCGTCTTCCGCGAACCGCTGCCGCGCGTTAACCTGGATAATCTGCCTCCAGGCGGCGCCTGGCTGCAGCCTTTCCGCCCGCTGTCCGCGCTGCTGCCGGACCGCGCGCCCGAGCACAATTAGGAGCCGCATGTTTTATTCTTGGGGCCGTTTTTCCTACGCCCACCGCAAGGTCATCCCGCTCCTCATCGTCGGGCTCATCCTGGGCCTCTTCTTTGGCTTCGGCACGCGCCTTGAGGAGCGCATGAGCCAGGAGGGCTGGGAGGACCCGGGGGCGGCGTCGACAAGCGCGGCACAGATCGAGTTGGAGACCTTCGGCCGCGACAATTCCGGCGACGTCATCCTGCTTTTCGACGACCCCGATGCCCACGCCGCCGAGGCCAAGGCCTTCCTGGATGAGCTCCAGACCCAGTATCCGGAGCAGATCGACTCCGTCACCAGCTACTTTGATAAGCGCAACCCGAACCTCATCACGCAGGATCACTCCACGGCCTTCGCCGCCATCGGGCTGAAGGGCGACGGCGAGCAAACGCTCAAGGATTTCCGCGCCATCGAGGATTCGCTGCACTCCAGCGGGCTGCCCGTGCAGGTAGCGGGTGCCACCGCGGTGGCCGATGCGCTGGATGAGGGCATGTCCAAGGACATCTCCCGCGCGGAGAAGGCCGCCCTGCCGCTTGTCGGCCTGCTGCTCCTCGTGGTCTTCGGCTCCGTCGTCGCGGCCTTCATGCCGCTCGTCGTGGGTGGGCTGTCGATCCTGGGCTCTCTGGGGATCCTCTCGATCCTGGCTGGCTTCCAGCAGGTCAATGTGTTTGCGCAGGCCGTCGTCACGCTGCTGGGCTTGGGCCTGGCCATCGACTATGGCCTGTTCATGGTTTCGCGCTTCCGCGAGGAGCTGGACAAGGGCCGCGATACCAAGGAGGCCGTGGCGATCACCACCGCCACCGCGGGCCAGACCGTGGTCTTTTCCGCCGCGATGGTGGCCGTGTCCCTCTCCGGGCTTTTCCTCTTCCCGCAGGCCTTCCTCAAATCCGTGGCCTATGGTTCCATCTCCGCCGTCGGCCTCGCCGCACTTCTGTCAGTGACGGTGCTGCCGTCGCTATTTGGCATGCTTGGCCCCAACATCGATAAGTGGACCGTGCGCAAGACTTCGCGGCGCGGACGCCGCATCGAGGACACCTGGTGGTACCGGATGCCGCGCTGGGCCATGGGCCGGGCGGGTCTCATGACCACCGCCATCTGCGCCCTGCTCATCGCGCTGACCCTGCCGGTGCTGGGCGTGAAATTCGGCGGCATCAACGAGACCTACCTGCCGCCCAACCAGGACGCGCGCGTGGCGCAAGACCAGTTCAACGAGCAGTTCCCCTCCTTCCGCACCGAGCCGGTCAAGCTCGTGGTGAAGAATGCCACGAATGAGCAGCTTGTCGACGTCGTCATGCAAGCCCGCTCCATCCAGGGCCTTACCGAGCCGATGGGTCCGAAGACCGCGACCGTCGACGGCACCACCGTCCTCGGCGCCGGCATCCAAGACCGCGAGGACTACGCACGCATCGTCCACGAACTCGAGAACATCGAGGCGCCGGAGGGCGTGAAGCTCTACGTCGGCGGCACCCCAGCCATGGAGGTCGAATCCCTCGACGCGCTCTTCGACACGCTGCCCTGGATGGCGCTCTACGTGGTGCTGGCCACCTTCATCCTCATGGCGCTCGTCTTCGGCTCCTTCATCCTGCCGCTCAAGGCCATCATCATGACGCTATTGTCGCTGGGTGCCACACTGGGCATCTTGACGCTCATGTTCGTCGACGGCCTGGGCTCTGGCCTGCTCAACTTCACCGCTGGCCCGCTGATGAGCCCGATTTTGGTGCTCATCATCGCCATCGTCTTCGGCCTGTCCACGGACTACGAGGTCTTCCTAGTCTCGCGCATGGTGGAAGCCCGCCGCCGGGGTGCGTCCACCGATGAGGCCATCGCCGCGGGTACCGCGCACACGGGTGGCATCATTACGGCGGCTGCGCTCATCATGATTGTGGTCGCGGGGGCCTTTGGCTTCTCCGATATCGTCATGATGAAATACATCGCCTTCGGCATGATTTTTGCACTGCTTATCGACGCCACCATCGTCCGCATGCTCCTCGTCCCCGCCGTCATGCACCTGCTGCGCGAGGACAACTGGTGGGCCCCGCGCTTCCTCACGCGCCTGACCCACCGCCTCGGCGGCGAGAACGCCCCGGCAGAGGAGGCGTCGGCAAGCGATGCTCCTGTACGCGGGGACCGCAGCGCCGACACCGACACCGAGCTCATCCCCTTCTCCGAGCTGGTGCAGCGCCTGAAGTCCACGGACGGTCGATGAATAAGAAGAATTGGCTGACCTGGATAATCTCCCTGTTTGTCCTGGCCGCGCTGGCGTGGTTCTTCCGCGACCAGTTGGACTTCATCTCCGAGGGGCTGCGCCGCCTGCGCCACGCCGAACCTTTCCCCGTGGTGCTGGTGGTGTTCTTCGCGCTGCTGTCCATCGCGGGCATGGCGGAAGTGATGAAGCGGCTCATCGGTGCGGGCGGCGTTGAGGTCCCGCTGCGCGAGACCTACGCCATTACGCTCGCCTCGAATGCGTGGTCCACGACTCTGCCGGCGGGCCCTGCTTTTTCGGCCGTGCTCACCTTCCAGGTGCAGCGCCGCTGGGGCGCGTCGGTGGCGCTGTGCAGCTACTTCCTGTTTTTATCCTCGATTATTAGCTCGATGTTCCTCGCGCTCATTGGGCTCGGCGGAGTGTTTTTCCTCAACGCCGACATGGCTTTGGGCTCGTTGATCACAACTATTGTCCTCATGCTCGCGGCGCTCGGCGGCATCTTCTGGCTGACCTCGCACCCGGTGACCCTCGAGGGCTGGCTGCGCAAGCTACGGCCCGGCCCGAAGCGGGACCGCGCCATCCAGGAGGTCCGCAACCTGGGAGAGGTCCACCTGTCGCGCGGCCCCTTTGCCGTGGTTGCCGGGGCCTCCCTTGTGCACCGCCTGGCCGATATGGCCGCCCTGTGGGCTTCGGTGTGGGCGGTAACCGGCGAGATTCCGTGGCTGCGTGCCGGCGCCGATCACACCACCCTGGCGGGCGTCGCACTGGCCTTCCTGGCGGCGAAGCTGGCTGGCTCCGCGCAGGTCACCCCGGGTGGCGTGGGTACGGTGGAGGCCGCGCTCATCGCCCCGCTGGTGGCGACGGGCCTCACCGCGGTGCATGCCACCTCCGCGGCCATCATCTACCGGCTTATTTCCTTTGCGCTGATCACTATCATTGGATGGGTCATCTACTTCGCCCACTACGCCCGCGATGGTTTCTCTTACGCGGCGTTGAACCGGAAGGAATCCTAAATGCGCGTTGCCCCGCTTATCGACGTCATCTCGCTCGTCCTCTTCGCCATCCTCGCCCGCCTGGCGCACGGCGGCCTGAGCTTTAGCTCGTGGGTTGATGCCTTCTGGCCGTGGACCGTGGGCGCGCTCGTGGGCTGGGTCATCATCATGGCAGCGAAGCTGAGCGGCCTGTGGCGGGAGGGCGTCGTCGTGTGGCTGAGTGCCATTATTGGCGGCATGGCTCTGTGGATGCTGGTCAATGGCCGGCTGCCGCACTGGTCCTTCCTCATCGTGGCCACCGTGATGTCGGCGCTGTTCTTCTTTGGCTGGCGAGCCATCGCGGCCTTTGCGTCCCGCTCGCGTGCCTAGAACTTCACCAAGTTTTCCATGGCCTGCTACCTGTCGGCCTCACACACCTGGATCCAGCCTTGTGCGGCCTTGCGAGTGGCTGTTTGAGCTGGGTTTTTAGCGCTCCGGTTGCGGGGGTGTGCGGCCCGGTTTAGTGTGTGGGGCATGAAGTTGGGGGACTTACTCGGGGTACTCGCTCGCGGCATGCACGTCGTTTCTTTGTGCGCGGGCCACACACGCGATGACATGCTCGCGCTGGGTGCGACGCCGCGCGTAGCGCGGCAGCTCGAAGGCCTGCACCGGATCTATTTCGGGCAGACCGCCTACAGCGCCAAGCAGCGCCGCGCGCGTAAAACTGAACACGCACTGGATACGCTGGTGCAGATTGAGCGCCATGTCGCGCGAGTCAAGGACTCGCGCAAGGCGTGGGACCTGCGCGTGGAGCTGTGCGAGACTCCGGCGGGTGAGATCGCGGGCGTGGCGAAGCGGCGCCTCGCGGAGCTCAGGCCTGAGCCCAGCCCCGGAGTGCGGGTGCTGCGCCGAAAAGGCGGCATGCACAGCCTCATCATCACGGATCGCCCGCGGGCTATTGCGAATCTGGTGGGCACGCTCAAGGCCACCTCCGCGGACCTGCTGAAGGCGGTCCACGAAGTCTTTGCAGGAGGCGGCGCGCCCACACCTGTCCTGCATGCGCACGTTCTTGTGCGCCTAGATCAGCTCGACACGATCGTGCGCGGTGAGGGTGACGACATCATTCTGCAGGCAACCGACGGCGGCACCATGACCGGCGCAGAGTTTATCCGCACGCAGTTTGCCGAGCGCGGCTTCGTCTCGCTCTTCCACCCCGTCGAAGGACCCGTCAATCTCTATTACGGCAGCCGCTTCGCCAACGACAAACAGCGCCTCCTGCTCAGCGCGGAGCATCCGACGTGCGCCTGGCTCGGGTGCAATAAACCGGCCGCGGAATGCCAGATGCACCACATCAGACGGTGGCAAGATGGCGGGCCAACCAACATCAACAACCTCGTCCCGCTGTGTAAGTACCACAACGCGATCAATGATGATGACCCCGCCCGACCCACCTATCGCGGGCACATCGACCGCATCGAGGGGCGGATGGCGTGGCTGCCACCCGGCGGTGGGCCACCAGTACTGATACCCAGCCCCGTCTGGGCTGACCTGCGGTAGGAATTCCCGCACTCCCTGAGTCGCACCGCGGCCTTGGGGCTCTTCGGCGATCCCGCATTCAGAGTTTTAGCGCACCGCGCCTTCTCAAGGCGCGTTGACTCCCTCGGCCACGCAAGCCAGGGCATGAAGAAACCCTCCCCGCTTTTGAGCCGCTCACGTTGGACTGAGCAATCAGTCCAGTGGGGAGCCGCACGTGTGGCGGAGAGGGGTGCGCGCGAACGCTACTTCGAGCTCAGGGACGAGCCAGAAATGGTCACGCCGACGCGGTTGAGCAGCATGATAACGAGGTTGATAACGTCGCCGCTGAGGTCAAGAACGCTAGACAGCATTGAAGTGCTCCTTTGATTGAATTCCTAGTCCTTAAACTTATCGGATAGAACGGGCCCGCACGTTACGCCGAGACACAAAATTCAGCGCGATCCGCAGGCCTTCTTCAGCTTCTATCCTGACTCAGACGACGCTAGAGCGGGGAGATGGTGTGCTTCTTGGGCAGGTCCTTCTCCTGCTTATCGGCAAGCTGGCGCAGCGCGCGGCGCAGGGCCAAGCGCGACTCAGAAGGCTTAATCATGCCGTCGAGGTAGCCACGCTCCGCAGCGACATAGGGCGCGGTCATGGTCTCGTCGTAGAAGTCCATGAACATCTTCTTCGTCATGGCGCGCTGCTCCGGGGTCTCGGCGGCCTCGAGCTGCTTGCCCGCAATCATGACCACGGCGGCGGCCGAGCCCATCACGGCAATCTGGGCCGTCGGCCACGCCAGGTTGATATCACCGGTCAAGTTCTTCGAGCCCATCACGGCATAGGCGCCGCCATAAGCCTTGCGCACAATCAGCGAGACCTTCGGCACGGTAGCCTCCACCACAGCAAAAGCGAACTTCGCACCGCGGTGAATCAGACCGGCCTTCTCCTGGTCCACGCCCGGCAGGTAGCCCGGCGTATCCACCACGAAGACCAGCGGGATGTTGTAGGCATCGCAAATACGGATAAAGCGCGCGCCCTTATCGGCGGCATCCGCATCGATGCAGCCCGCCGAGTGCATCGGGTTATTGGCCACAAAGCCCACGGCCTTGCCATCAATACGGCCAAAGGCGGTAATGACGTTGGGGGCGTAGTTTTCCTGGATCTCGATGAGATCGTCATCGTCGCCAAGCTGTGTGAGCAGGTCCATCATGTCGTAGCCGGCGTTCGTGTCATCCGGCATGAAGGAATCCAGCTCGGTGTCCTCAGCCACCTCCTCATCAGTAGGTGCGTCGAAGACCGGGGACTCGTCGAAGCAGGTCAGCGGCAGGTGGTCCAGCAAATCGCGCACCAAGTCAAAGGCCTCATCCTCGGAAGGCACCACGACGGACACGTTGCCGTTGAGCTCCTGCTGGCGCGCAGAGCCGAGGTCATGGGAAGAGATCTCCTCGCCTGTGACTTCCTTGATCACGTTCGGACCCGTCACGTACATCTCCGCCTCACCATCGACGGCGATGATGAAGTCCGTGGTCACCGGCGCATACACCGCGCCACCGGCGGACTTGCCCATCATGATGGAAATCTGCGGGCTGCGGCCGGACAGCGGCAGCTGGCGGCGGGCAATCTCGGAGTACATAGCCAAAGACGTCACCGCGTCCTGAATGCGCGCACCACCGGAATCCTGAATACCGATAACTGGGCAACCAATCTTGATGGCCAGATCCATGATGTCGGTGACCTTCTTGCCAAAGGTCACGCCCACGGAACCGCCGTAGACGGTCTTATCGTGTGCGTAGATGCACACCGGGCGGCCGTTGATGCGGCCGTGACCGGTGACCACGCCGTCGGAGTAAATCGCATCCGGGTCGCCGGGGGTCTTGCCCAGGGCACCCGTTTCGACGAAGGAGCCTTCGTCGAGAAGCGCGGCAATGCGTTGGCGCGGAGTCGAGCGCCCTGCCTCATCGCGACGGGCCCGGGAGCGTTCACTGCCGGGGTCCTGGGCGCGCTCGAGGCGCTCGCGTAGGTCCGCTAGCTTGTCAGCGGTGCTAGTCACTTCCGAATCTTCTCCTCGATCCATTCCTCCATGTGCTTGCCCACGATACCGATTGCGGGCTCGTCGGGAACCGCCAGGTGGTCGCCCGGCAGCTGCACAATCTCCAGATCCTTCACGATAACGCCCCAGCCGCCGTCCGGGTTAATCTCCGCATACGCCGGTTCGAGCTCGATGGCGCCGTCATGCATGCGCTCGGAGCGGAAGAGGATGACGGGCACGCTTACCGACGCCCACCGTCCCATATCCAGCGAACCCAAAATCTGGTTGTCCACGAAGGATGCACGCTGGTGCTCCAGCACACCGGCGGACAGGCCGTGTTCGGAAGCGTCGGTGGAGCTGAGGAATTCCGCGAGCATGGCCATGAGAGCATCTTCGCCCACGGTCTCCAGCATTTCGTAGGGCGGCTCGAAGTCCAGGCCGTAGGTCTTCTTGGCGAAGGCAGCGTAGCGGCCCCAGCGGGCCTTGGTCTCCTCCAGCGTCTTCGGGGCCGGATGGGCCGGCTGCGTGGTATCCAGCAGCGCGATGAAGGCTACCTCGGCGGAGTCCTCACCGCGGGCGGCGCGCTCCTGCAGCTGGTAGGCCACCTCATAGGCCAACGCACCGCCGAAGGACCAGCCGCCAAGCACGACCTTGCGCCCGCGCGCGTAGTGCAGGATGTCCTCGATGTAGGCGGCGGCGCGATCCTCCAGGCTGCCCTCGAGACGCTCCACGCCGTAGACGGCGACGTCGGCAGGCAGGCGGCGAGTCAGCGGCTGGTAAACCACGGTGGTGCCGCCGGCCGGGTGGAACATGAAGACGGCGGGGCCATCGGCCTCGCGCAGGACACGGATATTGCCCTCGACCTCGGTCTCCAGGCCTTCGCGGACCAGATCCGCCAGGTTCTCCAGTGCTTCGGCCTCGTAGACTTGTTGCGCGGTGACCTCGATGCCGGCGCGCTCGGTGAGACGCTCGGCAATCTTCTCAGCCACCTCATCGCTGACCTGCGGCAGCGCGGAGGTCACTCCGGCCGCGGCCTTACCGGTGAAGGTGGCCCAGGTGCCGAAGACCATGCGCTCGGAGGCATCGCGCGGTGCGACGCCTACGCCCGTGCTAGCCTCCTCGGCCGCTCCCTGTCCCGCAGCTTCCTTCGCGCTCGCAGCGGAAGAGTCTTCAGCGGAGTTGTCGTCCGCGGAGGGCGCATCAGCGGCCGCGTCGGCCGGCGCCTGCGCGGCAGCACCGGGCTGCTCGGACACGGCATCTTCGACCATGGTGATGACGTCGGCGAGGGAGGCGTCGCGAAGCGCCTGCACCTGCAGCGGCGGAATCTGGAAGTCATTCTCCACGCGGTTCTTGATGCGCATGCCCATGAGCGAATCCAGGCCGAGATCAATGAGCGGCAGCTCACGCGGGAGATCGGAGACGTCGTAGCCCATGGACTCCGACACGATGAGCGCCAAGCGCTCCTCCACGCTCTCCTTCTCCGGGTCCCAGCGCACGGCATCGGCGCCCACATCGGGGTCAGCGAACTGCGGCGCAGTCACCGCCTGCGGCAGGCTCGGCTCCGGGGCCGCAGCGGGTTCGGCAAGGTTGAGCGTCGACGCAAAACCTTCCGCGATGAGCTTGGTCGTCGCACCATCCACGTAGTGCACCGCCAACGACAGCCCGCCCAGCGTGCGGCGAACAATCGTGGTGACCTCGCCCTTCGCGGGCAGGTCGAGGTGCTCCTCGCTCGCCGCGATGTGGGCGCCCGGGGTCACGGCCTCGGCGGCAGCCTCCAGGATGGCCAGCGCGCTCGGCGCCTGGTCAGCGTTCGTGGAGAACGCCACCGCGCCCTCCGGCAGCGTCACGCGCGCTCCCGGCAGGCCGGATACGCCAGAAGAAGGACGAGCGTTGGTCCAGAAACGCTGGCGGCGGAAGCGGGTATGCGGGGCGGCGACAAGCGCACCGGAACCAAAGACCTTGGTGTAGTCCACCGGAGTACCCGTGACGTAGAGCTTGCCCAACAGGTCCAGCAGCGACTCGGTGGGATCCATCTTGCGCTTCAGGCTGTAAAGCAGCTGCGCATCCGCCTTGCCCGCGGCAAAGGCGGTGGACATCAGACCCATGAGTGCAATCGGGTTCGGGGAGATCTCCACGATCTGCGTGTGCCCAGCCGCAAACGCCGCCTCCGTCGCATCCTGCAGGTAGACGGGCTTGCGGGTCATGCGGATCCAGTAATCCTCATCGTGCAGCACCGCACCCGGGCGGTAGACCTTGCCGCGGTCGACGGAGGAGAAGAGCGTCGTGTGCAGCGGAGCGGCTTCCATGCCGGCGATTTCCGCATAGAGTTCACCCAACAGCGGGTCCACAGCGGAGGTGTGGCCCGCGCCCTTGACGTTGAGCGCGCGGGCGAACTTGCCCTCGCCGTCGAGCTTCTCCACCAGCGCGAGGACCTCCTCGCGCGGGCCGCCCACGGTGGTCATGCCGGGGCCGGTGTAGACGGCGGGCTCGATGGAGCCTGGTAGGGCGTCGATCTCCTCGGCGGAGAGCTCGACGACGGCCATGGCGCCCTGCTGGTCGTCGGGAAGCGAGGCCTCGCCCTCACCCATCAGGCGCGCGCGGTGGCAGGCGATGCGCATGGCCTCTTCGGCCTTAATGCCGCCCGCAGCGTAGGCCGCGCCGATTTCGCCCATGGACATGCCGATCACACCCGCCGGGCGCACGCCGAAGGTGGCCAGCAGGTCCGTCAGCGCGATCTGGATGGCGGTGATGGCTACCTGCGCGGTTTCGGTGTTGTAGGTCTGCTCGTCATCATGAACCAGCTCCAGAATGGACCAGCCGGATTCGCGCTCCACGATGACGTCGAGCTCCTCCAAGCGCGCGAGGAATTGCGGCGAAAGGGCAATCATGTCCTTGGCCATCTTGCGGTGCTGGGAGCCGAAACCGGAGTACATGAACACCGGGCCGTGCACCGTCGGGGAGTCCGCCGCGGCGATGCCGACGGAGACGGTTCCCTCGGACACCTGGCGCAGGCGCTTGACAGCTTCTTCGCTTGACGACGCCACCACTACCGCCCGCGAGCGCCCATGGTTACGGCGCGCGAGAGTGCGGGCCAGGGAGAGCAGGTTCGGGTTCTCGGCTTCGATGTAGTCTGCCAAGTCGGCTGCGGCTGCGGCGCGGCGCGAGGGCAGTAGACCGGAAACGGGCAGGGCCACCGGGTGGCCTTCGCCGATGGCGACCTGCGGGGCGTCCTGGTGGGTCAGCCCGCAGTAGTCGGTCAGTACCACGTGGGCGTTGGTGCCGCCAAAGCCGAAGCCGGAGACACCAGCGATTTTCTGGCCGGAGTACTCGGGCCACTCGCGCGGGTCTTCGACGACTTCGAGGTGCTCGGCGTCGAAGTCGATATAGCGGTTCGGGCCCGCGTAGTTGATGTTTGGCGGGATAACGCCGTGGCGCATGCCCTCGATGACCTTGATGAGGCCCACCACGCCGGCCGCGGACTCGGAGTGGCCGATGTTGGTCTTGGCGGAGCCCAGCAGGGTCGGGTTATACGGTTGGCGGCCCGGGCCCAGCACGCGCCCCAACGCGGTGGCCTCGATGGGGTCACCGAGGATGGTGCCGGTGCCGTGGGCCTCGACGTAGTCGACGTCCTGCGGGCGGATGCCGGCGTCGGCGTAAGCGCGCTCGAGGACGTCGACCTGTGCGTCCGGATTGGGGGCGGTCAGGCCGTTGGAGTGGCCGTCGGAGTTGACTGCGGAGCCCTTGATGACGGCGTGGATGGTGTCGCCGTCGCGTTCAGCGTCTTCGAGGCGCTTGAGCACGAGCACACCGGCAGCGTCCGCGCGGACGATGCCGTCGGCGTCGTCGGAGAAGGCGTGGATGGCGCTGGTGGGCGAGGTGACACCCAGTTCGCTGAAGCCGATGGAGGCGTGCGGCGAGGCCAGGATGTTCACGCCGCCGGCGAGAGCCGTATCAGCTGCGCCTACGCGCAGGTCCTTGACCGCCTGGTTGACCGCCACGAGGGAAGCCGAGCAGGCGGTGTCCACGTTGAGGGAAGGCCCGCGCAGATCGAAGGCATAGGACAGGCGGTTGGCCACGATCGCCGAGGACGTGCCCGTCAACGCATAAGGGTGCATCTCGGCGGGGTCGGCGGTAATCAGCATGCCGTAGTCATTGTTGGTGGAGCCCATGTAGACACCGGTGGCGGTGCCGCGCAGCTGGTTGGCGGGCAGACCGGCGTCTTCGAGGGCCTCCCACGCCACCTCCAGGAGAATGCGCTGCTGCGGGTCCATGTTGGCCGCCTCCAGCGGGGAGAGGCCGAAGAACTCGGCGTCGAAGGAAGCGATATCCTCGATGTAGCCGCCGTCGGTGTTCTGCTGCTCCATCTTCTCGCTGGTAATCGGGTCAGAGGAGTACTCCGACCAGCGGCCGACGGGCAGCGGGCCGGTGCCGGCGCGGCCCTCGACGAGCATGTTCCAGAACTCGTCGACATTCTTGGCGCCCGGGAAGCGGCCGGCATAGCCGATGACGGCGATGTCCCCGCCCGCGATGGCGGCCGAGCGCGGTGCCGCCGCTCCCGGCGCGCTGTCTGCCGGGGCGCCGGCGACGCCGTTGACGAGGCGCTCGGCCAGCTGCGCGATGGTGGGGTACTCGTAGGCCACGGTGGGCTCGAGCTTAATACCGAGGAGGTTTTCTAATTCGCCGGAGAGGACGACTGCGTCACGCGAGGACAGCCCGAAATTCTCCAGTGGCTTGGTGTCCGTGATTTCCTCTGCCGACAGACCGGTGGTCTGCGCAACCCAGGTGCGCAGCCAGCCACGAAGCTCTTCAACGGTCATAAATCTCTAGCTTTCTTACGCGGACTAAAATTTTCTATCTATGCGGTCGATTTTGCGCAGCACAAAAGCGCGCACATCGATGCGTCTATAGGGGTTATCGGACGATTATCTCACTTTGTTAACTTGGGTTTCATAACCGACATACCCACAGGCAGCGGCAACCCCCGCCCCCACGGCTCACGCGGGGAACGGGGGTTGGAGGGTGCGGCGCCTTTAAGAGGCGAGGTAGCTCTTCTTGGCCACGCGGCGGGCAATCTTGCCCGAAGAGGTGCGCTTGATTTCGTTAGCGCTGAACCACTGGATGACGGCCGGGGTCACGCCGTGGTTCGCGGAGACCGCGGAGCGGATGACCTCGGATGCAGCGGCGTCATCGGCCGGGTTGGCGTCGTCGGCGCGCTCGATGAGCAGCACGAGCTCCTCGGTGCTGCCGCCTTCCACGGAGAAGGCCGCGATGGAGTCCGCGCGCACGTGGTCCGAGGCCTCCTGCACGGTGCCTTCAATGTCCTGCGGGTAGTGGTTGCGGCCAGCCACCACGATGAGGTCCTTGAGACGACCGGTGATGTACACCTGGTTATCCACGATGGCCGCCAGGTCACCGGTGGCCAGCCAGTTGTTGTCCTCCGGCGCGTTCGGCACGCGGGTGCCCTCCGCCAAACGCTCGCCGAGCGTGTTGTGGAAGGTAGAGGCAGTTTCTTCCGCTCGGTCCAAGTAGCCGGCGGCACGGTTCTCTCCATGCAGCCAGATCTCGCCCACGCGGCCATCCGGCAACTCGACCTTGGTCTCCGGGTCCACGATGGTCAGGTGCTGAGCCACGACGCTCTGACCACAGGAGGCGTAGGCCACGGAGTCCGCAGACTTTTCGACGATGACCGCTTCGCCCTCGGCCAGACGCTCGCGATCGAAGTGCGAAATGATCGGGCGCTCCAGAGTCTGCGGGGTGGTCACAATCAGCGAGGCCTCCGCCATGCCGTAGGACGGGCGCAGGGTCTCACGGCGCAGGCCATACTCCTCCTTGCCGAAGGTCTCCCAGAAGGAGTTCACCGCAGATTCCGTGACCGGCTCCGAGCCGATCACGATGCCATCGACGTTGCTGAAGTCCAGCGTCTCCCCCGCCGCCGGAGCACCGTAGCGCGCGGCGAGCTCGAGGGCGAAGTTGGGAACCACGGCGTAGGTTCCCTGCAGCTGCTCATCGATGGGCTGACGCTTGAGCTGGTCAATCCAGCGCTTAGGCTGCTGGACGAAGTCACGCGGCGTCATGATCTCCAGGTTGACGCCCAGGATGGTCACGAAAACCGCCAGGATGATGCCCATGTCGTGGTGCATCGGCAGCCAGGACACCACGCGGGCCGGCAGCTTGATCTGCACCGCGGTGAAGATCTGCAGCACGTTGGTCATGATGTTGCGGTTAGTCAGCAACACGCCCGCCGGGGTGCGGGTGGAACCGGAGGTGTACTGCAGGAAGGCGGGCTGGTCCAGCGGCGCGGTTTGCAGCGCGGCAAGCGCGGCCTTGCCTTCCTCCGTCTCCAACGGGTTGACCCAGCTCTGCGCCAGCGAATCCGGCAGGGAGTCGATGGAAATGATGCGCGGGCGCTCAGCCGCCGGGCGGTCCGAGAAGTACGCGCGGTTGGCGGCAGCGGAAAGGTTGTTGGTCAGCACGATCGACGGGTTGGCATCCCCGAAGACCGCCCGCAGATGATCGGTGTGGCCGGGTTCATTCGGATCATAGAGCGGAATTGGGGTCATGCCGGCGTACATCGCGCCCAGGAAGCCGAAGATGTACTCAGGGGAGTTGCCCGCCAGGATGGCGACGCGGTCCCCCATTGTGCCCACCTGCTGCAGGCGTGCGGCCACCGCCTTGATTCGGGTATTGACCTGGGAGCGGGTGATATCGCGCGGCGTTCCCTCCGGGTTATCGCTAAAGACCCACTGGCGCATCACCGGGCGATCCGGGATTCCCGCCTGCTGCTCCGCGGCATAGACGTGTTCGGCGAGGCCCGCCAACGTGAGGTGAGGCGGTAGGGCGATGTTGCCCTTCTCGTCGAAGAACTGGCCGATCAAGGCTTTCAGGTCCATGTGGGAAAGCTCCTTCGTAGGGTAGAGAGGGGCGCGCACCCCTGCTTCACGTACTTTTGACATTGAAAATATCAGAAGGGATGTGCCGAACGTTACATGGCGCGCGGACGGGACGTCGTCAAGCGCTACTGCGCGTCGATGATGTCCTTGGCCCACTGCGTCACCCACTGGTTGGCCGTGGCGCCGTCGATGACGTCCGGATTGTAGGCATACAGTGCATGAACACCGTTGGCATCGATGAGGTCGCGCGCGCGTTCGAGCCCGTTGCTCACGTCCAGCGGGGCATCGCAGATGGAGTCATTCGGCGCGCAGATTTGGAAAGTGCGGTCCGCCAGCGCTCCGAAGCCATTGGCGCGCTCGCCACGCATTGTGGCGCCCGGAACGATGCCCTGAATCAAGGTCGATACCGGCTGCAAGGCAATCTCCGCGCCCACGCCGCCGACGTGCGCGCCCGGGTTAATGCCCACGCCGTCTTGGCGCCGGCCGTCCGCAATGAGCGCCACGCCCGCCACGTTCTCTGCGGGGATGGGCCCGTTGCCGCCACCAATCCTGTCCGCCACATCGCCCGCAATGACCGCACCCTGCGAGAAGCCACTCAGGATGAACTTCGTGTCCGGGCAGGTCTCGTGCATGTAGGTCAGCTCGCCCTCGAGGCGCGAGGTGCCTTCGTTGCGGGAATCGTCGTAGCTCATCTCGTGCTGCGCGTTGATGTTCTTAAACTGCGCGGTGTACGGCAGCGTCCACACCTTAACGTCCTCGGGGACGTAGGCCTCCTTCAGGGGATTCGTGATCGAGAGCATGAAGGAGTTCGGGTTCGCCCCCGGGTTGATCGGATCATCGTCCGCAGCAGACTCCCACGTTCCCGGCGCGGAGATGAACTCCACGCGCGGGCACCAATCCGGCTGCTCGGGGTCCGTGTTGCCCTCCTCCTGGGAAGGGGCAGGCTCCGCAAGGTTTCCTTGTTCCCCTTCCCCGCGGGTATTGAGGAAGTGAACCGCTCCCCCGCCAATCAGGGCGAGGAGGACGACCACGGCAAGGACGGTCAGAGTGTTACGCATGGTTTTACGCATGAAGAAATTTCTACCTTGGGAAGGTGCGGGATTGACTGGAAAATCCCTGCCACATTACTGAGCGCAGAGCGCGCGGCCCTGCTCGGTGATGAGCTGGACGAGTTCTTCGTGGCTGAGTTCGCTACGGCCCTGCTCGATGAGCTGCCCGGCCACCGCGGGCACGGTGACGGTATCGCCCTGGCAGGAGGCCTGCGCGGCACCCACCAGCTGGTCTTCCACACCGTCGATGTTCACGCCCTTCTCAGCCACTGCGGCCAGGAAGTCCTGGTCCGGGCCCTGTTCAGGCGCGGGCGCGGGAATTTCGGAGATCTCGCGCGCGCCGCGGTCCTCCGGCTCGTCTTCCTGCGCTCGCTCACTCTGCTCGGAGGGGGACTCCGACGCTGAGCTGGCCGACGCCTTGCTTGCCGACGATTCACCGCTCGCCCCCGAGGAGCGCTCCAGCGGCGCCACCGATGTTTCGGTGGCCTCACCTTCCTCGACGGTGGCGGAACCGCAGCCGGTCAACAGCGCACCGGCGGCCAGCAACACGGCCGCGCCGGCTGTCGCAGCGGGACGGGCGGAGAAAAATCGCATAGCCGTCCCTACTTCTTATCCGCCTGAACCTGGCCCATGACCTTGCGGATAACACCGTGCTGGAAGGTCTGGGTCAGCCCGCCGGCCGGGATCGTCGCATAATCCTCGGTGGGCCAGCCGAACTCGCCCTGCTCGTAGCCGTGCTTTCCCCACTCATCGAAGATCTCTCCCTTGAGGATGTAGTGCGCGCCGGAGTCCATGGACCAGTAGATGTTGCCGTGCTCGAACTCCTGGAAGAAGCCGCCGTTGACGGCCTTCTCCTCACCCACCGGGAAGCCCAGCTCGGAGTCAGCAGCCTTCAGCTCCTTGTACTTCGCGCCGATAGCACCGTGCACGATGTGGAAGGAACCGTCTGGATTGCGGGTCAGTACGCCGTCCTCGAACTCCTGGACCTCGCCGTCGCCGACCTTGCGCGGCTCGGCTACCGGGTACTTGAGGTCGCCGCCCTCGAAGCCGTTCTTGCCCCAGGCGTCGAAGAAGTCCTTCGAGATAGGCCAGGCGCCGGTCTCCGGGGTCCAGTAGATGGAGCCATGCTCGAAGTGGACGTAGCGTCCGCGACCGTCGGGGGTCTTCTCCTCACCGGTCTTCGGGAAACCCAACCAGGAGGTCGGGCCACCGAGCTCGGAGTAGCGTGCGCCGATGCGGCCGATAACGGCGTGCGCACCAGTCTCCGGGGACCAGTAGGCAGTACCGGCCTGGAAGTCCTGGGCCTTGCCGCGCTCGGCGACGTCATACTCGTTGTTCACGCAGGAGCCGATGATGCCGGACTTGGTGGCCTCAGCGATGGCCCCAACCGGGGTGCAGTCCGCGCCACGGTCGCTCTTGTCCAAGCCGAGAGAATCGGCGATGTAGGGCCATGCCTCGGTCATCTCGAACTGCCAGTATTCCCAGCTGTGAACGCCGGTCGGGCGGAACTTCACGACCGGCTCGACGCCGACGCGCTTGGCGTAGTCAACGAAGGTCTGGGTGGACATGCGCGAGATTGCTTCTAGGCCCACGCCGGCCATGTTGGCCTGGCCCTTCGCCACGGAGCCGATTTGGCCGTAGTCGTCCTTGCCGTTGCCGGCGGAGACGTAGACCTTCATGTCCTTGAGGTTTTCAATACCCAGCTTCGGATCGTGATCGATCCAATCCTGGGAGTAGAGATCGCCCCACATGTTGGTGGAGGTGAATCCGCCGGCATCAGCCTGCGCGGCGGTAATGGCCTCCGGCATACCGGTGGTGGTGGTGTCGAGGTAACCCGAGAAAGAGCCAACATACTTGAAGGCCCAGGGGTTGCGCTCGGCCAGGTTCATGGCGGCGGTACCACCCATGGAGATACCGGTCACGGCGCGCTTGCCGTTGGAGCGGTAGCCCTTCTCCAGGATCGGGATGAGCTCCTTCATCAGGAAGGTCTCCCACATGTAGTGGGTGCCGTTGTCTTCCTTCTGCCAGTCGGAGTAGAAAGAGGACTCGCCGCCCACCGGCATGATGAGGTTGACGTTGCGGTCGGCGTACTGGGACAGGATGTTGGTCTCGATGGTCCAACCGGACTCATCGTCACGCGCGCGCAGGCCGTCGAGTGCCCAGACCTCCGGGAAGGTCTTGTCCGGGCTGGAGTACCAATCGCGCGCAAGCTGAATCTGCACGACCTGCTCCTTGTCCGGCATGGCGGCGGACTTGATGTAGACCTTGAGGTGGCGGTTGGTCAGGTATTCCACGCGGGAGACGGACACGCCCTCCGGCAGGCCGTCGATCTTCGGGTACTCCGTCTCCACCGGGGTACGCTGCGGCGGGTTGGACGGGGCGAAAGAATCGGAGAAGTTAGAGCTTCCCAGCAGGTCGGTAATGCCCTCGCTCGAAGAGCTTGAGGACTGCGCGTTTGCGATAGGCAGCAACGCAAAGCCCACTGCCACGGCGGTGGGCAGCGCAGCGATGGTCAGGCCCTTGCGGGCTGCGGACGGGGAACGCAGGCCGGAATCCTTAGCGGACCGGCGAGGCTGAGATGACGCAGTGTTCGGCATTGAAGAGTCCTTTTAAGGGGTATATCGAGATAAGGGCACGCGGTACCGCGCGCGAGTTCCGCAGGTTCCCCTCCTGCGGAACTCGCCGCCGCACGCGTGGTGAGCGGTCTAGTGTGTTCTCAAGTTTAAGTTTAACTTGAGACTTTCGGTAGGGGGACACGCCCAACGGTGGGATGAAAAAAGCCGCCACACCCAAGGGCACGGCGGCTAGCTGGTTACCAGGCGTTCATAACGTTAAGCACCTGCGGCTTGGAGCGTTCCAGCTGGTAACCGAACTGCTCCCAGTTGTGCAGACCCTGGGCTGGGTAATCCGTCTGCAGGCGAACACCCATCGCCCGAGCCTTGAGCTCCCACAGGCGGGTGGTGCCGTTGGCGAAGGCTTCCAACGCCATGCCCGACGCGATGTGCTGCGGCAAGTAGCGTTGTTGATCCAGCGGCCCCGGAACACCGGAAGCGGCGGACACGTAAACATCCGTTCCGTTTGCAGCCAGATCCGGGATCAGGTTGAAGGGATCATTGCTGAAGCGCTTCGGGTTGATGACGGAGCCGTACATGGCGTTGATGTTGAAGCCGCCGGCGTCGAGAAGCGCCAGGCGCATAAAGGTCTGGGCTCCCGGCAACGTCGTGGTGAGGTAGCCGGAGTAGGACAGCGCCTGACGGAACTGCTCGGGGTGCTTGCCAGCGAGGGTAATCGCTGCGGTAGCGCCCATGGACAGACCAGCAATGGAGTTATTGTTGCGGGCCACGCCGAAGTTGCCCTCAAGGTAAGCCGGCAACTCCTGCGTCAGGAAGGTCTCCCACTGGTAGTTGACCGGCTTGACCAGATCGTACGTAGCCGGACCGTTCCAGTCTGCATAGAAGGAGCCAGCGCCGCCCACCGGCATCACCAGGGTGATGTTGTGATCCACGTAGGTGCGCGCGGCGTTGACGTCATGGATCCACGCGTTGGTGGAATCGGTCGCGCGCAGACCATCGAGCAGGTAGAGGCCCGCGTTGCCGCCGTTCTTGGCAGGCTGGATCTGCACCGGGATGTTTCGGCCCATCGCCTGGGACCACACATCGCAGCGCTGCACCCAGAAGCCAACGCGATCCCACTCGCAGGTGCCGGTGGCGTCCGCGCGCAGCCAGTCACGGTGAGCCGCGGATGCTTCCTGGGTGCCGGCGGTCACGACCAGGCCCAAGGCCACGGCGATAGCGGCCACCACTGAGAGGACCCGAGTCCGCAGGCCAGAGCTTAGTGAACTCATGTTTCTCCTTAACATTTTTACTGCCATTACTACATCGCCAACACGCCAGCGATAGTTACGGATCAATAACGAGAATCTTTTGTAGCGTAACGCACCCTGGCAATTTTTGCCTCCCCGTGGGGGTATTTGCCAGCCCGCCCCAAGCTAGTGGGCAGGGTAATCGGCCGGATCGGCAGAAAACATGAGGGTGCGCCCCGTGGTCACGGAGAAGGCCAGGTTCGCGCGGAAGCGCTCCCACGTCAGGGGCTCGCTGTAGGAAGCAACAAGCTCCTGCACCTCTGGCGTCGCCAGCGCCGCCCGCGCCTGCCGAGTCTTCTCCTTGTCATACCACGGCGGGAGGTACTCAATGTCCGCGCCGGTCAGCGCCGCCTGCCACTCCAGCTCGAGGTGCTTGTCGTGGCCCACACGCCCGCCTTCCTCGCGGGGCATCCGTGCGGCCAGCGGGGTGGCCAGGCCGATGGTGTCGAGCACCCGCACGTTGAGCGGCGCGTTCATTGAGGTCATGCCCAGATTGACCAGGTAGACCGTCGGCGGCTCCTCCGCGCCCGGCTCGCGCGGAACGGTGAGCCAATTGAGAAGGTCCTTTTCCTCGTCCTCTACGTAGATAACACCCAGCGCATCGCCGTCCGCTAACTTTTCGGCGGCTTCCCCGTATCCGCGCATGAACTTCATCCCCAGGTAGTCTTTGGCCGAGCGCGGCGGGTAGCCTGCCTCGCGGTTCGTGGCGTAGGTCCAGAAGTCGCGCTCATCCACGATGGACAGCGGCTGCTCGTAGGCCTCCCAGTCCGTGGGGTGCCCGCGCAGCACGACCACCACGGCCCACACCGCGCAGAAGGCCGCCGCGAGCCCAGACACCAGGCCTCTCAGCGGCAGCACGAAGACCGGCAGGAGGGCGGCAAACAGCGGCAACAGCAACATGCGGCCGTGCATGAAGTCGCCGCCGACGCGCAGCACGTACACCACATGCACCACCGCCGCACCGACCAGCAGATAAGTGACGGTCGTGGAGCTTCGCAGGGCCGCCGGACGCAGGTGGGCGCGGAAGGTCCACAGCGCAGCACCCGCCAGCACGAGAACGGGCAAGTACAGGGCATACGGACCAACGAAGTCACCGACATAGTCCAGGCCGCTGCCCCACGCGCTTGACGACGCCGACTTGGCCACCGCCGTGTGCGGCGTCAACAGGCCGTAATAGCCCATGCGGAAGAATTGGTAACCCGCCGGGATGGGCAGGGCCGCGCCAAGAATGCCGAGCCAGACTTTCCAGTTGCGGTGCGCCGCCAAGAGGAGCAGGCCGGCCAGCCCGCCGTAGAGCGCGAATTCCGGGCGCACGAGCCAGGACAATCCCGCCCACAGCGCCAGCCAGTAGGCGCTGGCGTTATCGCGAGACTGCGCCCAGTGCTGGAGCAACGCCCACAGGGCGGCGAGGTAGAAGATGGACAGGCCCCACTCGAGTCCGGAGGTAAAGAAATCACGGGCAGGCGGCAGCGCGAGGTAGACCAGCGCGCCCGCGGGCGCCAGAAGCGGAGTGGCGAGTTGGCCCGAGCGGAAGAAGGCCCGGGCTGTGGCCCACGCCCCCAACATCATGGCCGCGACCGCCAGAAGCAATCCCAGGTTGACGGCGATGGACTCCAGCGGGGCGTTGGTGACCCAGCGGGCAAGCAGGATGAGGTACTGCCACAGCGTCGAGGTATTGGCCTCCACGCGCTCGCCGTTGTTGAAGACGGGGCCGTTGCCCTCCTCCAGGTTGCGCACCGTGCGCAGGACGATCAGGCCATCGTCAGAAATCCAGCGGCGGGCGAAGCCACCCCACAACGAGAAAACTCCGATCACGATGACCGAGGCCAACGCGCTGAGCGCCGCCGCGGTACGTGATCCGGATTTTCGCATGAGGAGAGAGTTTAGCCCATCATGACCGGCATGATGTAAACAGCCATAGCAATGCAGGCCAGCCACAGCAGAGCCAGAATCTGGAGGACGCGGTCCTCCAGGGCAATCTCATCCGGGGCACCACCGTTGCCGCGGTCCACGTCGGCGGCATAGCGCAGAATCGCGATAGTAAACGGCACCATGGACACCTGGTACCACACGCTGGCCGGGCCATCAGACTCGTTGGAGAGCTGGAATCCCCACAGGGAGTAGGACATGACAACTGCGGTGGCCGCCAGAGTCCACACGAAGCGCAGGTAGGTAGGCGTATAGCCCTCCAGGGATTTGCGGATCTTGGCGCCCGTGCGCTCCGCCAGAAGGATCTCCGAGTAGCGCTTGCCCGAGGCCATGAACAGCGAACCAAATGCGGCCACCAGCAGGAACCACTGGGAGAGCACGATGCCCGCGGCCACACCACCGGCCATGGTGCGCAGCATGAAACCGGAGGACACCAAGGCGATATCGATCACCGGCATGTGCTTCCACCCGAAGCAATAGCCCAGCTGCAGGCCGATGTAGATGGCCATGACGATGGCGAGCTGCAGGCCTGCGGTGGCCAGGAAGGACAGACCAATCGAACCCATGATGAGCACCGCCGCCATGGCATAGGCCAGGCCCACCGGAAGCACACCCGCCGCAATCGGGCGGAAGCGCTTCGTCGGGTGCGCGCGGTCAGCCTCCACGTCGCGGGCATCGTTGATGAGGTAGATGGAGGACGCGCCCATGCAGAAGACGATGAAGGCGAGGAGGACGTCGAGAAGCACGCGCGTGTGGAACAGCGACTCCGCACCCGCTGCCGCAGGGGCGGCGAGAACGAGGACGTTCTTGACCCACTGCTTGGGGCGCAGGGCCTTCACCATGCCATCGGCGAGGTTCTTCGGCGGCTTGCGCTTGCGGCCAGTATCGATGCCGGAGGTGTGCGGCTCAGAGTGGAAGACTCTCTGCTCACCGTCGTCGACGCGGTTAGGACGTTCGCTCATGCCGTCTTCCTTTCATAGCGGTGACATGCTTCCGCGGTGGCGGCTCCCAGCAGGGCACCGATCGCCGTATCGGATGGGTAATGTACCCCGAGCACCATACGCGAGGCCATCATGACCGGCACACCAACGAGCGGTGCCGGGGTTCCTAGAACGTGCGCTGCACCCACGAGGAACGCGCTTGTCGACGTCGCGTGGGACGACGGAAAAGACAGCTTAGACGGGGTTTTCACGCCGACTTTGACGTAGTCATAGTCCGGGCGCTTGCGGCGCACAATGCGCTTGATCACAACGCTGGCCGCGTGCGCCGTGAAAGCACCCGCACCGACGGCTAGCCACTGGCGGCGACGCGCCGGATTCTGGTAATTCACGGCGACACCCAAGCCGGAGAGCGCCAGCCAGCCCAGGGCGTGCTCGCCGAAGTGGCTTAAACCCCGCGCGGTGGGCAGAACACCGGGCGCATCAAAGGCCGCGTCCTGAATCTTTTCAAGGACGTGGGATTCGGCGACAGAAAGCTTATTGGGCATCGAAGACCTTTCGCCAGGACTCGCGGGAGGTCAGCTCCGGCAGGGCCGCGCGGTACTCGGCGCGCAGGTCATCGAAGTTATCCTCGATTTCCTTGAGCAGCTCGCGGGTGGACTTCACCAGCTCGAGGGCCAGCTCGCGGTCGCGCTTGCGGAAGGCCACGCCGGTGCCACCCGCGGTAGAGACGGTGGCGGAATCGACGCGGGAGAGCGTGAACCAGCGGGCCTCCTCCGGGGTGAGGTTGAGCTGCGGCGCTTCATGGTGCGCTGGATCTTCCTTGGTGACCAAGTGCTTGGCAGACTTGATGAGCCACGGAATCTTCTTGATCTTGCCCAGGCGGCCACCGACATTGCGGGTCGGCACGCCCGGCGCGCCGGTGGGCGCGGGCAGTTGGTCCGCCGAATCGATAATGACAGCATCCGGGAATTCCTTACGGATTGCGGCGATGCGCGGCAACGAGGACTCCAAGATGTCGAAGAGCTGATCCGGGCCGGCCAGGAAGTCCTTCATAGCCTCCAACTGGATGGCCATGGTGGAGTACTCCATGCACATGGTGTGCTTGAGGGTGGACTTAAAGATCGACTTGGTAATCCCGCGCGCATCACCCTCGTGGTAGAGGGCCGCCACGATGAGGCGGTTGCGCAAGTGGAAGTAGGCCTGCCAGTCGATGGCATCGTCCTTATCCGCCCACGCCATGTGCCAGATGGCCGCGCCCGGCCAGGTCACCGTGGGGAAACCGTGGGCGGCAGCACGCAGGGAGTATTCGGTGTCGTCCCACTTGATAAACAGCGGTAGCGGCTGCCCGATGCTTTCCGCGACGACGCGCGGGAAGAGGCACATCCACCAGCCGTTGTATTCCACGTCGACGCGGCGGTGCAGCGCGCGGGAGTCATACTTCTTCGGGTCGAGGCGGGACTGCGTATCACCGATGGCGCGCAGCGGGTACTTGGCAAAGTCGTGGTCGTAGACGGCGTGCTCGGCCGCGCCCCACATGAAGTCAGCGCGGTTCACGCGCTCGCCGGTGGTGCGCAGCTGGGAGCGCTCCTGCAGGTTGAGCATCTGCCCGCCCACGATGAAGGGCTTGGCGGCGTAGCGCGCTGCTTGGACCGCACGAAGAATGGAATCCGGCTCGATGGCAATGTCATCATCCATGTAGAGGATGTAGGGCGAGTCTGTGTTTTCCAGCGCCTCGAACATGATGCGGGAGTACCCACCCGAGCCGCCCAGGTTGCCCTGGCGGAACTCGCGGAAGCGCTCACCAAAGTGCGCAACGGCTTCGTCGTAGCCTGGTTCGTCCGCGGGGTGCTGGTTCCCTTGGTCCGGCATAAGGACGTAGTCGATGATGCCGTCCACCACCGGGTCCTCCGCCAACGCCTGCAGCGCCGCGACAGCATCCGTCGGGCGGTTAAAGGTCGGGATACCCACGGCGACGCGCTTCTCCTGCGCCGGATACTCGCTGCCGTCCGGCAGGAGCTGCGGGTTCGGGGCATGCGGGGCGCACCAAGCGGCGTCGGTAAGCACGGTGTCCTCAACGGCGGAGGCATCGAACCACAGCAGGCCGCCGTCCTCGAAGTTCTTCAGGGGCAGCTCAAACTCGTGGTGCCCGGTGGTCACCACGTGGTTGGCCACGGCGATGCGCTGGCCGTCCTGCTTGGAGCGGTACAGGGAGATGTTGGCCTCTCCCTCCACGTCCATGACCAGCACGATGGACTTCAGCTGGGACCAACGGCGCCAGTAGGCGGCCGGGAACGCATTGAAGTAGGTCTCGAAGGAGGCCTCTTCGCCGGCCGGGATGGTCACGGAAGTGCGGCCACTCCAGCTGAGGCGCTCGCGGTTTTGCTCGGACTCGATGAGGTAGAGCATGCGGACGTCGACCGGCTCGCCACGCTTGGGCAGCAGGATGCGCTGTACGGGTTCGTACGCAGCAGTATTGTTGGCAGTCACGATATCTTCGGTTCTCCACACAGATTTCGACAGTATTCAGGAACCAAGATTAGTGGTTTCGCACTCTTCAGCTGAGTTCCCACGCGGCTGAAAGCTAAGCCGAGAGGGGTGCATCCTCCGAGATGGGTTCGATGCCCAGACGGTTGAGCATGTAAAGCACGCGGGCGCGGAGGTCGTCAGCCAGCTCGCGGGTCTCCTCTACGGTTTCTGCCGTAGCGATATCCCAAATCTTGATGTCCTTGCCGACTTCGTCGCCTATGATTGTGGCGCCAAAAGGAAATCGACCTCGATGGTCACGAACTCGTGGCCGCAATTGTCAGAGGCTCAAGAGAGTGTCGAATCGGAGGGAGATTGAGAAAGTAGAGAACAATACTGACTAATTTTTCGCTAACTGACAACTATTAACTCTGTACAATAAGAAGGATACTCCTCATAGCAACACATGATCAGTGTGTCTTTCTTCCTATTTCAGTCAGCTCAAAGAGTCGACTTTAGCGAACCTCTTCCCAACTGCTCCCAAAGTGAGATAAACGCCGGTACAAACAAGAAATGCTGCAAAAAGAACGCCAGCAAGGGAAAACGAAACCTTCAGAGAAATCCCCGCCATCACATGCCCCAATGAGGAACCAAGGATGGGCCTGACCCCCGACGTGTCTACTTTCCGGGGGTCAGGCCCCAAGCCCACCCGTGGAGTTCACAACCTATATAGGAACACCCCCCGACGAGGTGACGAGAATCCCCTCGTTGCTGTCGGACGGCGGTTTCCCGACCGGTGGCCCGGCCGCCGGCAAACCTCACCCGCGGCCGCCCGGGCCCTGTCCATGGCCAAGCCCGGTCTGGTGCCCCCGGCGCCAACGACTTCCGGTGCCGCCCCGGGACGGTGAATTGCCCGTCATCCTCATTCCCGGGACCGGGTCGTCGAACAGCTCATCGGTACCGATGCCTCGAACCACGGGCCCCGGGCGCACAGCGCAGCCGATCGCTTTGACGTCCACCCCGAGATGCGCCACGGATACTCCCGAAACGCCGGCAAACGAACGCGCTTGCCTGGGAACAGCAGATCTCCGGTTCCATGCTGCTGAATGAGCTGACCATCGGCGACATCACTCGACCGGGCGTGCGGTACACCTTCCTAGGCACGCGGCACGACAATGCCGTGCTCCCCCACTAAAACTCCTTCGTGCGGGAACCCGGCGTCACCAACATCACCGTCCAAGACGTGTGCCCCGCCCACCGCACCGAGCACTACGGCTTCAATTACGACCCTGTCGCCCAGGGCATCGTCGAGGACCCGCTGACCGGGACGGCGTGGCGGGACCACTGCACCGGTACCGGACCGGAGCGATAGTCCTCGACGGACGAGGATCAGGCGCCCGGGGAACTCCCCGTCCGGCACGCCCACGACTCGGCATAGCGGCCGCCCTTCGCCAGCAATTCATCGTGCGTGCCCCGTTCTGCGACCGTCCCGTCCTCCGAAAGCACGACGATGAGGTCGGCATCGCGGATGGTGTGCAGGCGATGGGCGACGACGATCACGGTGCGATCGCCGCGCAACGCCTCAATCGTGCCGATGATCGCCCGCTCAGTGGCCGCATCCAGCGAGGACGTCGGCTCGTCGAGAAGTACCACCGGGGAATCCTTCAGAAACGCCCGGGCGATGGCGACGCGCTGCCGCTCGCCTCCCGACAGCAGCGTCCCTTCCTCCCCCACCGGGGTATCCCACCCGGAAGGCAGCAGCTCCACGATGCGGTCCACCCCGGAACGCCGGGCGGCCTCGCGCAAGCGGTCCCCGTCACCGGGCCTGGAACCGAATCCGGGGTCGGCGAAGACCACGTTGTCCCGCACGGACGCGTCGAAAAGGAACGTCTCCTGGAACACCGGGGTCACCAGCGAGTTCACGCCGTCGGTGCCGATCCGAGGCAAGGGCACCCCGCCGATGAGGATCTCCCCCGAGTCCGGATCATGAAAACGCGACAGCAGCCGCATGACCGTCGTCTTGCCCGCCCCCGACGGTCCCACTACGGCAACCAGTGCTCCCTGAGGTGCACGGAAGCTGACGCCGTCGAGAACCTTCTTATCCCCGTACCCGAAGCTCACGTCGCGGAACTCCACGTCATGCCCGTCGGGCAGCTCCGGTGCGGCAGGTTCGGGAAGGGCGGGGATTGCCCGCAGGTCACGCAACGCAGCCAACGTGTTGCGGCCCGCACCGAACCCGCCGGACAACGCTCCCGCCGTGGTGATCGGTCCGGTGAACTGGACGAGCACGATGAGCATCGGCGCCAAATGCGTCGGCGCCATCCCACCCGTCGCGGCGACTGCCACGGCGACGATCACCGCCGCTGTGAACACCGCATGGACGACCGAACCCAACCGTCCGATGGCCGCCCCCTGCGTCGACGTCGCCTTCGCGAACGCATCGTGTTGGGCCCGGATCGCCTCATCCACCATCGCGTCCGCCGCCGAACCGTCGCCCGCGGCGCGAATCGCCTGCTGGCCGCGGGTGAACTCGATCAGCCTGCCGGAGACGGCAGCGACGGCGTCAGCATGCGCTTCGTCCGACTCCCCGCCGACCCGGCCAATGGCCCGGTAGGCGAAGAAGAGCACCGGTGCCGACGCGACAAGAACCAAACCGACGCGCCAATCCACCGCCAGAATTCCGAAGGCGATGACGGTCGGCGTAACCACCGCGGCGATGACGGGCCGCAGGATCACGTGCGGCACGGACGCCGCGAACGCGATACCCGACGACGCCATCTCCGAAAAGCGGCCGGCCGTGGACTTGGTGACGTACCCGAGTGGCAATGTCAGCACGCGTTCGCCCAGGGAACGCAGCAGGGACGACAGCACCGCTGCGGAATTCGCTCTGCCGACCGTCCCCGCGGCGAGGGACAGCACCGCATGGGCGGCCGCGAGGCCGGCGATGACGCCGGTGAAACGCCATGCCGTCGCATCATCTCCCTCGGCCAGAGCCGACAGCAGCGGCAGCAGCGCGACGAACGCCGCTCCCTGGGCCAGCGCGGCAAGCGTGGCCAACGCAATGAGCCACACCAGTGTCATTCTCGAGAGCCGATCCGTCATCGACCACAAGTCCCGAATCATCGGTTCCCTGCCTTTTCATCGTCTGATTCAGTGCCCCGCGGAGCGGATGGTTCGTCGTCGAGCGCGAACGCGCGCCACAGATCCCGGTAGCGGCCACCGCGCGCAAGCAACTCGTCGTGGGTGCCCGCCTCCGCGACCGCTCCCCCATCGAGAACGAGGATGCGGTCGGCGTTGCGGATCGTGCTCAATCTGTGCGCAATCACGATCACCGTCCGCGAACGAGCCAAACGCTCGATTGCGGACTGAATGAGGGCCTCGGAAGCCGGATCCGCGTAAGCGGTTGCCTCGTCGAAGATGAGCACCGGCGCGTCCGTGACAATCGACCTCGCGATGGCCACGCGCTGCGCCTCACCACCGGAAAAGGTCACGTCGACGTTGACCACCGAATCCAGGCCCTTCGGCAGCGCCGCGATGACCGTATCGAGGTTCGCGAGCTTCGCGGCCGCCATGATTTCGCCGTCGGTGGCGTCTCTCCTGGCCAGCCGGATGTTCTCCCGCAAGGGCAGCGTGAGCAACTGCGGATCCTGGAACACCACCGACACCGAACGGTGCACGTCGCGCACGGCGATGTCGCGAAGATCGTCGCCGCCCAGCAGCACCGATCCTTCGACAGGGTCGTGGAAACGCGCCAACAGCCGGGCGACGGTGGACTTTCCGGAACCGGAGGACCCCACCAGCGCCGTGAGGGTCCCCGGTTCGAACGTCGCGGACATCCCGTCGAGGACCCGCGGCCCATCGGCGTAGGAGAAGACCAGGTTCCGGACCTCGAGCGCGCCTCCGCGCGCGGGCACCGGATCGGCGGGCTCGGCGATCGGCGGCGTGCTCAGCACCTCCGCGATGGACTTCAGGGCGGCGATCCCCGCGATGATGGGTTCGGAGTTCATGGCCACCCGCACGATCGCCGCGGAGAGTCCAAGGCTGAGAACCAGCCCGGCGACGAGACCCTCCGGTATGCCGCCCGCGGCGTCCCTCAGAGCGAGGCCGGCCCCGCACACCACTGCGAGAACTGTGGTCGGGGACGTCACCACGTCGATGAGCCCGAGATAGATGTTCGACTGCCGGGACCAGGCGGACCACGCGCGGACGAACGACAACGCCGCGGCATCGTAGCGACCCGCGCCCTGGTTAGCACGCCCGAAGGACTTCATCACCGGGATACCGCGCACCAGCTCGATGACCGCGGCCGTCACTCCTTCGGAGGCTCGCTCGTAGTCGCGCTGAAGACCGGCTCCGCGCGAAATCATCACGCCCATCAGGGCGAAGGTGACCAGCACCGGGACGACCGCCACCACCGCGATCCGCCAATCCACCATGACGAGCGCGATGAGGGAAAGCAGGGGAACCAGCACCGCCACCACGGTCTCACCGACGGTGTGGCCCATGAGCTGGTGGACAGCCGCGACGTCCTTCTCAACCGACTCGATGATTCCCGACGACCGCCGGGCATCCAGCCAGCCCAGGGGCAACTTCCGGATTTGGGCGACCAGTCGGCGCCGGAGGTGGAGCTGCAGGTCATTATCCGCCCGGTGCGAGAGCATGCCGGCGGCGCCGTCCGCGGCCATGCGCACCGTTGCGGCGACGACGATGACAGCCACGGCCAACCACGTCCGATGCTCCGGGGCCTCCGGGTACGTCATCGCGATGTCGATGATGCCGACCAGCGAAGCGACGGTAGCCACCGACGACAGGACGGATAACGCGACCACCGCACGCATCCGGGTCCGAATCGGGGCGAGCAGCGACCACGGGCCTACGGTCCCGTCCACGGCGCTCACTTGCCCGCCTCCCCGATCGCGCTTTTCTTCGTGAGAGTGCAGAAGTACACCATGCCGGCGTGTGAGGCTCCGCCCAGCTTCAGCCCGTTGGCTTCGGCGAGGTCCTCGACCTCGCTGCCCCGGAACACCCGGTGGCCCATCTTCGCAACGACGGCCATGTCCACATGCTCGTTCACGTCGGGATCCTCGACGAACGTCTGCACGTAAGCGATGCCTCCATCGGCGAGCAGCCCGGCGACCCTGCCGAGCGCGGCTCCCGCATCCTTCATTTGGTGGAGCGCGCCACACACCCAGATTTCACAGGCCCCGCCGGGCTCTCCCGCGAGCGGCGTGAGGATGTCGGCAACGTGGAATTCCGTCCGGGCCCCAAGCCCGTCGGCGGCGGCGCGTTCGCGGGCGATGCGGATCGCATTGGGCGACAGGTCGTAGCCGACGATGTTCGCCCTGCGATAGCGAGACTCAGCGGCGAGCGTGCGGGCGAGCCACCCGGTTCCGCAACCGAGGTCGAGGACCCGGGCCGGCGCATCCGGCCCGGGATTCAGCGCACGGAGCTTCCGGTACACGGCGGCGTCCATCGGTTCGCGCGCATAGCGGCTGAGGAACCTCGGCTGGACCTTGTCCTCGTAGGCCGCGAGGAGCCTGCGGTTGTTCTGGACGATCTGGGCAATCGACTTCATCTGGTTCTGTCTCCGGGTGTGTGGGCCGCATCCACGCGGCGGTTTCGGGTTAGATGCTCGGATTCGCGGGCCGTCATGCAGACTCCCCCGGCCTCGTTTTCACGGCGATGCCCCACGCCGCGAGCACGGCGATGCCTAAGAACCAGGCCGCGCAGACCACCAGACCCGCAGCTCCGGTGCCGTTGACGGCCTCGCCGGCCGCGGATACGGGGGTGTGCCCGGCGATTCCGCGCAGGAGGGGACGGAAGTGGTCGGCGGGCATGAGCACCGTGTTGACGAACATCGCAACGATGATTAACGGGATGAGGGCCACGGAACCCTGGGGGCTGGTGATGGAGAACGCGATGTACGTGCCGGTGCATGCGGCCGCCGCGGCAACCATCGCGCCGGTCACCGCGATCCTCCACCACCAGGACACCTCCGGTGGGCCGTCGGAAAGCAAGGCGGCCACCGCCGCGACGACGGCCGTCATCGCCATGATCTGGATGAACTCGGCAATGATCCGTGCGGCCGGCACGGCCGCGTACGGCGCCGGCATGGTGATCAACCGCTCGTGGAAGCCATTGCTGCGTTCAACGAACACGGTGGATGATCCCGTGATGGCCAGGATGAACGCCCACGCCGTCACGACCAGGATGACCGCGTTCCGGAGTTCGAACTCTCCGGTGAGCTGCCTGACCAGGCCACCGAACATGCGGTTGACGATGAACAGGTACACGAGCGGAGCAATGAACGTCATGAACCAGAAGTCGGGGCGCCGCAGCCAAATGTGGGCGATGCGCCGCAGATGCACGAAGATGGCGCCAATCATGATTCGCTCCTCGAGGTGAACCGGCGGATGAACAGGACGATTCCGGCGACCGCCGCGACACCGAGCCACAGGGCGGCCTCTTCCCCGGCGCGATCCGGGAAGGCGTCCGGGGACGCCGCCCTAATCACCTCGATCACCGGCGAAAAAGGCATGTGGCGCACGACGTCGCGAAGGGAGCCGTCCAAAGCGGTCGCCGGAATGAACGCGGTGGAGAACATGAGCAGCAGCATTTCCAGCGCCTGGATCGATGAGGCCGTCGACACCGGGGCGGGCACCATCAGGATCACCCCGTCCGTGACCAGGGACAGGACCGCCGCGGCGAGCAGCGACCACAGGACAGTCCACGCGACTTCACCGACAGCCATGTCGAGGCCGCAGGCCCACGCGACGACCAGCAGCGCCGCGATCGACGCGGACATCCGCAGCACATCGGTGACGAGCCTGCCGGCGACATAGCCGCCTGTGGCCCCGGGCAACACGCGCACGCGGTCAACGAGCCCGGATTCGACGTCCTGTCCCACCGCCATCGCCGACGCCGCGGCGGTGAACATCGCCGCCTGGAACAGGCAGCCGCCGAGCACGAAACGCAGGTACCCGAAGCCGGATTGCTCCGCCGAGTACCCGAACACCGCGTACAGGCACAGCAGGAAGAGGGGCGGAACCACGAACATGGAGATCAGCGACGCGGTGTTGCGTCGCAACAGCAGCAGATCCCGACGGAGAAACGCCGCGACCGACGTCGCACTCATCGCGCCGCACCCCCTGCGTTCATCGATATGAACACCTCGTTGAGGGTGGGCGGCGACACGCTCAGCGAATCCGGCAACGCTTCCGAGGCCTCCATCGCCTGCGCCACCGCCTCGAGGACCCGCGGTCCGGGGTCGACGTCGAGGGACACCGACTTCCCCGCGACGCGGGCGCCGTCCAGGCACGTTCCCCCGAGGCAGCGGGCGAACGCCTCCGCCTCGGCGGCGGTGGCAAAGGACACGCGGAGCACGTGCGACCCGAAGTCGCGGCGCAATTCCTCCGGCGTTCCGCTGGCGACGATGCGGCGGTCCTTGAGCAGATGGACGTGGTCTGCCAGCGCCTCCGCCTCTTCCAGGTACTGGGTGGTCAGCACCAGGGTCATTCCGTCGTCCCGCAGTTGCCGGATGAAGCCCCACAGCTCTTCGCGGCTGACCGGGTCCAGCCCCGTCGTGGGTTCGTCGAGGAACAGCAGCCTGGGCACGACGCACAGCGACGCGGCGATGTCGAGACGGCGCCGCATGCCACCCGAATAGGCCGACGCCAACGTCGAAGCACTGTCTGCGAGCGAGAATTGCGCGAGCAGTTCCGTCGCGCGGGCGGCCGCGTCGGCGCGGTCGAGTCCGCGCAGCCGCCCGAAGAACTCCAGGTTCTCCCGGCCGGTGAGGTTCTCGTCGATCGCCGCGAATTGGCCGGTGGTGGCAATGTCGGCGCGCACGCCCGCCGGATCCTCTTTCACATCGCGCGAGAAGATGCTCACCTCGCCGGAGTCTGCGGTAATGAGCGTCGACAGGATTCGGATGAGGGTGGTCTTGCCTGCGCCGTTGTGGCCGAGGAACGACACGATCGACCCGGCGGGCACGGTGAAACTCACGCCGTCGAGCACATGCTTGCGCATCCGGGCGCCGCGCTTTCCCTTGCGCCCGCCGTCCGGCGGAGCACCTGCCCCGCCTTCGGGCGCGGTGCCGGCTTTGCCCGCAATCGGGTAGCTCTTCGTGAGGTCGCGGACGACGATCGCCGCACCCCGTTCAGCTTGATCTGTCATCGTTTCTCCTTTTCTTTGGTGTCGCAGTGGGCCGCTGCCGGCAGTGGCCCCGTGGTCGGGTTGTCATGCGGCGTTTCGATATGGATGCCCGCATCGCGGGCGAAGGCGAGGACCGGTTCGAGGAGCCGGGGGTGGCCGACGAGATCCCGGCACCCCGGCGCGACCGGCTTCCCCGCGACCGACGCAACGGTGGCGGCAGCAATCGCCGCGGTCATTTTGTAGGAACCTGGGCCGGTCGCCCGGACTACGGTCGTCTCGGCCGCCGGCCCCGCATCGCCCGCGCCGGCGTAGACGCAGCCCCAGAACGCCCGGATGAGCCCGCGGTTCTCCGAAACTTGGAAGATCACGCGATCGCCGGGGCCGATGCCGGCTTCGGCCAACCGAGTCGCAGCCGCCACCGCCTCCGCATGGACCCGGCCGTACGGGACGAGGACGTCCCGCCGACTCTCGACGAAGGTGATCCCCTTCTTCGTCTCATCGGCCTTGTCCCGAGGCACGTCGCTGATGGTCCGGATCGTGTTCACTGGTACCTCTTTCGGTTGTCGGCGCCATGCCGGTGCCGGGCGGACCGGGCCCGCATGGCGCGACCCGGAGGATGTGTCTGAAGGGTTGAAGCAACTGGGTGGGGCGCGTCTCCGTACAGGCTCGGAAACGCTCGCGGGCTCGGGGCCCGCCGGTTCCGGGTGCCCGTCAAGTCACTGCGGACACCAGGGCGGCAACGAAGGCCGCGGCGGACGCTGCGGCCGCGAAACCGTCACGCACTCGCCAGGGGTGATCGGTGCGGAAGGTACGCCGCGGATGGCGGCCGAAGTTGCGCATCGCCAGGGTCAGGGACAGCTTTTCGGCGCAGCGCACGGCGCTGACGAACAGGGGAAAGGCGATGCGCGCGGGCGTCGTCGCGCGAATGAAGCCGGAGCGGAAAGACTGCCCCGGTCGCATCGAGCGCAATCTAATCGCCCATGTCAGCTGGGGGATTTCGCTGCGCAGGAACGCCGCGATGCTCACCCCGGAAATCGCTATGGTGCACCATGTGTAGGGCACCCGGAGGCGTTGCACCATGGCGTCGAAAAGCTCCTCGACGCGCATACACGCGGAGACCAGGACCGTCCCCGCGAACACGGCCGTCAGCAGCAGTCCGTGATGGATGCCGTGGCGGACAGCCTCCGCCGGATCCCCACTGCCGTAGAACTCGGAGCGCCACCCGAGCAGGCCGAAGAACACCCCGATCAACAGGGCGAGGAGGACCTTCCCCGCCGTCGCCCGAACGTCGCGTTCCGCGATTGCAGCGAGTGCGAGGAACGCGACCACCGTCAGGGCGAGAACGGCGTCTCCGCCGGAGAGCAGCCCGGCGACGAGGACGAGCATCACCGCCGCGACAATCGTGATGGCGTTCAACCCCGCGCGCATTCGAGCGGCGGATCCACTGGTCCAGGGGCTTTCGTCCAAGGACGTCCGTGCGCCGGCCGCGGGCAGTGCGCGATCCCGCCGGGACGACTCCGGGGAAGCCGGCACGTCGGCTGCGGGACCGGACCAGGTGACCTTCCCTTCGGCGACGATGCTCGCCCGATCCGCCCACGTTCGCGCAGCACGGCGGTCGTGGCACGTGAACACAACGGTTCCGCCGGCCCCTGCGTATTCCGCTAGGGCATCCAGTACGATGCGCGAGCTCGGCGAATCCAGATGCGCCAACGGCTCGTCGAGAAGCAGCAAACGGCGATTGGCCGCCACCGCCAGGAAGATGCCCAACCGTCTTTTCTGTCCGCCCGACAGGACGAACGGCGAGACGGGGTCAAGTGCCCGGGGGCACAAGGCTTCCCGCAGTTTCCGCAGCTCATCGGCGCCGAGTGGTCCGTGCGGGTCCGTGCCGGCCAGCGCGGAGTCGATTTCCGCGGCGACGGTCGCGCGGGTGAACTGGTGCTCGGGGTTCTGGAACGCCAACGACGCGAAGGCGTCGGGGACGCGCCGGGCCGACGCGCCGTCGATCCGGAGGTCCGCTCCCGCCTTCATCTGGCCCGACAGCACCGCCAGCAAGGTGGACTTACCGGCTCCGTTGGTGCCGACCAGGGCATGGATCTCGCCCCGTTCCAATGTCAGATCGGCCCCGTTCAGGATCCGCTCCCTGCCCCGGGCCACATGGGCTCCGGTCAAGGCCAGCAGTGGAACGGCGTCCGCCTCCGATTCCGGATCAGCGCCATCCCCGGCTCCCCGGGACCTTCGCCGCCGGTCCGGACTGAGACGGTCCGGTGCCCCCGTGCCCGGCGTACTGGCGTCCGGCGTTCCGGCGGTCGCGGCCGTCGTCGCAATGCCCTTCACCGCGATGCCATCCGGCGCTCCGTGGGCGGCGACGCTCCCGTCCGCATCGAGGATTGTCACCGTGTCGACCCACCCGTCGAACGGACGGAGGTCGTGCTCGATGAGCAGGATGACGCGCCCCGGGGCCCGCAAATCACGGATGGCGGCGAACAGCGACCGGCGACCGTCCTCGTCGACGTGGGCCGCGGGCTCGTCGAAGATCATGACCTCCGGCGCCCTGGCCACCGCACCGGCGATGGCCATCCGCTGGCGTTGCCCGCCCGACAAAGCCCACGGATCCTTCTCCGCGAGCTCTGACAGCCCGAGCTCCGATAGGGCCGCGGCTGATCGCTTGGCGACGATGTCGGCTTCCACGAGGGAAAACTCGAGGGCCATGGACACGTCATCGACGACTCGGAGCGTGAGCACCTGCGTCGCCGGGTCTTGCCCGACGAAGGTGACCCGGTCCCCGTCCACGGGGCGTTCGGTGCCGTCGGCATCGACGATGTGCACGAATCCGGCATGGTCGATGGGGATGTGTGAGGGAATCAGTCCAGCGATAAGGTGGGCCAGGCTCGTCTTTCCGCATCCCACGGGTCCCGTGATGGCGTTGATCGTGCCGAAATCGAAGGAGAGATCCACCATGTCGGGTGCCCATCGCCCATCGGCGTGCCGCACGCCCGCGCCACTAACCCGTAACCGGGCCGGGACCGTCCCGCGTGTCGCACCGGCGCACGCGGATGCTCCGCCGGTCACCGGGTGACCCCGCGGCTGCGAAGCCCCTTTGCGACGGCAAAGCCCAGGACCAAAAACACCAGGCTCGATGCCAAGGCTACGGCGAAGCTGATCAGGGTCATGGGCGTGGTCGGCGAGTCGACGCCGACTGCGCGCGGGGCCATCGTTCCCATCAGCGCGGAGAACAACATCGCCGACGCCACGAACTGGGGACGCGTCCACCGCCGGTACAGGGTGACCATGAACGGAAGCTCGATGAGTAATCCTTCCATAATCAGCGCCCCGATTGCGGCGACGCCGAACGGGGTGGTCGCCGCGGACACGACGCCCATGGCAAGGCACGCGATAAGGCTCGCGCCAGGCTTGCGGACGACGATGAGGGGAACAACGCACGGCAGGAACCACAACCCGAGCGTCGCCGCGACGAGATAAACGTGGGCGATGCCGGCGAACACCTGCAGGTAAGTCAGGGGCACGATGATGAGAGACCCCGCGACGCCGATCGCGGCGGCGACGAGCATGTCGCGGGTGGATGGTCGGCCACCCGCTGCGACCGGTGCGACGTGCACCAACCGCCCGTCATCCGTCTGCGACGCCACCGCGTCGCCGTCGCCCGTCCCGTCCGAGCCCGCGTCCCCGACTCCCCCTCCGGAGAGGGGTTCTCTGGTCGATCCACGTTTTCTGTTCATCGTCGCCGCCTCGCTTCCGGTGCCGATTCCCGATCGGAACATAACTTGAAACAGTATTAGGTTAGGCAATCCTTATCAACTTATGCCAGACTCGAATTATTGACTTTGCCCCCGATCCCCCCCCCCATTACGTTGTTAGCAGTTCCACCCCAGGGCACCGAAGATTCATAGCCTGTCCACCCGATTGGGCTGGTTATGTTTATTTCCGGTCCCTCCGTCCGAAAGGACAGTGGAACTAGTCGCTGGCTTCGGTATGGCTTATTCCCGCCCCTGTCTGAAAATGATCCGGGGGTGATGCCGCCGAAGACAGTGACATCCTCAAACTGCTAATAGGAACCCGACCCAGCCCAGGTGGTATGAGGTCTCACAGTAATGTGGATGCCAGCGCAAGCATGTCCGACAACCCCAGCGATGAAGCTTAAATAGTCCAACTTCTAATTCATCGCTAGGAGGCATACACCCATGGCCTATGACTTCGTCATTGGCGTAGACGTCGGCAAATACTTCCACCACGCCTGCGTCCTCGATCCCCAAGGCAGGCAAGTCCTGTCCAAACGCATCAATCAGCATGAAGGCTCGCTACGCAAGCTCTTCGGCCAATTCCTCGCCGACAACGCCTCGGTCCTTGTCATTGTCGATCAGCCCAACAACATCGGCCGATTAACCGTCGCAGTCGCCCAAGACATGGGGGCAGATATTCGCTATCTACCAGGGCTTGCGATGCGACAGCTCTCTCGCATCCACGTCGGCAACTCCAAGACCGATGTACGCGACGCCTACGTCATCGCCCATGCCGGTCTTAACCTTCCAGATTCCCTGCGCAGTGTCGACCGCGTTGAGGAAGTCTTTATCCAGCTGATTTAGGCCGTGACAGCGGCATCCTCCGAGATGGGATCGATGCCCAGGCGGTTGAGCATGTAGAGCACGCGGGCGCCGAGGTCATCGGCCAGCTCGCGGGTCTCCTCCACGGTTTCTGCCGTGGCGATGTCCCAGATCTTGATGTCTTTGCCGGCCTCGTCGCGCGGGATCTCGCGGCCCAAGTACACGATGTAATCCGGGATGGTCACCAGACGCAGGTCCTCGACGTAGCGGTCCGGGTGCTCCGCCATGCCGCGCTCCTGGAGCACGTGGGCCATGTGGGAGTCAGGGTCGTTTTCCGGGTGGGCTACGGCGGCGTCCACCAGCAGCGCGTTACCGGCATACTTCTTCGTCAGCGCTACGGCAGCCTGCGCCAGCGCGTGGTCAGCTCCTGCGGCGAAACGCACGTGGATGCGGTGGGTGCCGAAGTGCTCGCGGACCTCGCGCTCCACCATCACGGGGATGAACTCTTCTAAGGTTGCGCCGGCCTCGTGGCGCTCAATGGTGGCGTCGAGGAAGGAATCAATCTCCTGCGCGGTGTACTCGTGGCCATAATCTGCGTGCAAGTCGTGGCGCAACGTATCGAAACGGCGGGCGTTCGGGGAAGTCATCTCTAAACTCACTTTCTGTTCGCCTATTGTTAACCTACTGTTAACCTTAAGTGATTGTTGGCCAGACCACAAGTTTTTATTTTCTTTGGTCTAGTTCCGCACGCTGGTACAACCTCCCCGTAAACGGCCAAAGGCCCGCCGGGTGTTCCGGCAGGCCTTCTTGGATTGTTCCTTCTTCTTATCGGGAATGCGCGTTGCGCGACTGCGCAGCTTGAGGTGTTCCTCGAGCCGCTCCGGGGACATCTTCCACATGCTGCGGTCTGCGCGCTTCTTCTTGCGCTGCGCCATGCCGTCACCTCCTTCCATCGAGGTGTTTCAGCATAGCGCGCCACGCTGCACTACCGCGAGCAGCCGGGGCAGCACCGCAGCCTAGTGACCGCGCTCCTGTTCCAGCGCCTTGCCCTCGTTCCAGAACGGGGCCAGCTTGTTATCGAACAGGCTCAGCGCAGACGCGATGGCCATGTGCATGTCCAGGTACTGGTAAGTGCCCAGGCGGCCGCCGAAGAGGACCTGGTTCTCGCGGGCCTCAGCGGCAGCGAGCTTGCGGTAAGCCTCCAGCTTGGAGCGGTCCTCCGGGGTGTTAATCGGGTAGTACGGCTCATCGCCCTTCTCCGCGAAGCGCGAGTACTCCTTCATGATCACCGTCTTATCCTTGGGGTACTTATCGGCGCGCTCCGGGTGGAAGTGGCGGAACTCGTGGATGCGGGTGTAGTCCACGTCCGCGTCGTTGTAGTTCATCACCGGGGTGCCCTGGAAGTCACCGGTCTCCAGCACCTCCATGTCAAAATCGAGCGTGCGCCAGCCCAACTCACCCTCGGCGAAATCGAAGTAGCGATCCAGTGGGCCGGTGTAAACCACCGGCGCGTTTGGCGACGCCTCTCGCAGCTCCTCGCGGACGTCAAACCAGTCGGTATTGAGGCGGACGTCGATAAGCTCATGCTCCGCCATCTTCTCTAGCCAGGCCGCGTAGCCGTCAACGGGTAGGCCCTCGTAGGTGTCGTTGAAGTAGCGGTTGTTGAAGGTGTAGCGCACCGGAAGGCGCGTGATGTTGCCGGCCGGTAGCTCCTTCGGGTCGGTCTGCCACTGCTTGGCCGTGTAATCGCGGATGAAAGCCTCGTAGAGCGGGCGGCCAATGAGCGCGATAGCCTTCTCCTCCAGGTTCTGCGCCTCATCCACGGCGAACTCACCAGCCTGCTCCTTGATGAGCTGGCGCGCCTCATCCGGGGAGTAGTAGCGGCCGAAGAACTGGTTAATCAGGCCCAGGCCCATCGGGAACTGGTAGGCCGTGCCGGCATGCATGGCAAAGACGCGGTGCTGGTAGTCAGTGAAGTCGGTGAACTGGTTGCAGTACTCCCACACGCGCTTATTCGAGGTGTGGAAGAGATGCGCGCCGTACTTGTGGACCTCGATGCCGGTCTCCGGCTCGGCCTCCGAGTAGGCGTTTCCGCCCAAGTGCTCGCGGCGCTCCACGATGAGCACCTTCTTGCCCAGCTGGGAGGCTGCGCGCTCGGCCACGGTCAGGCCGAAGAATCCAGATCCAACAACGATGAGGTCATATGCAGTCATGAGCATCAGCTTAAAGCAGTAACGCGCATAGAACGGCGGGTGACACCCAAGCGAGAAAACTCGCGTGTCACACCCCCTTTCACTCCAACACCTGACGTAACATCTGTCCCGTTAGTTAACTTTTTGCGCTCCTCTTAACCTTGTGGCGCACACCATCCTAGGAGTAACAGTGCACCTCAAACGTCGTCTTGTTCCCGCGAAATCGACGTGGTCTACGCCGGTTATCGCTACGGTCACCTCGATCGCTGTAGTTGCTGCCGCAGCCGTGGGCGGCCAAACCCTTATCCACACCCAGGAAGCGGGCAGCGGGCCCATCGAAGTGAGCTCGGCCTCCGAATCCTTCGGATCTGGCGAAACGGTCGTGGTGGATGACCCGGCCATCGCCGCCCAAGGCGAGGGCGAAGGCCCGCGCGCCGTCAAGCAATTCCACCGCGATGAGACCTTCTCCTCTTTTGCCGTGACTTGGAAGGGCGCGCGCGATGTCGCTGCCTTCGTCCGCGCCAAGCAGCCAGACGGGTCCTGGTCCGAGTGGTACGACATGGACTCAATGTCCTACAACAACGATGATCCGAACGCCACGAACGGCACCGAGCTCATCTTCGTGGGCGATACCAACGACGTGCAGGTCTCCATCAACAATGTGGATCTGGTAACCGGGTCGAATCTGGACGAAGAGTTCACCGAAACCCCCGTTGAGGACACCGCGCTTGACGACGCCTCCTTCAACGTCGGCGACATCGCCCCCGTCGCTGAGACCGAAGAGCTTCCAGCCAATAGCGACGTGGAAGGCCTCGAGGCTGTCTTCATGGACGGCAACGCCCAGGAGGGCGAGGTCATTGAGCCGACCGCTGAGACCGACGGCATGCCGCGCGTGGTCTCGCGCGCAGGTTGGGGCGCGGATGAGAGCATCCGTTGCAAGGGTGCTGACTATGATGACGGCGTCAAGGCCATTGCGCTGCACCACACCGCGGGCTCCAATAACTACACCCGCGCGCAGGCGGCCGCACAGGTGCGCGCCGCGTACAAGTACCACGCCCAGAACCTGGGCTGGTGCGATATCGGATACAACGCGCTGGTGGATAAGTACGGCACCATCTACGAGGGCCGCTACGGCGGGCTCGACGAAGCCGTGCAGGGCGCCCATATCGGTGGCTTCAACCGGAATACGTGGGGTATTTCCATGATTGGTAACTACGAGACTGCGCAGCCGACGGAAGCCCTCTTGGAATCTGTCACCGACCTTGCCGGCTGGAAGGGCGCCATTTCCGGTGTCGATCCGACCTCCCGCGTCTCCCTTCGCTCGGAAGGCTTCGGTGGTTCGCGCTACCCAGCAGGCGCCTCTGCCCCGGTTTATGGCCTTTTCGGTCACAGCGACGTTCATTTCACTGCCTGCCCGGGTAAATACACCATTGCCCAGTGGCCGACTATCCGCCAGGCAGCGCACAAGAAGTACCTCGCCATTAAGTCGGGCGCGTCTGGTTCGACGTCGACAGACTGGGGCAGCGGAAATACCTCTACCCCAGACTCCTCTGGCTCCACGCCGAACGGAAACGCGCCGTCTGCTCCCGCACCGGCTGCCCCGGCACAGGAGGCAACGTCCTCGCTGGGCGATACTGAAATCCCGATGAGCACCATCACCGCGCTAGTCGGTCTGGCTGGCACCCTCTTCGCCATCATGTATGCCCGCTCGGACCAGCAGATTGACACGGACCAAACCGTCAATGGGCTGCCGGTGGAGCAGATCCCGGGCATCGTGACCAAGGTGTTGGCCCTGAGCAAGAACGAGGGCCTGAAGCAAACGTGGACGGCAGTTCTCAATGCCTTCGGCCCAGCACTTGGCCTGGCAGTTGGCGGTCCGGATGAGTCGGCAGGCATCATCTACCAGCTCTTCCAAAACGGCATCGTGCTCAGTTCCGAAGACACCGGTACGCACGCGCTGGTGGGACGCATCGCAAAGGAATGGGCCTCCGGCAACAACTCGGCAACGCTCGGCTTGCCGACGTCCGACGAAGTCCCCACCGGCCTCGGCAAGGAAGTCCGCGTGCAGTTCCAGGGCGGTTCCATTGTCTACAACCCGGAGACTGAGCAGATTCAGGTCTTCACGAACTAATCCCAGCCGCACCGCGTGTGCGCAAAACTCACGCGCACAGCCCTGTGGGATCGCCGATATTGCGGGAGCCACCTCGGTGGCTTCCGCTTCGGCATGTTATCTATTGGATTTAGGTATCCGGCGGGGATCCGCCCACTAAGCCCCCGTTGGCCTGCTGCTTCAACGCTGCTTGTGCTGCCTGGTACGCCGCCTGGGAAGTAATCGGCTCCGCCCAGGGTGGCACATAATCCACCCCGCCCCGCAACCGGAAGACATAGCCAGCACCAGT
>NZ_KV805146.1:0-41352 GCF_001811545.1 Corynebacterium sp. HMSC074A09 | reverse complement strand
CACGGCACCAAATGATGCACCTGACAATAATCAGCCGGCTTATTACACCCTTCACGCGCGCACGTCGGATGCTCCGCACTGGCCATTAACCGCTGCTCAAACCCAGCTAAACGCCGCACCCGATGCAACCACACCGGCCCAATCGTCGGATGCACCAACGTCACATACCCAACCTCGGCAAACTTATAGGTGACAAACTCCCGCCCTGTCATCCGCCCACCATTAGTCAGCACAAGCTCAATATCATCGCCCTCACCGCGCACAATCTGGTCCAACTCATCCAAGGTGACCACCACATTGGTCGCCACCGCAGGCTTAGAACCCCCATGCGCTTGGTTGAAAAACCCCTGCCCTGCCGCATCCAATAAATCAGCCGAATTAATCGACTCCAAGGTTCCGCGCATCTCACTAATGCGCAAGGCTGAATCAGTAATCGTCAGCGAATGCGGACCCACCTTCCGATACGTCAAGCGCACCCCCGGTTCAGGCACTCGCCGCGGCCGCAACTGCTTCAACCGTTCCTTCGCCACTTTCGGGATACGGTGTGCCGGAGTCGCCGCAAGCCGAACGCGCAGATTCCACGCATCCAACTCCTTTTTCACCCTGCCGGTATACGACTCAATCAAGCTCAACGTCGCCAGATCATGCCTTTGAGAAACCGCGGCCGCACGCGCCTGGCGCTGCTTGCCGCTAAAACGCGTCGGCCCGAAATACACCGCATGCAGCCCAGTCAACTCCGCAGCATCAGCCACAGAAGCACCACGCGCGCGTAAATCATCCACACTGCCTACCGCAAGCCCCACAAGATCCAACCCCGAACTGCGATAGGAGAAATAAGTCTCCAAATCCCCCATGCCCACGAGACTAAAACACCACCACACACCCCGCAACCGGAGGCAGAAAACTCTCAGAATCTGCTAGAAAAAGGGCAGGTAGCGCTGGGCTTCACGGCTACAGCGCGGCGGGGTACAGCAGCACTAGAACCATCGCTCAAGCACCTTTGCCACACCTGCCTGGTGATGCGCTACCGTCACCGCATCTGCCGCCTCCATGACCTCTGGGTGAGCGTTCTCCATGGCAACCCCGCAACCTGCCCACTCGAGCATCTCGATATCGTTGGGCATATCGCCAAAGGCGATGATGTCTTCGCGGGCGATACCGTGATGCTCGGCCAGCCACTTAATTCCGCGCCGCTTCGTCACGTTGGGGGCCGCCACCTCGAGGATCCCCTCGGACATTGAGTAGGTCACGTGGGCCAGCTCGGAATCGATGTGCGGAGCAATAAGCTCGTAGAGTTCCGGTGCGGAGAACGCGGTGTTGCGGATCAGCAGCTTCACCGCCGGTCGGGACACCAATTCGCCGACGCTCACGAGGCCGAAGCCTTCAAAAAGCGCGTTCTCCGAATAGTGCGATTCCACCACGAAGAGTTCCTCCACCGGATCCAAGACCGAGCCTCCCGTGCGCTCCGCGCCGAAGCCAACACCGCCATGGGGCTCGAGTACCTTCGTGGCCACCTCCACGATTTCCGCGAGGGCTTCAGGCGAGAGCTCGTGGGCGGAGAGCACGCGGTCTTCTGCCGAGTCATAAATCACCGCGCCATTTGATGTCACGCACACCGGGCGCACGGTCAGCTGCTCCAGTACGGGCATGATCCAGCGGAAGGGCCGGCCGGTCGCCAGCGCAAACTCGCTGCCCGCGGCAACTGCTCGGGCCACTGCCTCGCGGTTTCGCCTGGGAACTCGGTGGTTCCGGTCCAACAAGGTACCATCGATGTCACTGATGATGAGGCGCGGAGCGCGGTCCGAAAATACGTCACTGGCCATAGCCCTGAGTCTACGTCAGAGCGATGCACACAAGAGCGCACCCGCAACGCTGGTGGCCACAACAACGTCCACTGCAGCGTTGGCTCCCCACCACCGTGCCGCAGCCCGCCACTCGCACAACGACGAAGGCGGCCGCCACGAGAATGCTCGTGACAGCCGCGCTTGCCTGCAAAGACTGCTACTTAGCCCTTAAGCGATAACGTCGTCATCGTCCACGTCTTCCCAGTTCAGGGAACGCTTGATGGCGCGCTTCCAGTCGCGGTAGAGAGCCTCGACTTCGTCCTTCTCGCGCTGCGGCTTCCAGACCTTGAAGTCGCCCTGCTGGGAGCCCAGTACGCTGAGGTCATCCCAGAAACCGGAATCGAGACCCGCAGCGAAGGCCGCACCGGTAGCGGTGGTCTCCACGTTCTTCGGGCGGTGGACCTCCACGCCAAGCATGTCCGCCTGGAACTGCATGAGCAGCTCGTTCATGGTCATGCCGCCGTCGACGCGCAGCTCGGTGATCTCCACGCCGGAGTCCGCCACCATGGCATCGGCGACGTCGCGAGTCTGGTACGCGGTGGACTCGAGCACGGCGCGGGCCAGGTGCTTGCGGTTGGCGTAGCGGGTCAGACCAACGATGACACCGCGGGCATCCGGGCGCCAGTACGGAGCGAAAAGTCCCGAGAAAGCCGGCACGATGTAGACGCCGCCGTTGTCCTTGACCTCGCGAGCCAGGTTCTCAATGGACGCGGAGTTCGGGATGAGCTGCAGGTTATCGCGCAGCCACTGCACCAGGGAACCACCCATGGAGACGGAACCCTCGAGCGCGTACACCGGGCGCTCGCCCTCGCGCTGGAAGCACACGGTAGTCAACAGACCGTTCTCGGAGAACTTCGGGGTGGTACCGGTGTTGAGCAGGAGGAACAGACCGGTCCCGTAGGTGTTCTTAGCAGAACCCGGGCGGAAGCAGCCCTGGCCAAACATGGCGGCCTGCTGGTCGCCCAGGATGGCGCGAATCGGCACACCGGACAGCGAGCCGCGCTCGCGGACGGTGCGGAAGTCGCCCAGGGACGGGCGGATCTCCGGCAGCATGGAGGTGGGAATCCCCATCTCCTTGCACAGTTCCTCATCCCACTCGAGCTTCTCGATGTCCATGAGGAGGGTACGGGAAGCGTTGGTGACATCGGTGGCGTGCAGGGCTTCCTGGCCGTTGTCGCCGTCGGCGCCACCGGTGAGGTTCCACAGGAGCCAGGTATCGATGGTGCCGAAGAGCAGCTCGCCCTTCTCCGCGCGCTCGCGGGCGCCCTCGACGTTATCGAGGATCCACTTCACCTTCGGGCCGGCTGGGTAGGAGTTGATGATGAGGCCGGTGCGGCGACGCCACTTGTCCGCACCTTCATCACCAGCGAGTTCCTTACAAATCTCGGTGGTGCGGGTGTCCTGCCACACGATGGCGTTGTATACCGGCTTACCCGTGTTCTTGTCCCACACGACGGTGGTCTCACGCTGATTGGTAATGCCAAGTGCTGCGATATCTTCGACATTGATGTCGCCGTTGGCCAAAGCTTCACCCACAGCGCGGCGGGTGTTGCTCCAGATTTCCTCCGGGTCATGCTCGACCCAGCCCTTCTCCGGGAAAATCTGCTCGTGCTCGAGCTGGCCGACGGACACCTGCTCGCCGTCGTGGTTGAAAATGATGCAGCGGGTGGACGTAGTTCCTTGGTCAATCGCTGCAACGTAGCGCTTGGTAGACATTGTGTTCTCCGTTTCTGAGTAGTGAAGGTCTGATTTTTAGAGAGCCATGGACAGCAGGCCGACAGCGACGGCCGCCAAGGTCGGTGCAACCACCGGAACCCAGGCATAACCCCAGTTGGCGCTGCCCTTGTCCTTGATGGGGAGGACGAAGGCGTACATGATGCGGGGTCCGAGGTCACGGACCGGGTTGATCGCGTAGCCGGTAGCGGTGCCGAGGGACAGGCCCACAGACACGACGACGAAGGCAACGGCGAAGTACTTCAGCGGACCCAACTCGCCGCCGGCCGGGCCAAAGGCGATGAACATGAGCAGTACGCAGGTAGCGATGAACTCGGTGGCTGCGTTCCAGCCGTTGTTCGGGTGCGCCGGGGCGGTAAAGAAAATCCCCCCAGTGTTCTTGTTGGCGCCGGTGACGTTGCCGGCTTCATCGAGGTTGTTGGCGTCGAAAAGCTGCTTAAACGTAGCCCAGGCAAGGAATGCACCAAGCATGGCGCCGAGAATTTGCCCCAGCAGGTAGTAGGGAACGAGGCCCCATTCAAGGGAACCGTTCACCGCCAGCATGATGGTGACCGCCGGGTTGAGGTGACCGCCGGAGGGGTCGGCGACACTAGCGCCGATGAAAACCGCGAGGCCCCAGCCCATAGCGATGACGATCCAGTCCGAACCGCGCGCGCCAGAAGTTCGGAGGTTCACAACGGCGCACACGCCGTTGCCGAGCAGGAGCAGCAGTGCAGTGCCGATGAACTCCCACAGGAATGCATCCATTCCGGTCATAAGATGTCCTTTCTTATCTGCCTAGGCCAAGGGCCCAGCGAGGGATATCCACCGCTCGCTAGGCCCCGTGACTTTTAGGCTTCTTCCTTGGTGGCTCGTGCGCTTCCTGCGCGCTCGAGGATGTCGTTTGCTTCACGGTCGGTCAGCGCTGCCTCAGCGGCGAGCTCTGCCTCAGTGTGCTTGGTGAAGTGGGAGACTTCCCGCTCGATATCGGTCTGATCCCAGCCCAGCAGCGGGGCGACGAACTCAGCGATCGGCTGTGCGGCAGCGACGCCGCGGTCGGCGAACTCGATGGCCACGCGCAGGCGGCGGGAGACGATGTCGTCGATGTGCAGGGCACCCTCGTGGGTCACGGCGTAGCGCACCTCTGCCCAGATGTAGCTCTCGGCACCCAGAACCGACTCGAGCAGCGTGGCGTCGTCAGCAGCCGGGGCGAGGACCTCACCGATCAGCGAGCCGTAGCGGCCGAGCAGGTGCTCGATGCGGTCCTCGTCGAGGTTGTAGCGGCGGGCCAGTGCCGGAACCTGGTTAGCCAGTGCGTGGTAGCCGTCCGCACCCAGAATCGGGGTGCGCTCGGTCACGGACTCAGCCACCTTGGTCCCCAGCTCCTTCGCGGCCAGATCCACCGCGTCCTTGCCGATGACGCGGTAGGTCGTGTACTTACCACCGGCGACGGACACCATGCCCGGTGCGACGCGGGCAACGGCGTGGTTGCGCGACAGGTTAGTGGTGGAATCGGACTTGCCGGACAGCAACGGGCGCAGACCGGAGTACACGCCGACGATGTCATCGCGGGTGATCTTGTCGCGCACGCGCTGGTTGACCTCATCCAGGATGTAGTCGATATCCGCCTTGGTCGGCGCCGGATCCGGCAGGGACAGGCCCTTCTCCCAATCGGTGTCGGTGGTGCCGATGATCCAGTACTCACCCCACGGGATGACGAAGAGCACGGACTTTTCGGTGACGAAGCACAGCGCGGCGTCGGCGTCGAGGGCATCCTTCGGGACCACGATGTGAACGCCCTTGGAAGCGTGGACGGTGAACTTGCCTTCAGCGCCCGCCATCTCCTGAATCTTGTCGTTCCACACACCGGTCGCGTTAATGAAGGCCTTGCCCTTCACGGTGGTCTCGCGGCCTGTTTCCAGGTCCCGGACCTTCGCGGCAGTGATGCGGCCGCGGCCGTCCTTCTCAAAGCCAATCACCTCAGTGCCGGTGCGCACGCTAGCGCCATACTCGGCGGCAGTGCGCAGGACGGTCATGGTGTGGCGGGCGTCGTCGACAAGCGTGTCATAGTAGCGCACGCCACCGACGACGGCGTCCTCCTTGAGGCCCGGGGTCACCTTCAGCACGCCCTTGCGGGTGAGGTGCTTCTGCATCGGGACGCTCTTGGCTCCGCCCATCAGGTCATAGAGGGTAAAGCCACCGAACATCATGACGCGCTCCCAGCCGCGGTGGGTCAGCGGGAAGATGAACTTCAGCGGCTTGACCAGGTGCGGCGCTAGGGTCGACATGTTGAGCTCGCGCTCCTTGAGGGACTCCGCAACGAGGCGGAAGTCGAACATTGCCAGGTAGCGCAGGCCACCGTGGAACATCTTGGAGGAACGCGAAGACGTGCCCGCCGCAAAGTCTTGGGATTCCAGCACAGCCGTCTTCAGGCCACGAGTGGCCGCATCCAGTGCAGCACCGGCGCCTACGGAACCTCCGCCGATGATGACGACGTCATAGTCCTCGGTGGAGTAGTCGTTCCACGTCTTTTCAAAATACTCAGGGTTGAAGCTGTTAATACTCGTCGTGGTCATTGTTGACCGAGTCTCCTCTCTCGCTGCACGGCGTCAGAAAGTCCTGTCCAGTTGACGGTGTGCGCAGCATGTTGCGCTCATCCACCACGCGCGTCCTGTGCACCGACACCTCGGCCACCTGCTCGAAAGGCGAATGAAGAAGAAGTTTTCTCCCACGGCCAATGCTATAGATCACGCCAAATTCTCTCTGGAGACGCTACTCACACGTAAGTTCCGCCGCCGTAAGCTGGAGTTTCTAAGCCGTTTCATAGGATGACAAAATAAAATAACACCCCCTTCCGGGGGTGTTAACGGGCGTTGCGAACGCTTCTTAAGTCCAGGGTGTCAAGACTTATTTCTTCTCTTGCTGCAAGCGCGCCATCGCCTCCAGCACCTCGGCCATTCCGTAGCGCTCGGTGGAATACGTCACCGCCTGCGCAGCCTTAATCACCTCAATGGGTGCAGTCTCAAGCGCCACCATGCGCACGGCGACGCCATCCCCGCCCTCCGCAAAGGTTTCATCCCCCGGCTCATTGGCAAAGAACAAGAGATCCTTCGGCTCGGCCCCAATCTTCTTCACCACGGCCGCCAGCCCCTCCGCGGGGGAAGAGGCCGTCGCCACCACTCCCCCGGGGGCATCGTTGAACTGCACCCCTTCGGCACCGTCCGAGCAGGCGATGCGCCAACACGATTGGGGGAGGTCCCCGAAGGCGGCAGCGTCCAGTACCTCGCCCTGTGGCGAGAGCACGACGAACTCCTCAACCTGCGGGTGGAGCTGCGTTAGCGCTTCTTGGAGCCGCGTCGAGATTTCCCCGTTTTCCATGCTCAGCGCGCTCTGATCCGCCACGATCACGCGCGGCGCTTCGGAATACTGCGCCTTCACGCGGTGCGGCAGGCGCGAGACGATGAGCCGAGATTGCGTCGCCGCGGAGAGCAACCCCTGTTCCACGACGGAACCAGCGAAGATTTCCTTGCTGCTCGCAGTCATGGAAGCTTGAGCCTCCATGACATCAGACTTCAGTTGCGCCATCACCCCCGTGACCTTTTCGCGGCCCTCCTCTACGCCGCGCATAGCCTCTTCGACCACCGAGTTGAGGTTTTCCTTGATCCACTCAAGGGTTTCCGGCGCGGTACGCGGGCGGTCCTTCTCGGCGGCCTCGGCTCCGGCTTCTGCGGTACCGGTTTCCTCATTACTACCCGGCTTCATCAACGCCATCCGGTCGCGCATGAGCTCCACGGTGGCCTCGGACACGTGCTCCTTGAGATTGGTCAGATCATCGCGCAGCCGGCGCACACGGTAGCGCTCAGTCTCCACCTCGGAGTCCTGGGCCTCGGCCTCCTCCAGCGTCGGCGCGCCCCCACCCTTACGGGCCGGTACCCAGTATTCGCCAGCCGGCATCGGGCCGAATTCCTCCTCGTACTGAGCCCACAGCCCCTCCAGAGCCTCCTGCATCCGGCGGCGCACCTCCGCGATATCCGCATCGAAATCGCCCGTGGTGTAGTAGGGCTCAAGAGCCGTGATCAGCACTGGGGTCTTGGTGCGGCCTAGGTGCTTCTTCTGGCCCTTCGTCCAAATGCGCTGGGAGCCGAAGATGACCTGCGGGATGATCGGAACACCCGCGCCGTGGGCGATACGCGCCGCACCGTTGCGCATGCTGCGAATCTCGAAGCTGCGGGAAATCGTGCCCTCCGCAAACACACCCACGAGCTCGCCATTCTTGGCCAGCTCGATGCCTTTGACAATCGACGCCCCGCCATCGATGCGATCCACCGGAACATGCCCCATCACCTGAAAAAGCTGACCGGCCACCGGCGTCTGGAAGATGGAGGCTTTAGCCAAGTAGCGCACCAAACGCCGCTTGCGATAAGCCAAGAAGGCCCCGAAGAGGAAATCCATGTAGCCGGTGTGATTGCACACGATGACGGCCCCGCCCTTATCCGGGATATTCTCCTCGCCGGACAGGCGCATCTTCAGCCCCTGGGCCAAAGTCACCCCGCGGCCAATGTGCGTAATCTGCCGGTAGAGGAAATTAGTCACAACGCTCATGATGCTCCAGGGAGGATTTAGGGCCTTAAGAGGGCACAACCGGGGATCGAAGGGGGCGCCTGCGGCGCCTCCTGTCATTCTTCTAGGAGTTTACGGGGTAAAGAACGTCCTTACCCACGAATGGGCGCAATGCCTCCGGAACCACGACGGACCCATCTGCCTGCTGGTGGTTCTCCAGGATGGCCACGAGCCAGCGGGTGGTAGCCAGGGTGCCGTTGAGCGTGGCGGCGTACTGGGTCTTGCCGTTCTCGTCGCGGTAGCGCGTGGAGAGGCGGCGCGCCTGGAAGGTGGTGCAGTTCGAGGTCGAAGTGAGCTCGCGGTACGTGCCCTGGGTAGGCACCCACGCCTCGTTATCGAACTTGCGGGCTGCAGAAGAACCGAGGTCTCCGCCCGCGATGTCGATGGTGCGGTAGGGCAGCTCCATCGCCGCGAGCATGTCCTTTTCCATGTTCAGCAGCTTCTGGTGCATCTCCTCGGCGTCTTCCGGCTTGCAGTAGACAAACATCTCCAGCTTGTCGAACTGGTGCACGCGCAGAATGCCGCGGGTGTCCTTGCCGTGCGAACCCGCCTCGCGGCGGAAGCAGGAGGACCAGCCCGCATACTGCAGCGGGCCCTTGGACAGGTCGATGATCTCTTCCTTGTGGTAGCCAGCCAGAGCCACCTCCGAAGTACCGACCAGGTAGAGATCATCCGCCGGCAGGTAGTAGACCTCATCCGCATGCTGACCCAAGAAACCGGTGCCCTGCATCACGTCCGGGCGCACGAGCACCGGCGGGATCATGAGGCTAAAGCCGGCCTCACGGGCCTTCTGCGCAGCCAGCATAAGCATGCCCAGCTGCAGGAAGGCGCCGTCGCCGGTGAGGTAGTAGAAACGTGCGCCGCCGACCTTGGCGCCCCGCTTGACGTCGATAAGCCCCAGCGTCTCACCCAACTCCAGGTGATCCTTCGGCTCGAAGTCGAACTGCGGTTTCTCACCGACCTCCTCGAGCACGACGAAATCATCCTCGCCACCAGCCGGGGCACCCTCCACCACGTTGGAGAGCTGGTACTGCAGCTCCTCCACCTTGGCTTCGGCCGCGGCCGCTTCCTCGCCGGCCGCCTTGACCTTTTCCTTCAGCTCATTGGAGCCCTCCAGCAGCGCGGGGCGCTCTTCCGGGGAGGCCTGGCCAATCTTCTTGCCAAAGGCCTTCTGCTCCGAGCGCAGCTGGTCAGCCTTCACAATTGCCGCGCGGCGCTGCTCATCGGCGGCGAGCAGCTGGTCCACCAGGGCGGGGTCCTCCCCACGGTTTACCTGAGAGGCGCGGACGACATCGGGATTTTCGCGAAGAAATTTGAGATCAATCACGCCGGATAGTCTAGCGCACGGCCACACCTTTGCGCTGGTCATAACCAGCTGGCTATCATGGATAACATGGCAGCTCACATTATTACCGACGGCCCCGTGCCCAAGCACGCTCAGCTGCGGGATATTCTCTCCGAGCTCTGCCGCACCACCCTCAAACCTGGTGACATCCTCCCGGGCGAGCGCATTCTCGAGGAAACTTACGGCGTCTCCCGCATCACCGTGCGCCGCGCCATTGGTGACTTGGTGGCGGAGGGCCGCCTGCGCCGCGTGCGCGGTAAAGGTACCTTCGTGGCTCCGAATCCACTGGTCTCCCGGCTCCATCTGGCGTCCTTTTCCGATGAGATGGGCTACCAAAAGGTACAAGCTTCCTCGCGGATCCTGCTGGGCGAGCGCAGCACCGCCCCCAGTGAGGTCTGCGAGTTTTTCGGCACGGAAACCACCGTGGCCCATACCCACCTGCGGCGCCTGCGCTTAGGCGATGGCGAGCCCTATTCCATCGACGATGGCTGGTACAACTCCACCTTTGCGCCGTCGCTGCTGGAGAATGACATCTACAATTCCGTCTACGCGATTTTGGATAGCACCTTCGAGGTCCCCATCACCGAGGCCGAGCAGACGGTCACGGCCGTCGCGGCAGACGAGGACATCGCCGAGCTTCTCGACGTCTCACCGGGCACCCCACTGCTGCACATCACCCGCCTCGCCCGCTCGGGGGACCGACCGGTTGAATGGTGCTCCTCGGTCTACCGCACAGACCGCTACCGGCTCACAACGCACGTCTCCCGCGCACGTATCTAGCGGCGCCGTGCTCCCGCACGGCGCCGGGCGGGCTAGAAGCCAGGGACGCTAAGGGAGTAGTATGAAGAGTTCTATGAGCACTTCATCTGCGTGGCGCTCCGCCTCCGCCATCCGCGTCGTCCTCGTTGCAGCCGTGGCCGCGGCCGCCTTCATGGCGTCCTACGGCCTCTTTAGCGGCGAGCCAACCGGTACCGATTCGGCCGCACAAGGCTCCGCTGCCCCCAGCGCCGACGGCAGTCAGGCCGCCGATCCCTCCGAAGGAGAGATCGCATCCTTTACTACCGCCTCCGCTGGTTCGTGCGTGACGTGGGACATCGCCCCAGACGGCACTGCCACCGGCTTCGAGCAGACCAGCTGCGATAAGCCGCACCGCTTCGAGGTCTCCTCCCGCGAGGACCTCAGCGCCTACCCCACCAGCGAGTTCGGCCCCAATGCCAAGCGCCCCGACATCACACGGCAAAACGCCCTGCGCGACGAGCTTTGCGAAGCCCCCACGGTGAGCTACCTCAACGGCAAGTGGGATCCCAACGGCCGCTACGACATCGCCTCCATCCTGCCGCCGGCCGCCTCCTGGGAACAGGGCGACCGCACCTTGCTGTGCGGCCTGCAGACCACCGACGCCAACGGCGTCCCCCAGGAATCCACCGGCAAGGTCAGTGAGGTGGACCAGGCGGTCGTCGCCAAGCCCGGCGAATGCCGCAAGGTGGATGAGAACCAGGTGCTCAGCACCGTGCCGTGTAGCGAGCCGCACCAGATGGAGACCGTATCCGTCATTAACCTGGCCGAGAAATTCCCCGATGGCTACCCCAACGACGAGGACATGGATAAGTTCCTCTCCGAAACGTGTACTCAGGACGCCATGGACTACCTGGGCGGCGAGGAAAACCTCTACCAATCCACACTGCAGCCTTTCTGGGGCGCGATGAACCGCGAGTCCTGGGAGGCCGGCTCCCGTTCGGTGAACTGCTCCCTCATCCATGTCAACGAAGGTCTGTTTTCCACCATTACCGGCTCCGCTGCGGAGGGACGAGATTCCCTGAACATCAACGGCGCCCCGCCCACCGAGCAGCCGAAGCGCAACCCGCTGCGTGATCAGAACGCCCAGCCGGGCGGCGAGAACTCCCAGCCGGCTGGCGACAGTGCCGTTCCCGCCGCCACTACTGCACCGGCGCCGGCCCAATAAACCCCGACTATTCCACAGGGAGTAAGCACATGTACGAGGTCAGCGAGGAACGCTTCGAAGAGCTAGTCGGTGAGGCCCTGGATAAGATCCCCGATCGATTCGTCGACCAGATGCGCAACCTGGTCATCTTGGTGGAGGAAGAAAACCCAGAAAACCCTAACCTGCTGGGCCTCTACGAAGGCGTGATGCTCACGCACCGCACCGCCTCGCACACCGGCTACTTGCCGGATACCATCTCCATTTACCGACAACCTTTGCAGGCCATCAGCAACTCCGAGGAGGAGCTCGCCCACGAGGTCATGGTGACCGTCTTCCACGAGGTCGGGCACTATTTCGGTTTCGAGGAGGACCGCCTCCACGAGCTCGGCTGGGGGTAGGCGCCCCGCCGGGTGCCTACCGTGGCCGCGCGAAACTAGACCTCGGTATCCGCCCAGCGCTCCAGCGTCCACTGGCCAAAAGGCTGACCCTGCGGCTCCATGAGGGTAAAACGGCAGTTCGGCATGTAGCCGGTATAGGCAAAGTCGGGGTCCACGCCGCAGGCATGCGTGGTCACCACGCGGATGGCAGCACCGTGGCTGACGACGACTATATCCTCATCATCCTCCAGCTCCGCAGCAAGATCCTCCAACACCGGTTGGTAGCGCTCGAGCACATCCACGTAGCTCTCACCGCCAGGCATCCGGGCAGCTTCATCGCCGTCGAGCCAGCCGCGCAGCGCCACCATGTATTCGCGGTGGGTATCCTCGCTGCCACTCATTTCATGCTCACCGGCAAAGACCTCGTGCAGGCCTACACGCACCTCCACCGAGACGTTGCGCTCATCGGCGGCCTCGCCGTATGTGCGGGCGGCCAGCATCGCGGTCTGCTGGGCGCGCAGGGCAATAGAGCACACAAAGCGCACGCGGCGCCCCGCGCACAGCTCAGCCAACTCGCGGCCAACATCTTCCGCCTGGCCGCGGCCGCGCTCGGTGAGCTCGGCGCCCGGCGGGCGGGTGTCCATGATGCGGTCAATATTGGAAAAGGTCTGGCCGTGGCGCAGCAGGATGATTCTTCCGGTCATGCTTCACCACACTATTGGCCGGTGCGCGCCTGCGCTACCCATTCATCGGCCTCTTTCAACCGCGCCAAATCCCGTGGGGCCTCCCCTAGCGCCACCACGGAAGGCCAGGAACCCACGAAAACGACATCCTCCGCGCGCAACCACAGCGCCCGCAGCGCCTCCGCGACCGGCTGGTCCTCGATGTGTCCGATGAGGTCGGCATGGAAACGGTAGTTACCGAAGACGGTGCGCAGCGGACGCGATTCGATGCGGGAGAGGTCCACCCCGCGGTGCGCGAATTCCTGCAGGGCCCCAACCAGGGAGCCGGGCTCATTGGGAAGGGTGAAGATGACGGACGTCCTGTCCTTGCCGGTCCGCGCGGTGGGCTTTCCGGCCGGCCCCACGAGGACGAATCGCGTCGTGGCCCCCGCGACATCCGCCACGTTCTCCGCAAGAGACTCCAGCCCGAAGACCTCCGCTGCCCGTGCCGGGGCAGCCGCGGCATCCACCTCCCCTCGCGCCACGGCCTGCGCCGCCGCGCCATTCGACGCCGCCGGAACATAGTCCACGCCCGGCAGGTTCTGCTCCAACCAACCGCGCACCTGCTGGTAGGCCACAGGATGCGTGGAGAAGGTGCGAAGAGTCTCCGCGGAAGTGCCGGGGCGCACCAGAATGGAGAAGGACACCGGCAGGTCTACTTCGCGGTAGATCTGGACCCGGGAGCCGTCGGCAAGCGCGTCAAAGGTGGCAGTCACCGGACCGTCCACGGAGTTTTCGATAGCCACGCAGGCATAGTCCGCCGCACCAGAGCGCACCGCCGCCAGCGCCTCGGCCGGCGAGTTCACCGGCAGCCCCTCGGGGGAAGCAAAGTCTGCGGCGAAGTGCTGCATCGCCGCTTCCGTGAAGGTTCCGGCGGGCCCGAGGAATGCGATGGTGGTGCTCATGACAGCAACTTTATCTCACGTAACTACTAAACTGAGCCGCCATGGACAGCACCGAGTTCACTCTGGACAAGCTGCGCGAGGATCTATCTGGTCTGGGCCCCGCGGAGCACGGCTTCACGTACCTCGATCTCGAGCGCCGGCCGCACACGCACGGGCGCTTGAGCGGCTGGATTCTCTCGGTCAAGGATCTCAATGACGTCGCCGGCATGCCCACCACGCTCGGTCATGCCGAGCGCGCTTACGTGGCGGAGGAGACCGATCCTTTCGTGCAGGAGCTGATCGACGCCGGCGCGCTCATCGTCGGCAAGTCCGCCGCGCCCGAACTGGGCCTGCGCGTGGACACCGAACCCGTAGGCCTGCCCCACCCGGATAACCCGCTCTACCCGGGCCATACCCCGGGCGGTTCCTCCGGTGGAGCGGCGGTCCAGGTGGCGCGGGGTCTGCTGCGCGCTGCGCATGCCTCCGACGGCGGAGGCTCCATCCGCGTGCCGGCTGCCGCCTGTGGCGTCGTCGGGTTCAAGCCCGGCGGTGAGGACCTCTCGGTGCAGGGGTTCATCACGCGCAGCATCGCCGATACCGCAACGCTGCACGGCCTTCGTCCGCGCGCCCGGCGCGCCCGCATCGGAGTGCTGACGGATCCCCTCTTCGCTAACACCGAGGTGGCCCCGCACATGCTGCGCGCGGTCGCAGAGGCCACCGCCACCTTTGAAGGCGCGGGATTTGAAACCGTGGCCATTTCCCCTTACCCCCAGGCCGCGACTACCTTTGAGGCCTTTCAACACATCTTTAGCCGCCGGCTGGCCGGCCTTGACTTCGCGGAGGGTTACGCGGAGTGGATCCGTGCGAAGGGCCGGCGCGTCACGGATTCCGAATTCGCCTCAGCCCGCGCGCACGCCGCGCAGCTGCCGGAGCTGCTGGCACAAGAATGGGAAGTCGATGCCATCTTGAGCCCCTTGCTGGCCTTCGATCCGCCCCGTCGTGGGCACTTCCTAGCGCTAGAGCACCAGGCCAACTTTGATGAGCAAACGCGGTGGTCACCGTGGGGTTCGTTGTTCAACGTGGCGCAGCTGCCCGCTATCTCCGTGCCGTGGCCGGTGCGCGATCACCCGCCCGTGGGCGTGCAGTTGGGTTCAATCACGCTTGACGACGCCTCCCTCCTCGGCCTCGCCCAGGTGCTTCACCCATGACCGCGCGCTCACGCCTGCGCGCGGAAATCCTCATTGTCCTCACCATCACGTTTGGCATCTCGGGCGTGCGCGCCGCGCTGCGGTTGACTGACTCCCTGCTCAACCCGGCCCCGCTCAACGAGCAATCGGTCACCATCAACGCCTCGCAGTCGGCGACCACGCTGCTCGACCTTGCTTTCCAGCTCTGCAGCGCCGCGGTGCTCTTCGCGTGGGGAGCGCTTGCGCTCTATCTGATCTCCTTCCCGCCCCGCCCGCAGTGGCGCGATGGTGTGCACGGCGCGGCGTTGGCGGCAGTCATTGGTCTGCCGGGGTTGGTGCTGTATTACGTGGCGCTGCACTTCGGTTGGACCAAGGAGGTGGTGCCGGGGGCTTTTGACAGTTGGATTGAGATCCCGGTGCTGCTCATCAAGTCCTTCGCCAACGCGTGGGCGGAGGAGCTGGTGGTGGTGTACTGGTTCATGACCAGGCTCAAGCAGTCTGGGTGGACCCTGCCCGCAACGCTGGCTGCTTCCTCCATCCTGCGCGGCTCTTATCATCTCTACCAGGGTGTTTCCGCAGGCTTCGGCAATATCATCATGGGCGTGCTCTATGGCTGGTACTTCCACCGCACGGGGAAGGTGTGGCCTCTGGTCATCGCGCATTTTCTGATCGACGCCATCGCTTTCGTGGGCTACACATTGCTCTTCGGTGCTTAAGCGCGGGCCGAGGGCTCGTGGCACCGAAAAGACCACGACCGCGCCCTGTGTGAAAGGTGGGGCGGAAGTGATTTCGCGGTACAGTGTTCCCCATGACCTACCAAGGACACGATCCAGAGCGCGATTCCCGCCGCGCTGGCGATCCCCACGGCGATTCCCGCCGCGCGGGTGCCACTGGCCCGGCCCACCCCCACGGCCCGGATGGCCCGCGCGGTGCGCATGCTGCCGGGCAGGATGCCGGTGAGTTCGTCCTTGGCGCTGACGGGCAGCCCCTGCGGGATCGTTATGGACGCCCGGTGCGTCGCCGCCCCTCCGGGCAGCGAGCTAATCCCACGCACTCTTCTTCTCGCGCTCAGCGCCCCAGTGCGCAGCGCCCCGGCGCGCAGCGCTCGCGTCCGGAGGAAACTCGCTTCGACGTCGAAGCTTATATGGCTCAGGAGGCATCACCGCGCCCGGCGCCCCAGCAGAACATGCCCGCCCGGGAACCTGCTGTCGGCGCATACCGGCGAAACCCCGACGCACCGCCGCGCAGCTACTCCCCACAGACTGCGTCCCGCGGGCGTCCTGCTCGGCGCCCGCATAGCCGCCGCAAGAAGGTCAACCCGGCCAAGCAGGTCTTCGGTTGCCTGGGCTGGCTCATCGTCATCGCCCTCGTCTTCATGGTGGCCTTCACCTTGTGGACGGATTCGCGCCTGACCCGGATCGATGCCCTGCCCACCGAGCAAGTGGCGCCGACCTCCGGGACGAACTGGCTGTTGGTGGGCTCGGACTCGCGCCAGGGCCTCACCGAGGAACAACAAGCGGAGCTAGGTACCGGTGGCGATGTAGGCGTCGGCCGCACCGATACCATCATGCTTCTTCACATCCCCAGCTCCGGAAAGGCCCAGCTGGTCTCCATTCCACGCGATAGCTACGTCGACGTGCCCGGCTTCGGCATGGACAAGGTCAATGCTGCCTTCACCTACGGTGGGCCCCAGCTGCTGACCCACACCGTGGAACAAGCCACCGGCCTCCACATCGATCACTATGCGGAGATCGGCATGGGTGGCTTAGCCAACGTCGTGGATTCCGTCGGTGGCGTGGAGATTTGCGTCAAGGAGCCCATCAACGATCCGCTCGCCGGCATCGACCTTCAGGCGGGATGCCAGAAGCTCCGCGGCCCGGATGCCCTCGGATACGTGCGCACCCGCGCTACCGCGATGGGTGACTTGGACCGCGTCGAGCGCCAGCGCGAGTTCTTCGCCGCGCTGCTGGATAAGGCAACGTCCTTCTCCACCATCGGCAACCCCTTCAAGGCCGTCTCCCTGGTCAACCACACCGCGGATTCCTTCATCGTCAACGAGAAGGACCACGTGTGGCACCTTGCCCGCGTGGCGCTGTCCATGGCCTCAGGCGTGGAGACAAAGACTGTGCCGATCGGCGGCTTCCAGGACACGGTCGTGGGCAATGTTGTCCTCTGGGATGACGCTGAAGCCCAAGCCCTCTGGGACTCCCTGCGCTAAGATTCGGCCGGTCGTTTCGATCAAATAAGGCTCCAAAACCGCCAAGGTTTTGGAGCCTTAAATGATCGATCGGTACCTACACCTCGGGGCGGAGGCACCGCGGTACTAGCGCAGCGTCACCTGACGGGACTTGATGTTCTGCAGCTGCTTGCGCTCATCGGCGTCGAGGTTGGCGTCGTTGGAGATCTCCTCCTCCAGCGCCTTGTTCACGCGAGACAGCTCGGCCTCGTAGGAGTCGTGCGCGACCTCAGGGTCGAGGTCAAAGACCGGGGCGATCAGCCCGTGGGTGCGGAAGACACCGGCGAACTTGGTGCCCTCACCCAAGTTGAGCTCACCGCGAGCGGCCACGCGCGCCAGCGCATTGAGGAAAGCACTCTCGTCATCACACGGACGGACCCAGCGGATGTGAGCCTTGCCACCACCGGCGTTAGCCCAGAAGGCGGTGCCGGCAAAACCTTCGGCCTCCTGGCCCACCTGGTAGGACTCGATGACGGAATCGTTGGCGCGCTGCAGAGCCTGCGCCATCTGCGGCGGAACCTGTGCGCCCTCCGGCATCCACCACGCGAAGTCCTGGTAGACGTTGATCTCCAGCTCGGCGTCCTCTTCCAGCAGCTCCTTGAGCTCCGGCTGGGAGCCATCAGCAGCGGTGGACTCGAGGGTGGAGCCCGGCGTGTTGTGTTTCACCCAGTTCAGGGCGAAAGCCAGGTCGCGGCCCGGGTTGTGCGTGTGAGACTGCACCTGCAGTCCCACGAAGGCCTCACCACCGGATTCCTCATCACGGATGAGCGCCGCGGTAGCACCGGGCAGCACGGTAGCGACGTAAACGTCCTTGTCAAAGCCCTTGACGGACAGCTTCGCCGTTGCGGAAGGAACAAATTCCTGCAGGGCGACGAGGCTAGCCTCAGCGGCCAGCCCACCAAAGGGGCGAGGGTCCTTTTCCAGGGCAGCGCGCTCGGCGGCGCGGGCAGCGAGCTTAGCTTGGCGGCGGGACATGCCCTCCGGCAGCTGTTCGTTCTTCTTTTTCTTCTTGGCCATACTGAACAACTTACCTGTTCATTACAGCTCAATGGCATGCAGGGCCACTTCCGGTTGGTTCGTGGCGAGAATATCCACCCCATTGGCCCACGCCCACTTCATATCTTCAGGTTTATCGATGGTCCACATGTACGTGGGCAGACCATGCGCGCCAATGGCACCAGGTTGCAGCTTGCCGCGCAACAGCGACATGCCCAGGCCAGTGGGCTGCGATAACAGGATATCGGGGCGGTTGAAATGGCGCTCCCAATCGCGGCGCAGGTAGATGCGGTCGACGTGCGGGGCGAGCGCCGCCATTCGACGAATAGCCCGGTGAGAAAAGGAAATCATGTGGATCCGGGGGTCGTCGAGAAGCCCTGCATAGCGCAACCGCAGCACCATTTGTTCTTCGAGGATGTCGCCCTGCCCCGAGGGGTGCTTGGTCTCAATGTAGAGGTGGTGCTTCTTATCCCCGAGCATCTCCAGGAGCTCGTCGAGAAGCAGCATGCGCTGGCCGCCATCAATCTTCAGGCGGCGCAGTTCCTCCCAGGTCAGGCGAGACACTCGCCCTGAGCCGTTCGTGGTGCGGTCCAGGGTGGGATCGTGGTGAACCACCACCTTGCCATCACTGCTCAGGCGGATATCGCACTCGATACCGTGAATGGGAAGCGCGAGCGCTTTTTCAAAGGCAAGAGGGGATAGCTCCGGATATTTCCCGGAGTATCCCCTGTGGGCGACGATCTTCACTAGCCGAAGATTTCTTCCTTGATGGTGTTGAGCGTGTTGAAGGAGTTCTCAAAGCGCTCCTTCTCGTGGTCATCGAGGGCCAGCTCGATAACGCGGTTGACGCCGGAGCGGTCAACGATGGCCGGGGTGCCAATGAAGACATCCTCGTGGCCGTACTCGCCCTGCAGGTAAGCAGAGACCGGGAGGGCGACGGCCTGGTTCTGGATGACCGCGCGGGTGATGCGGGCCAGGGCCATGCCGATGCCGTAGGAGGTGGAGCCCTTAGCGTCGATGATGTGGTAGGCAGCGTCGCGGGTGTCCTCGAAGATCTTCTCGATGCGCTCGTTGTAGCCCGGGTCCTTCTCAGAACGGTGGGACAGGGAGACACCTGCGATGTTGGCGGAGGAGACGACCGGCAGCTCGGAGTCACCGTGCTCACCAATGATGTAGGCGTGGACGGAGGTCGGCGCCACGTCATCCATCTCAGAGAGCATGTAGCGGTAGCGGGCCGAGTCCAGAACGGTGCCGGAGCCGATGACGCGCTGGTGCGGGAAGCCGGAGGCCTTCCACACTGCATAGGTCAGCAGGTCCACCGGGTTGGAGGCGACCAGGAAGATGCCGTCGAAGTCATTCTTCATGACGTCCGCCACGATGGAGTTCATGATGTTGACGTTCTTGTCCACGAGCTGCAGGCGGGTCTCACCAGGCTTCTGCGCAGCACCGGCGCAGATGACGACCATGGAGGCGTCCTTGCAGTCTTCGTAGGTGCCCTTGGTCACGCGGGTGCGGGACGGGGCCCAGACAACGCCGTGGTTGAGGTCCATGACGTTGCCTTCGAGCTTCTTTTCGTCGATGTCGATGATGGCCAGGTGGTCAACAGTGCCCTGGTTGACCAGAGCGTAGGCGTAAGCAACTCCAACGTCGCCAGCACCGATGAGTACTACTTTGTTTCCAACATGATTTCCCATGCCTCCTATTGTGCCCCCAATGTCCGAATTTTGCTCGTTATGCGCCCGAATTCACAGGACCAGTAGTCCGATCTCACATTTTCATGTCCGATTGTGCACGGTTTGAGGCTTCCCTGCGCGCCCGCGCTAAAGCTGGTTCAATGGCCACCATGCGTCAACTCGCACGCCGCGTCGCACTGACAACCGCCCAGAAGGGCCTTCAGGCTGCAATCTTTTCCCTGGAGCTCATCAGCGATCTCACACCCGGCATGCGCATGACCGGCCGGCGGCGCCTGCCGCAAAATATGTGGCCCGGGATCTTCGGCGCGGAGGTAGCAACCTGGGCAGCCGTCTCCCCGTCGCTATTGCCACGCCCGTGGTGGGTCACCGCCGCCAACGTGGCCATCGGCCAAGGTGCGGGACACCTCGCCGCTACCACCGCGGCCTTCGCAGCGAAGCGCGGGCTCCGCCTCGCTGGGCGACGCCCCCAGGACCACGTGGGCCCCACCACCCGGCGCTACTCCTACTACCTGCTTGGGCTCGGAACATTCATCGCGGGCATACGCTCCCTGCGCAACCAATCAGAACAAGCCCGCCTCGTAAGCAAGCTCAATGACCGCGGCCCCCAATCCGCAGCACTGGGCATGGTGGTGGGCACCGCGGGCTACGGCGCCCTGCTCATCGTCGGGGAAGCAGCGCAGATCGCCGTCACCCAGCTTTCCCGCCAGGTGCAGCGCTGGCTGCCCAGGTGGATAGCGTGGCCGCTAGCCGGCGGCGCGGTCGGCTTCGCTGCGGCCGTAGTCAGCGACCGCATGGTGTGGCGCCGGCTGCTCCGCAGGGCCTCCATCCAAGGTCTGGCCCTCAATAAATTGGTGTACCCAGGCTCCGCGATGCCGTGGGAGCCGGAACGCTCGGGAAGCCCCTGGTCCCACGAGCCGTGGACGGCCGTCGGCTCCCAGGGCAGGGCCTTCCTCGACCGCGGCCCACGCGCCCAGGACATCAAAGAGGTCATGCACTTCGAACGCGCCCACGAGCCGATCCGTATTTACATCGGGCTCATCCGCGGCCGTGGTCCGCACGCCGCCGCCCGCCACGCGGTGGCGGAGATGGATCGCACGGGCGCATTCCACCGCGACACCATCGTGCTGCAGATGCCCTCCGGCTCAGGCTGGATCAACAATTATTCGGTCAGCGGCTATGAATTCCTCACGCGCGGAAATTGCGCCACCGTAGCCCTGCAATTTGACTACCTTCCCTCCATGTTTTCCTACCTGGTGGACAAGAACCTCTCCCGTACCTTTGCGCGCGAGCTCATCGCCGCCGTTCATGCCCGCCTCGCACTCTTGCCCGAGGACAACCGCCCGAAGCTGTACTTAAGCGGCGAGTCCTTGGGCTGCTATGCCATCGTGGAAAACTACGAGACGCTCGAAGAACTGCTAGCCGCCTGCGATGGTGCGGTGTTCACTGGGCCGCCTCGGATGACCAGCTTCATGCGGCGCCTGCACCGCGAACGCGGTTCCCTGGAACGCCTGCCGCTTATCGACGGCGGCCGGCACCTCCGCTTCGCCAGCGTTCCCGCCCACATGGAACACGATGCCTTCGGCGAACCCTATGGCCCCTGGGAGCGCCCGCGCGTGGCGGTGGGGCAGCACGCCTCCGATGCCATCGTGTGGTGGGACAGCAAGCTCATCTATGCCCGCCCCAACTGGATCCACGAACCGACCCCGCAGACCTTGTACGCAGATACCTTTAAGAACCTGCGCTGGCACCCGTTCATCACCTTCTGGCAGGTAGCACTGGACCAGATCAACTCGCTCAACGTGCCGGGCGGCCACGGCCACAACTACTTTGAGGAAACCTTTTGGTACTGGGATTCCGTCCTCGGATCCCAAACGCGCACCCAGCTCACTCCGGAGCTCGCTGAGCGCATGCGGGACTTTGTGGAGCGCGACCAGCTCAACAAACCTTCCGACTTCCGCACGCACGTGCGCAAGCAGCTCTAGCTGCGCGCCAGTGCGCTCACTGCGCTAGCCACACTTGACGCCGGTGCTGTGATGCGGGCAGTAACCGTTGGGCACCTTGTGTAGGTACTGCTGGTGCTCATCCTCGGCCAGGTAATACTCCCCCGAGTCCGTCTCACCGAGGAGGGTGACCTCGGTGGTGGTGGCGCCGAAGCCGGCGTCGGCAAGCTTGCCCGCGTAGGAATCCACGAGCTGCTGGATCTCTTGGCGCTCCTCGCCGGCCTCTGGATAGAACGCCGAGCGGTACTGCGTACCGACGTCATTGCCCTGTCGGAAGCCCTGGGTCGGATCGTGCGCCTCCAGAGCCTTGACCACTAGGTCGCGCAGGCTCACACGCTGTGGGTCGTAGGTAATCTGCACGGCCTCCGCGTGGTTGGTCAGCCCGCGGCAGACCTCGTAGTACGTCGGGTTAGGAGTGGTGCCACCCGCATAGCCCACGGACGTCGACTCCACACCCTCGGTTTCCCAGAACATCTTCTCCGCGCCCCAGAAACAGCCGATGGCAATGATGAGGGACTTCTGCCCTTCCTTCCACGGACCGGTGATAGGAGTCCCCAGGACCGCATGGGGCTGCGGGTTGTCCAAGACGGGCTCGGATCGCCCGGGAAGGGCGTCCTCCGCTGCCACCAGCTTGGGTTCTGGCTTGAAAAGAAACATGCAGGATTCTCCTTCGCGTAGTGTTGTCCTCCCCTTATACTCCGCTACGCCGCTTGCAATCCAGGTTTTCGTTCACGGCGGTTCCCATTAAAAAATTATTGTGGCCAAATCCTCATCCGCGCCCTACGATGGGGCCTCGTACCCCAAAGAAAGGATGACACAAATGGCTGTTTACGAACTTCCTGAACTCGACTACGCATACGACGCTCTGGAGCCGCACATCTCCGCTGAGATCATGGAGCTGCACCACTCCAAGCACCACGCTGGCTACGTTGCTGGCGCTAACGCTGCGCTCGAGGCTCTGGAGGAGCAGCGCAACGGCGAGGCTAACGCTGACGCTATCCGCGCTCTGTCCAAGAACCTTGCCTTCAACCTGGGTGGCCACACCAACCACTCCATCTTCTGGAAGAACCTCTCCCCGAACGGTGGCGGCGAGCCGACCGGCGAGCTGGCTGAAGCTATTAACCGCGACTTCGGTTCCTTCGAGAAGTTCAAGGCTCACTTCTCCGCTGTTGCGACCGGCCTGCAGGGCTCCGGTTGGGCAGTTCTGGGCTACGACCACGTTGCTGGTCGCCTGATTATTGAGCAGCTCACTGATCAGCAGGGCAACATCTCGGTGAACTTCACCCCGCTGCTGATGCTGGATATGTGGGAGCACGCCTTCTACCTCCAGTACAAGAACGTGAAGGCTGACTACGTCAAGGCTGTCTGGAACGTCTTCAACTGGGATGACGTTGCTGAGCGTTACGCTGCTGCTACCAAGTAAGCACTCCGGCCTCCTTTAAGGCCATATTGCTTCGACCGCGCTGGGTCCTCTTCAATGAGGCTCGGCGCGGTTTCGCGTTTTCAACAAGCTGCAGGCCTTTGCACAGGACTCCTGCTCCCGGTGCGCGAGGCGAAACTGCCCGAGTTGCCAAAGTTATGCGCCGCCATTGCCGATCCGAGGGGGATCTTCGTCATGTAGGGCAGTTGGCCTATCGGTCAAGGCAATCCGCAGCCCGTGAGCGGTGATGAACCACACCCCCTTCTGCCCCACCCTTCCCTATAGGGATTTAGAAATTAAACCCACCTTCGCAAAACAGCTATGGCATAATTCACACCACCTGCACACAGGGATGCGTATTACAGGCTTGCTCTCAAAAGACGAGTCGACGTTGATGCGACATCTCAATTGACTCTCTTCAGGTGGTTTTGTGAACTCACTTCTTCTCGTCTTTATCGGACTCGCCATGATGGTGGCGGGCTACCTGCTGTACTCCCGCTTCCTTGCGTCGAAGGTGTATCAGCTCTCTGATAATTTCTCCACGCCCTCCCACACCATGGAGGACGGTGTCGACTACGTCCCTACTAACAAATACGTGCTGTGGGGCCATCACTTCACCTCGGTCGCGGGTGCTGCACCCATCATCGGCCCCGCCGTCGCCGTGATTTGGGGCTGGCTACCAGCCTTCCTCTGGGTCACGCTCGGCACGGTCTTCTTTGCCGGAATGCATGACCTGGGCGCGCTGTGGGCTTCCCAGCGCCACCGCGGACAGTCCATCGGCACGCTCTCTGGGCGCTATATCGGCGCCCGCGGGCGCGCGCTCTTCCTCGTCGTGATCTTCCTGCTGCTGCTCATGGTCAACGCGGCCTTCGCGGTGGTCATTTCCAACCTGCTGATTTCCACGCCCACCGCCGTCATCCCCACCTGGGGCGCCATCCTCGTCGCCCTGCTCATCGGCCAGGCCATCTACCGCTTCCGTTGGAACCTGACCATCGTCTCCATCGTGGGCGTCGCTGCCTTGTACGCGCTGATGATCATCGGTGACCGCGTCCCGCTGGCCCTGCCGGAAACCGTCCTGGGCATCCCGGACCGCGGCGTGTGGATCATCCTGCTCTTCGTCTACGCCTTCATCGCCTCCCTGCTGCCGGTGTGGGTCCTGTTGCAGCCGCGCGACTACATCAACGGCCTGCAGCTCTTCGTCGGCCTCATCATCCTCTACGGCTCCTTCCTTATCACCCGCCCCGAGGTTGTTGCACCGACCGTGTCGGATCACGTCCCTGACAACACACCAGGCATCTTCCCGCTGCTCTTCGTCACCATCGCCTGCGGCGCCGTCTCCGGCTTCCACGGCGTGGTGAGCTCCGGTACCTCTTCCAAGCAGCTGGATAAGGAAACCGACGCCCGCTTCGTCGGCTACTTCGGCGCCGTGGGCGAGGGCCTCCTCGCACTGGGCACCATCGTCGCCACCACATCCGGTTTCAAGACCGCCGCCGATTGGGAGGCCGTCTACAACGAGTGGAACGCCGGCGGCGTCGGCGCCTTCGTCCAGGGCGGCGGTGCCCTCATGAACGAAGGTTTGGGCATCCCCACCTCGCTCTCCGCCACCATCCTGGCCACCATGGCCGTGCTTTTTGCTGCGACGACGATGGACTCCGGTGTACGCCTGCAGCGCATGGTGGTCTCCGAGGCCGCCGAGCTCATGGGCATCAAGCTCAGCGGCCTGGTTGCCACCATCATCGCCGTCGGCTGCGCTTTGGGCCTGACCTTCTCCACCGGTGTCGACGGCTCCGGCGGCATGCTCATCTGGCCGCTCTTCGGCACCACCAACCAGCTCATGGCAGGCCTGACGCTGTCCATCATCGTGGTCATCCTCACCCAGCTGCGCCGCCCGACGTGGCCAGTGCTGCTCCCGTTGATTTTTGTTACCGTCATGTCTCTGTGGGCGGCGGTGCTGCAGCTCAAGACGCTGTTCCAGGCCGGAAACTGGCTGCTGCTCCTTATCGATGGCGTCATTATCGTCGCCGCCATCTGGGTCATCGCCGAAGCCATCGCCGCCATTTCCCGCGCCCGCAAGGCCCCGCAGGTGGTATGGAAGGACGAAGACATCGAGCCGCCCCTGCCGGTCAATGCTCGATAAACTGAAGGCCTTTGGGCGCGGTCTAGACGAGTTCTACTCCGCGCCCTATCGGCGTTCCTTCGCTAAGGCGCAGCAGGAGGAAGACGACCTCTTCATGCTGCTTATCCTCTCGGAGGCCCTCGGCCTGCCGAATCCCGCCAGCTATTACACCTTGGAGCTACTGCCGCTGATGTACGAAGATTTCCACGCCTGGCACACGCGCATGGGCATGGAGCGCTCACCTTTGAACGGAATCTCATGTTGCTAGCCCCCGTCATGTTCTTCGGCGGCAAGGGCGGAGTGGGTAAGACCACGCTGGCCACCGCCACCGCGCTGCGCCTGTCCCAGGAAGGCAAGCGCGTGCTGCTGGTATCTACCGACCCGGCGCACAACCTGGGGCACATCTTTGGCACCGCGCTTTCCGACGTCCCCACTACCGTCCGCCCCCACTTAAGCGTCATCGAGATCGACCCGGCGCGGGCGACGGAAGAGCACCTAGAGGGCGTCGCCAAGCAAATGCGTCGTTTCATGCCAGAACGCCTCCACCGCGAGGTGGACCGCCACCTGGACCTGGCCCGGCACTCGCCCGGCACGCACGAGGCGGCGATGCTGGAGCGCATTGCGCAGCTCATCGAAGAGCAGCAGGATGGTGGAGGGTTTGAGCACATCATCTTCGATACCGCCCCCTCCGGGCACACCGCCCGACTCATGGCGCTGCCGGAAATCATGGCCGCGTATACCGATGGACTGCTCGCGCGGCGCGAGAAATCCGACAAGTTCGGCGCGGTGGTGCGCGGCATGACCTCAGCGGAGAAGGCCGTTTCCGCCAGCTCGCAGGACCCCGTGGACCGCCGCAACCAGGAGATACGGTCCACGCTGCTCAAGCGCCGCCGCCGCTTCGAGCGTTTGCGCGCCGTGCTTTCCGACGAAACCACCACGTCCTTCTTCCTCGTCCTCACCGCCGATCGCACCCCGGTGCTGGAAACCGCCGAGTTCTTCGCGGACCTGAGTTCCCATGGCGTGCACTGCGGTGGGCTGCTGGTCAACCGCCGCACTCCGGAAAGCACGGAAGAGTTTCTTCAACAGCGCCGCGCCTCGGAGGATGCGGCCCTCGCGCTGCTCGCTGAAAAGCTGCCGGGCCAGCCGGTGCACACCTTGCCCTGGCTGCCGCATGAGGTATCCACCCCCGAAGCGCTCGCCGCTCTGGCCGCTGAGCTCCCCTTCGGCAGCTAGTCGGCCTCGACCAAGCTACCGCCCTCGGCGGTGCGGGTCACGACGAAGTCCTTGAAGTGCTCGACCGGCGGGGCATCATCGCCCTCCCGCCACACCAGCCCCAGCTCACGGTAGGCCGCGGGCTGCAGCGGGATGGGGTTGCGGGCTTTGAGGTACGGGTCATCGAGCGGCAACAGCGCCGATCCCAGGCCAGCAGCCACGAGGCCGGCCACGGTGGTCAGCTCCATGGATTCGAAGACGAGGCGCGGGGTGAATCCGGCTTCGCTCGCCAGGGAATCCAGCAGCATACGCGTTCCATAGCCGGGCAGCATGCCGATGAAGGGCTCCTCCCGAAAATCTTCCATGCGCACGCTGTCTTGTCCTGCCGCCCAATGCCCTTCCGGAACCGCGAGCCCGAGGCGCTGCAATTTGAGCTGGTGCCAGCCCACGGCCCCCGGGGTGGTGGGGCGGGGGCCAACGAGCGCGAGATCTGACTCCCCGGCCGCTACTCTCTCCACGAGCTCACGTGCCGCGCCCTGGTGCAGGCGGATGTCCACGTGAGGGTGTTCGGCGCGATAGGCCTTGAGCAGTTCCGGGACCATCCACGTGCCCAAGGAATGCATGAAATCAAGGCGCACGGTACCGCGCTCCGGATCCATCAGCCGGGCCACGGCGTCGCGCGCGGCGGTCTCCGCCATGAGCATCCGCCGGGCATGCTCCACGAATGCCTGGCCGCGGGCATTGAGCCGCAGGCGCCGGCCGCTGCGCTCGAAGAGGCTGGCCCCCACCTCCGCCTCAATGCGCTGCACGCGGCGGGTCAGCGCGGATTGGGAGAGCCCGAGGGCGTCGGCAGCCGCGCCGACGAGGCCATGGTCGGCCACGGCGACGACGCCGCGCACATCCTCCAGATTCATGCACACCTCGCATGTTTTACGTAACTTTTAGACATTTTACACATAACCCGCGCTAGGCCATGCTTGATGCATGACCAGAACGCGGCGCGCCACCATTGCCATGCTCTTCGTGGGCTTGGCAATTTTTTCTTGCCTCTACCCCACCCAAGCTATGCTTCCCACCCTGGTGGAAGACATGGGTATGTCCCCCACGGAAGCCGCCATGACCATCTCCGCGGCCACCGGCGCACTGGCCATCTGCGTGATCCCCGTGTCCATCATCTCCGAGCGCATCGGCCGCGGAAAACTGCTGCTCGTCTCTACCATCGCGGCCACGCTCATCGGCATGCTCGTGCCGCTGGCGCCCAATCCGGAGATACTTATCGCCACCCGCGCGCTCCAGGGCGCCGTCATCGCCGGCGCACCCGCCACCGCCATGGCCTGGATCTCGGAGGAGCTGGAAAGCTCCTACGTCGCCCGTGCCATGGGGTTGTACATCGCCGGCACCACCATCGGTGGGCTCACCGGCCGCCTCATTCCCACCGGGCTGCTCGAGCTCACGTCCTGGCGCTGGGCGCTGGCGGGCTCTAGCCTGGTCACGCTCATCCTGGCCATCATCGCCGCGATCTTGCTGCCCTACCAGCAGAACTTCACCCCCAAGGAGATTCACTTCCGCTCGGAGCTGCGCGCCATCTTCCGCCATGCCCGGGATACCCGCCTGATTCCCTTGTTCATCGTGGCCTTCGTGGCGATGGGAACCTTCGTGTCCCTCTATAACTTCTTGGCTTTTCGGCTCATCGACCACTTCCACCTCGCGCCCGGTTTGGCCGGCTTGGTCTTCCTCTTCTACCTCACCGGCACGTGGTCTTCGGCGCGGGCGGGCCGGTTGGTCACGCAGGTCGGCCACGCCAACACCTTGCTGCTGTCCTGCCTGCTTTTTGCCGTGGGCATCGCGCTCTGTATGGGGGCACTGATCCCCACCCTTCTCGGCATCGTGCTCTTCACCATCGGCTTCTTCGCAGCGCACTCCACGGCCTCGGGGTGGGTGGGGCATATCGCCACTCACGACCGCGCTGAGGCCTCCAGCCTCTATGTCTTCTTCTACTACCTGGGCAGTTCCCTCCTGGGCGCGCTAGCGGGCGTGCTCTTTGATTTCCTGTCGTGGACCGGCTTCATCGCCGTCTACGCCGCCCTCGCCGCGGGCATCGCGGTGTTGAGTTGGGTTGTGAGAAAACCGGATAAACTCGTGTTTTATGGATAAGTGGTCGCCGCGCACATGGCACAGGAAAGCATCCCGCCCGGTCAGCCTGTGGATGATGGTCTTTCTTCTCGCGGGCGCAATCCATACCTTTATCCCGAATTACCGGTGGGTCCTCATCCACCTTTTCACGCTCGGCATCCTCAGCAACAGCATCGTGGTGTGGTCCCAGCATCTCACCGAGAAGTTCGTGCAGATCAAGGTTCCGATGTCAGCCCGCCCTCGCCAGCTCGCGCGGATTTATCTGCAGAATGCCGGCGTTATCCTCACCCTCGTGGGCCAAATCCTCAGTGAATATTGGGGCCACCACTGGGTGCTCACACAGATAGGTGCCACACTTGTCGCGCTCGCCGTGGTCTGGCACGGCGTGGCCCTCTTTGCCTTATGGCGCCAAGCGGAATCCAAAAGATTCCGCCCTGTCGTTGCTGCGTACGTAGCCTCAGCCTTCTTTCTTGCCGTTGGTGCCACTCTTGGTGCCTTCCTCGCGACGCACCCCTCCCATCCGCGCCTGCTCATCGCGCACGTGGCCGCCAATATTGGTGGCTTCGTGGGTCTGGCGGCGGCCGGCTCACTCACCATCTTGTTCCCGTCCATCTGGCGCACCAAGGGAACCAATCCGCGCATGGGCCTGAGCTTCACGCTGTTGGCGCTGGGCGTGGTGACCACCGTGATCGGCAGCGCGTGGAATGTACCGCAAGCGGGCCTCATCCTCTACTGCGTCGGCTGGGCGCTCAGCCTGCAGAGCTGGTTACTCAATGTCCTTAGCGTGTTCCGGGAACCACGCGGGCGCATCACCTTCCCGGCGCTTTCTGTGCTCTTTTCCTGCTTCTGGCTGCTCGGCGGTCTGGTGTATTACACCACCCAGCATTTCTTCTCCAGCGAGCCACAGATTCCCATGCTCGCGCTCGTCGTGGGGTTTGGCGCCCAACTGCTCATCGGCGTCATGGGCTATATGCTGCCCACCACGATGGGCGGCGGCCCTTCAGCGGTGCGGGCTGGCCTGCGCGAATATAACCGCTGGGGGCTGGGGCGCTCGGTCTTTATCAACGGCGGGCTTGCCCTGTGGCTTGCCACCTCCAGTTCCCTCACCATGGTTGCCGCCTCCCTGCTCTGCCTCGGTTCCATGGCCGTCCTCCCCATCCTCACCGCCCGCGCGGTCAAGGCCCAGAAAGCCGTGCTTCTCAAGAAGGCCGAAGGCCCAGCCCCAACGAGCACAACGGACTGGGACCAGGTGTGGGTGGCGCTTGCGGTGCTCATCATCCTCGGCGGACTCAGCCTCATCCTGTAAATCCCCAGACCTCGATCCCGCAACCTCCTGCGTGGGCAGTGGGGCGTCGGCAAGCGCTTGGCGACGCCCACCTGCAGGTTGCGGGTTTCAGGTCTGGGGACTTGCAAAACGGGAAGGCAGAAGAAGCTAGGGCTCGAGGGGAGGCACGCCCGGCGAGCCGTGAGACATCCACTCGCGGACGGCATGGGTAGCGCGCACATCGCCCGCGTTGTAGCGCAGGATCTGCGCACGGGCGGCGGCATCCCCGGCAAGCGCGGCGCGGCGGGCGTTAACGGATTCTTCGCCATCAAACTCTTCCGGCCATTCGAAACCCGCAATGGGAGCCACGGTCTTCAGACCCAGCCCCGCAGTGCCAGCGAAACTGCGTTTGACGTGGACAAACATATCCACCCATTCCTCCGAGGAGATGAACTCCTCCACCTCCTGCAGATTGGGCTTAGAAAAACGTTGGGCGGATCTGCGCATCCAATGGTTCTCCCCATGGGCGGAGTAGCAGTAGGCTGCGAAGGTCTTTCCCGCCGCATGTGCGTCAGCACGAACCCCCATGAGCCACTCCCAGAACTCAGCAAAATTCTCTGCTTCCGCCCGGCCGCCGAGCGGCTCCCACGTGGCAAAAGAGTGATACTCACCGTCCAGGAGTGCACCCCACAGGTAGGCGCCTTGATCCAGGTAGGCCTCCATATCGACGTCGACTTCCACATCCGCGCGAGGAACGCTGACCTGCCCGCGGCGCAGCAGGGGAATGCCTTCGCGCCAGGCGACGGCGAGGGCGGAGGGGGCGCCGAGGGAGGCGTCGATAAGCCCTTGCACTGTCGTAATGCCCCGCTCGCGGTAGGGGTTGGCGCGGTCGCCCGGCAGGAAAAGGGAAATGTCATCGCGGACTTCCAGCTCTTCCCGGCACAAGGGCCAAAAGCGGCAGGAGGCGCACTCCTTGACACGACGCGGGCCCGCGGGCAGCGGTTGCGCCAGTGCCTCATCGATGGCAAAACGCGAGGTATCCGTGACAAAAGCCTGGCTGCGGTCCTGCCCAATCGCCGCGCCCCTGCCAGAATTCAGCCCCACTTCTTCCAAGCCCCGGGCTGCCAGCGCCAAACGGTAGCCGTCGATGGCGTGATGCCGAATCTTGTATTTTGCCGGCAAGGGCTCGCTCAACCCCAAGCGGTGGGTCGGCACGACGAGCGCACACGAGGCCTCATGCCGGCGCGCCACGCGGTGATCGGAGACGATGACAGGGCTATACATTTCGCCGTCCCGAACGAGGAGCTCCACGCGCACCATCCACTCTTCGGTGGAAAAGACGGCGTTGGTGATGTGCGTATACCCACGAGCTAGAGCCTCCAACGTGGCCAGGGCCCGCTCGAAGTCGCTACCCTCCAGGTCAATGCGGCGAAAACGGCCCGGCCCCTTTGCGGGAAGGCGGCTCAAGGCAGCATCGATAGCCGCCGCGTGGCGTTCCGCGCGGGCCTGACTTACCGCGGTACGTGGGATCTCGGGATGCGCGCGGCGCTGCACCAAGCGATAACGGCAGCCCACAAGATCCGTGGCGACGAGCACATCCTTCACAGCAGGTGAGCTTAGTAGACCACCTTGCTAGAGTTGTAGCGAGACCCTAAGGAAAGATAATTTAAGGACGTTTCAATGGGCATTATGAAGAAGATCCGCAAGGCCCGCCGTGAGGCCCGTGCTGAGGTTAAGGCCGCCAAGACCCGTGTAAAGGCAGAGGTCAAGGCTGCTGATAAGTCCAAGCACCGCCAGCAAAAGCTGTTGGCTAAGCAGGAGAAGGCGCTTATCAAGTCTGAGGAAAAGGGCCTGAAGAATCGCCGCAAGCACGAATACAAAATGGCCAAGAAGGAACTCGAACGCATTAAAGAAGGCCGTTTAAATAAGGGCAACGTCAAGCGTTATGCCGGCGCCCTGCGCACCGCCGCACCTCTTCTTTTGCCCCTGATTTACCGCGGCATCACCGTTGCCCAGCGCGAGGTTGAGAAGAAGCGCGCGCACAAGGCTGGCGTCAGCGCTGAGCAGCTGGCCTCCTTCTCCGGCCACGGCGCACCGCTAAAGGCGCGCACCGCCGGCATCCGCAACTCCCTGAAGGACGCCCAGCTGCCCGCCGGCTTTAAGCGCGACGTCAAGGAGCGGCTCAACGAACTTGATTCCGCAATCGACAATGCGGAATACATGACTGAGCAGCAGCGCCAGCGCGCACACCGCTCCATCTCCGGCGAGATTGATTCCCTCAACGATGAGATCCAGTCCAAGCTGGGCGCATAACCCTTCGCACCACAGCTTCCAGCCTTCGATCCCCACATTCCCCGCCTCCTAACAAGGGCGGGAAAGCGGATCGGAGGCTTTTTCTTTCGGGTTTAAAATCAGCCTTTGTTACCGGCCAGAATATTGCTTCTCCTAGCGCCCCTTAACTGTGTCGCAGACGTGGTTTTGCTCTATAGTCAATAACAAGAGAAGGTTCTTTTAATGACTTTCTCTTTAATCCGTTAAGTTACTTAAAGTTTAGGCTTCCGCTCTTGTGGTGAACGATGAAGGAAGCCCAAGCACAGAACGATCAGATTACAGATCGAATGGAGAATCATGGCACGCCGCGAAATCACCCAGTTTTTTGACGACATTGATAACAAGCCCCTCAGCGAGGAAGAACTGATTGTCATCCGCTTCAGCGTTGACGGTAAAGACTATCTCCTCGATGTTTCCCAGGAGAATGCCGATAAGTTCCACGCCGCAATGGAACCTTTTGTCAAGGCCGCCCGTCACCCGGTGAAGAAGGACACCCGTCACTACAAGCCGGCCGATGTCCGCGCCTGGGCCGCCCAGCACGGCTACCAGGTCGCCGAGCGCGGCAAGATCCCCAACGACGTCATCCTGGCCTACCGCGACGCCAACAACCTCTAAAGAACGCCCTGCTCGCGGGCGGCCGCCACGGCCGACGTGCGCGAGCGCACTCCTAACTTGTCATAGATGTGGACGAGGTGAGACTTCACCGTCGCCTCCGAAAGCATCAGCTCCACACCGATCTCCCGGTTGGAGGATCCCGCCGCGACCAGCTTCAGTACTTCCAGCTCGCGCGGGGTAAGAGAGGTGCGCGGCGTGCGCACGCGGGTCATCAGCTTATCGGCCACCACCGGCGAGAGCGCCGAATCACCGTCGGCCGCCGAGCGCACCGCCGCGAGCAGCTCCACCGGCGGCGCATCCTTCAGCAAGTAGCCCACCGCTCCGGCCTCAATCGCCCCGAGAATGTCCGCGTCAGTGTCGTAATTAGTGACCACGAGCACCTTGGGCGGGTTCTCCATGGAGTAGCGGATGGCGGCGGTCGCCTCCGCGCCGCCCATGACGCGGGTACCTTCAATACCCGCTCCAAAACGCAGATCCATGAGGAGGACGTCAATGCCACCTGCCTGCGCTGCGGAGACGGCGGCTTCGGCGGTAGCTACCTCGCCCACCACCTCGATATCCTCAGCCCCCTCGAGCACCGAGCGTAGACCTAGGCGTACGATCTCGTGGTCGTCGGCAAGCAAGACCCTAATCACGGGCTTCCTCCTCATTGGTACGGTGTGGACAAATTCCTAATCTACATCGTTATCTAAGGGCACACTAACTGAGACCGCCGTGCCGCTGCCTGGGGTGGATTCAATCACGACCTCTCCGCCGAGCTCCTCGGCACGCCTGCGCATCGCCGATAGACCAATATGCCCCAACCCCGCCGGCTTATTCTCCACTGCCTCGACATCAAAGCCGTCTCCATTGTCCACCACGTCCACGCGCACCTCATCCGGCGCATAGGTCACCGTCACCCGTGCCTTGCTGGCGTGGGCATGCTTGACGACGTTCCCCATCGCCCCCTGCGCAATCCGCAACAGTGCTGCTTCCACCTTCATGGGAAGTTGCTGGACATCGCCTTCAACGTCCACGGAAACATCAACCCCACCGGTGGCCGCGAAGTTATCCGCCATCCTGGTCATAGCTGATTCCAGGGAGGTTTCCGATAACGCCGCCGGCTGGAGTGCTGCGATCATGGCACGCGCCTCGTGGAGGTTATCCGCCGCGGTGCGCCGGGCGAGTTCAATGCGCTCCTGTGCCTTGGGGATATTCTCTTGGGCCAGGTCGCGGTCAGCGGCGTGCAGAAGCATCTGGATGGAGGACAGGCCCTGTGCCAGAGTGTCGTGGATTTCGTGGGCGATGCGCTGGCGCTCGGCTGTCATACCGGCCGTGCGCTCGGACTCCACAAGTTGCGAACGGGTCTTCACCAATTCTTGGTTCATACGGCTCAGCGCCCGGAAGGCATAGGTGATAGCGATCGTCACCAGGGCCGATACCGCTGGGCCCATGACGCCGCCGAAGGACAGCCCGCCCGGTACCTGCACCAGCACGGTCATCACCGTGGCCGCGATAACGCAGATGACGCCGGGGATCATCTCCAGTACGTAGAGGTACACAAAGTACAGGGAAAACACGAGGTAGATGGCCGCAGGCGCCACAGCCAAGTCGGCAAGCCACAATACCGTGAGGATGACTATCCAGCCATAACGCGCGATGCGCGGCAGCGTCTCCAAGTAGGCTGAGCCCCCGAAGTACACCACGGCGAAAGAAACCAAGAGCAGCAGGTTGAGCACGCCCTGCCACAGAGGTAGGCGCACCGTGGTAAAAATCGCCACCACCAGCAGCGTCGCCGTCAGGACGTGGATACCGTTGCGCAGGGCATCCGATTCAACCGAGCGCTGGTCTAGTGTGGACGTCATGCGCCACAGCCTACTTCCCCCGCTTGCCGCCTGCCTGATCGGCATCGGCTTCGCCGCCGCGGGGTGCTCGGATGCAGACGACCCCACCCCCAGCACCCCGGCCGCAAGCCCTGCGCCACCCACCGACGCAGGCGATGGCCTGCCCATCGACGCCACAGCGGAGGTCAGCGACTGGGAAGACTGCCCCTATCTGGATACCCAATGGGTGGCCGATACGAACGGGCAGAGGATGACCCGGTGGGGCGTCGACAAGCGCTTTGGCACCCCCGCCTGTGTGTTCTGGTCCTACCCCGAGGAGCCACAAGTCACCGTCCTCATCCGCCAGATGCCCAGCGTGGAGGAAGCGCGCGCGGTCGTGGACTGGGCCGCCCCTGTCGAGGACACGGAGCTTGCCGAATTCGATGGCTGGTCGGGCGGGCGCGGCGTCTTTGAGGATCACTCGGTCTTCGCCGTGCAGAAGGACAACCACGCCGTGGTGGTGTGGTCGAACCAGCTGCAAACGCTCAAGCCCCAGCTCATAGCGCAGGAAGCGATCAACCGTTTAGGCCTATAAGGACTAAACGTATAAGGCCTAAGCATTTAATGGTCTAAACAGCGACGTCGTTATAGGGCATCTGCGCTGCTACCCAGGGGAACACAACCTCCATGAGCAGGAAGAAGACCCCCACGGCAAGAGCCAACGCCAGCACGGCCTTTACCGCGGTGGGGCCGGGTAAAAGGTTCCACAATGCGCGATACATTAGTTCACCTCCAAGACGGCGGGGCGGTCATTGTCATCTGAGCCGGGCTTCTTAGCCTCCCGGTCGGTCTCCATAGCGTGCACGATCATGCGCTCCGCATTTGAGAACTGCGGATGACACGTCGTGAGCGTAAGCAAGGATTCGCTCGGCTCAACGCCCTCCGCCCCGGGAACAGGTTGGAGCACGCTCACATCGCCCGGCAGCGTGATGTGGCGGCCTTGAACCGGCTGGTACTCCGGCTTGGCTTGCTGCTCTGGGCTGAAGCACTCCCCCGGGGAACCGTCGATAGGCAGCACGCGGTAGGTGATCCACTCCGTCGCAGTTTCGATGACGATGGCATCACAGGTGTGCAGGTTACCCAAGTCATTAAAGGGCGCGCCCTTGCCCACGCGGTGTCCGGCCACCGCAAAGTTGCCCGGCTCACCGGGCATCTGCGTCTCGGTGTAGCGCCCCGGTCCGCGCAGCAAATCATCCTCGTTGGTGCCTTCGAGGACCGCGAAGGCGAAGTCCGAGCCGAAGGCAGGGATATAGAGGCGTGCAAATGCCTCACCGAGCTGCGGGGCATGGCCAGCGCCGCGCGGATTGTGCCACTCCTCCTGTAGCGTCTCGTTGGCTTCGTCCTGTAGCTTGCCGGAGGCGATGTTGGTCCAGTAGGACTCGTAAAAAGCAAAGAGCAGCAGCAGCACGCCGGCCGTCAGCATCAGCTCACCGATGACGGAGCCGACGGTCGTTCGCGTGCGCGCGGTGGGGTGGGGCATACTCACTACCCTAGCCTCCCTGTAACGTGTAAGTGCCCCACCACCCTGCAGAAAGAGGAGTAGGCGATGATCGAAATCTTCATGTATCCGGTCTCCGGAATCATGAAACTCTGGCACCTCCTGTTAGGCGCTTTCTTCTCCGGCTCCATGGCATGGATCCTCACCATCGTCTTCCTCGTGCTGACGGTCCGCGGGTTCATCGCACCGCTGAACTGGCTTTCCGTGAAGCAAGGCCGCATCGGAGCCCTCATGCGCCCAGAGATGACTGAGCTCAACGCGCAGCTCGCTCGGGCCGACACCGTCGATGAAGCCGTCGCCGTCCTTACGCAGCAGCGCGATCTCAAGAAGCGCTTTCAGCACAACCCGCTGGTGGGTTGCTTCCCAGCCTTCCTCATCATTCCCGCCTTCATTGGTCTCTACCAGGTGGTCCTTAGGGTCTCGGGCTCCGCGAATGAGCCGGTGGGAATGCTCACGCTTGACGACGTCTCCTCTTTCCGCGCCTCCACCATCTTCTGCGTTCCCCTCACCGATTTCGCCCGCGAGCACCGCGACTTGGTCCTGCCGATGCTCATCGCGGCACTCGTGTTTACCTCCCTCAACACGCTCATCACGCTCTACCGCGGCTACCTCACCACGCTTTTCGACGAAAAGATCCCTCGCCGCTTGCTGTGGTTTATGGCCCTCATGGTGGTTCTTATCCCGTGGATGCTGTGGATGGTGGCCTGGAACGGCCCCATCCCCGTGACCATCATCTTCTACTGGGGCTGCTCCTACCTCTTCACCTTGCTACAGACGGGCGTGTACGAAGTCATCTTGCGCAAGCGCTACCCGCTGCCGGAGGCCGTCCACGAGCAGCGCCGTGCCAGCATCCAGCGCTGGCGCACCAAGGAAAAGAAGCGGGAGAAGAAGGCGGCTAAGCAGCGGCTCAAAGAAGATCCGGGGCATAAGGAAGAGCTCGCCGCTAACCGCAAGCGCCACTCAGAGATCGTGGCGGAGGCACGAAAGATTGTTAAATCGAATAGTCGGCAGGAGGGGCCGACAGAAGCCGAATAGCCAGCTGCTTGGCCGTTACGAGCGGGGCGACGTCGCGGGTAAGGCGCGCGCCGGCAAGACCACCATCAAGGAAGATGAGAATTTCGCTAGCCTGCTCCTCTGAGGGGTAGCCATTCTTAGTGTTGAGGAGTGCTGTGACCGTGGAATGCATCCACGTGCGGTGCTCAACGCAGGCGGCCACGATGCCGCGCTCGGCATCAGTTTCTGGCCGCGGATACTCGCCCGCAGCGTTGAGGAAGTGCGAGCCCCTGAATTCCATGGAGGGCTGCTCCTCGATGGCCTTGTCGAAGAAGGCCAGGATCTTGCTTTCCGGGTCTGTCGCGTCCTCGGTGCGCTTTTGCCAATCGGCGCGATACTCCTCATCAAGGGCCTCAACGTACGCGATAACGAGGGCGTCCTTAGAGCCGAAGAGGGAATACAGCGATGCCTTAGCGACATCCGCCTCACGCAGGATGCGGTCGATGCCGATGACGCGGATTCCTTCGGTGGTAAAGAGCCGCGTGGCGGATTCGAGCAGTCGGCTGCGCGGACTCGGACGATTGCGTCGCGACTTCTTTTCGGCCATTTCTTCTCCTCACATGACAAAACCGGTTCATCTACACAATATAGACAAACCGGTATGTATGCGAATTATTATTTCTTGCGGCCCGTAATGGCTCCCACAATCCACAGCAGGATACAGGCGCCGACCGTTGCCGTAATAATCATAAGGAACCAGCTATCACCAACACTCTTATTAAAGAGCGCAAGCAAGCCGCCACCAATCAAGCCGCCGATAACACCAACAATGAGGTTAGTGAACAGCCCCTGATCGCGCTTCATAATCTTCTCAGCGAGCCAGCCCGCAATGATGCCGACAACAATCGAACCAAAGAAACCGAGACCAAGTCCCATGTCACTCACTCCTTCTAGTAACAGTAAATAGCTTTTATTTACGTTCTCCCCACCGTACGCGTTAAAACACCAAAACGACTCGGGCTTACCACTTATCCAGTAAATGGGCCCGAATCGTTATAGCGGGGTTATGCGAAGGTTACTCGGAGTCCGGACGAACCACCATCATCGGGCACGGAGCGGACTGCAGTAGCGCGCGGGAGGTGGAGCCAAGCAGCATGCCCTTGAAGCCACCACGGCCGTGGGAACCCACGACGAGAAGCTGGGCGCCCTCAGAAGCCTCTGCCAGCGCACGGACCGGACGGTCGCGGGCAATAACCTTCTTGACCTGTACCTCCGGGTACTTTTCTTGGAACTCAGCTAGGCGCTCGGTCAGCAGCTCTGCCTGCTCCTTCTCCACCTCAGCCCACTCGGCCTGCGCAGCGGAGAGGCCGGCCAGAGAAGCCTGCACCTGCATATCCATCCAGGTGTGAACGGCAATGAGCTCCGCGCCGCGGGCATCGGCTTCCTTGAAGGCGTAATCGGTTGCCTTCTGGGAAACCTCGGAACCATCGACGCCGATGACAACCGGACCGTACTTGGTGGACTCAGTGACGTGGTTATCTTCACGGACTACAACCACCGGGCAGGATGCGTGGGAGACGACGGATGCGGACACCGAGCCCATCACCATGCCGGAGAGACCACCCATACCGCGGGAGCCCATGACAATCATGGTGACGTCCTTGGACATCTCCAGCAGCATGTCAATCGGGGAGCCCTCAGCCACGGTGTGGCCAATCTTCAGATCCGGGGCAACCTTGTGGGCCTCGGCGCGGGCATCCTCGATCTTCTCTAGGGTTTCCGCCTGGAGGTCATCAAAAAGCTCCTTCGGCGGAACCATGCCTTCGGCGTAGAGGAACTGCGGCATCGTATAGCTCGATGCAATACGCAGCGGGATACCCCGCTTTACCGCGGTATTAGCAGCCCAGCGGACGGCGTTCTTCGACGCTTCCGAACCATCAACGGCTACGACGACAATGTCTTCCTTTGCCATGACCTTTCCTTTCGAAGTGCTTACACTTCCAGTCTAATACCTATTACTAGACCTGTGGGGCGGTAGCAGCGTCCGCGTTCGCAGGGAAGAGGATGTTGTAGGCGGCCACGACAATGTCACGAATGACGGCACCGATACCATTAGAGAAGAAATCGATGACGGGTGCGAGAATAGAGTTAAAATCCATGGGTCAAAGAATATCGCAAAAAAGGCGTGGCGCAACACCACTTCCTATCCGTGATGGGCTAAACCCCACCCACGCCCGCGTGCCTGAAGGCCCGATTACCGCGTGGAACTTCGTTCACCACCTCATCGCCACTCAGCGCCACCGTCACCCCGACGACAACGAGGCCGCACTACAGGCCCGCTTCGACGCAGACGAAGTTGTGCGCCAAGACGGCACCCCTCTTAGCCCCGATAGCATCCTCACCACCAACGCGATGGTGTACTTCTACCGCATGCCGGCTCCCGAAACTCCCGTCCCATACGACATACCAATCCTCTTTGAGGACGAGCACCTCCTGGTCGTCGACAAACCGCCCTTTATGGCCACCATGCCCCGCGCCCGGCACATCACAGAGACTGCAACCGTTCGCCTGCGCCGGATGACCGGAAACAACGAGCTATCTCCCGCGCATCGTCTCGACCGGCTTACCTCCGGCATCCTCGTCTTCACGAAGGACCGCTCCGTCCGAGGTGCCTACCAAACGTTGTTTGCCGAGCGCCGCGTAAACAAGACCTACGAGGCCATCGCGCCGCTTGCCGACGTCTCCCCAGGCACCATTTGGCGCTCCCGTATGGAGAAGACCCCGGGGGAATTGCAAGGCCGCATCGTCAAGGGGGAAGTCAATGCCATCACCGAGGTCGCCGGCGTGGTGCCCGTAGATAAGGCCCCCTACGAGTCCATCCACGGTTCACTACCAGAGCTCGGGAAGTACACCTTAAAGCCGCAGACTGGCAAGACGCATCAACTCCGATTGCACATGCTCCAGGCAGCAATACCCATTATTGGGGACCCCATCTACCCCGTCATCTACCCGGCAGAAGCCGAGGATATGCGAATTCCCATGCACTTGACGGCGACGCACATTTCTTTTGCCGACCCCGTAACCGGCTATACCCGTGAGTTTCACTCTCGATTACCCCTACATACCCATAATCTTCTTCGCCCGTAGTTTTGGCCCCAGTACCCAAAAAGGCTGGGCCAAGCAACACTGCTGCCAAAGAATGAGGACGGAATTAGACCAGCACTCAAACCATTGCCTTTGACATGTTGGTCCGATAGCCTAGGACATCCCTATAATTCCCTATCCGAAAGGAACTGACACGATGAAGAAGTCCCTAGCTATCATCAGTGCCGCCGCACTTATGGTCACGGCGACACCCACAGCGACAGCCGAGGACGGGCTAGTGAACAACGCTCGACAAGGATCGTCTACTGATCTCAATGAACTCGTCGTCGACTCCCCCTTCTACGACATTATCGCTATTCCAGTCACGCTCTCATCGATCGCCCTTTCGTTCCTGGGCGTCCCTCAGTGCGGTTTGCACGACACCCGCGGTTGCGAGAAGGGCTAAGTACCACCGTCACCAAAGACAGCGCCTGTTCCTGTTTCCTGTAGATTTGGCCTTCGGCCCGCTTTTGCTGCGGCTGGGGGCTATTTTTGTTGTTCTCTACGAGGCAAACCCATCACTTGGGCGATGCGCCTAGGTTCAAGAATGCTGTAGCCTGCAAATGGTCCGGGGATGAGTGTCCTCAGCCGGCAAAGCTGTGTTGCTTGTTTGGGCGGCGGTGGATTCTTTGTGCTTGAGATAATTAGCGCGTATGACTCGTGCTCGGATCCGTTGCGGTCTATAAGCGCAGACGTGGAGACGTGGATGTGCAGCACGCAGGTCTGTGTTTTCGGGTTTGTGCTTTTGGGTTTTCTAGATGTCGCTTCCGGCTGCCGGATATGGCAGCACTGCTGTGCGACTGGCTTAGGTTGCCTTCAACGACACGTATACTCGCCCCCAGTGTTGCTTGGGGTGCGATGCGAAGGCCCGAAAACGCACCAAGAGCCTAGACATGGTGTGTCTAGGCTCTTGGTGAGATATATTTAGTTGTTTGTTTTGTTTGGTGTCGGCGGTTTCTTACTCTCCCACAACCTCCCGGTTGCAGTACCATCAGCGTTAGCAGGCTTAGCTTCCGGGTTCGGAATGGGACCGGGCGTTTCCCTGCTGCTATAGGCCACCGACAAACACACGGAGCAAATTCTGGTTGCTGGTGTTGTGTCAGATACTGTGTAGTGGACGCAAGCGACAGTGATTATTGTCTTGTTGTGTTTGTTGTTTACACACCCCAGTTGGGTGTGTGTGTTTGTTTTGGTCTATTAGTAC
>NZ_KV805145.1:0-339 GCF_001811545.1 Corynebacterium sp. HMSC074A09 | reverse complement strand
CCAGCACCCGGTGCACAAGCATCAGCCAACAGGCCGATAGCCAGAGCACCAGCAGCAATCAGAGCCACAGCACCAGCAGCCTGCTGGTAATCAGCACCGAAGCGCTTCAGCTGAGCATTAATACCATTGACCTGGTCAGCCAACGGGCCGTTGAACAGACCAGCCTGCTGCTGCAGACGGGTATTCAGATCCTGAATCTGCTTGTTAATCGGAGCCACAAACTCCGACAGACCCGGAATGTTCATCTGGGAAGCCAGACCAACCGGAATCAGGAACAGCAGCGGGATACCAATACCCAAACCGGTGTTGATGCAACGCTCAGACAGGTTGGAAGAACCA
>NZ_KV805144.1:0-278 GCF_001811545.1 Corynebacterium sp. HMSC074A09 | reverse complement strand
AACGTCACTCTTGACACTGTTACCTGTTGGTTTTCGTCGGTGGGTAGGAATTTTTCCGCACTAAGTGGGTAGTGCCGGGGGTGTTCAGTAGTCTGATTTTTGTGAGTCCTTATATCCGCACTGTCAAGACCGCTTCTGGGGCGATGGCGGTGCAGGTGGTGTTCTCTGAACGCAAAGGTGCGAAAAGGATGAAGCATATCGGTTCAGCGCATTCAGAGTCTGAGCTTGCGCTTTTACGCGCTGAAGCTCAACGCATCGTCGATGGTGACCAACTCGCA
>NZ_KV805143.1:0-22129 GCF_001811545.1 Corynebacterium sp. HMSC074A09 | reverse complement strand
ACGTTACTCACCCACCCATGACCTAAGTCAGGCTTTACTCTGGTCTCTTAGCAGAGTGAAGGGACCATCTTTCTCTGGTTTTCAGCACACAGATGGTCCCTCATCCCAGATGAGGGACCAAAGTAGAGGGACCAAACGAATAAGACCATCTGCGCAGTGGAGCCCGTATGGCCTCACCGGTACGACGCCACGCGGTTAGCTAAACGCCTGCTCCCTCGTCAGCACCCGCCCCAGAATCAGCGTGTGGATCTCATCGGTGCCCTCGTAGGTGCGCACTGATTCCAGATTGGCGGCGTGGCGCAGCGGCGAGTAGTCCGCGGTGATACCGTTGCCGCCCAGGATGGTGCGGGCTTGGCGGCAAATGTCGATGGCAGTGCGGCAGTTGGCCAGCTTGCCCACCGAAATCTGGTAGGGCTCCAGCGTGCCCGCATCCTTGGCGCGGCCCAGGTTCAACGCCAGCAGCTGCCCCTTGTTCAGCTCCACCGCCATATCCACCAGCTTCTGCTGGGTGAGCTGGAAGGACGCCAGCGAGCGATCGAATTGCTTGCGCTCCTTGGCGTACTCCAGAGCCACCTCCAAAGAATCACGGGCAGCGCCCAAAGCGCCGAAGCTAATGCCGAAGCGAGCCTCGTTCAAACACATAAACGGCCCCTTGAGTCCCGGATGCTTGGGCAGCAGGGCGTCGGCGGGCAAAGTAACGCCTTCCAGTTCAATATCGCACTGGATAGAAGCGCGCATCGACAGCTTGCGGGTAATTGGCGTCGCCCTAAACCCCGGCGTGGACGTCGGCACGATGAACCCGCGCACGCCCGCCTCCACCCCGGCAGCCGCCGCGTCCTCCTCAGAAACCTTGGCCCAGATGATGGCCACCCCGGCCACACTCGCCAGGCCAATCCAGCGCTTCGCACCGTCCAGCACCCATTCACCGGAGCGGTAGCGCGCCACCGTCACCATGCTTGCCGGGTCCGAACCGGCGGTCGGCTCTGTCAAGCCGAAGCAGCCAATGACCTCACCGGCTGCCATCTTGGGAAGCCACTCCTGTTTCTGTTCCTCCGAACCATGCTTATAAATCGCCGACATCGCCAGCGAGCCCTGCACCGATACCACCGTGCGGATACCGGAGTCCCCTGCTTCCAGCTCCTGCATGGCGAGCCCATATTCCACCGCGGAACGTCCAGCGCAGCCATAGCCTTCCAGATGCATCCCGAACAGTCCGGCCTGCGCTAGCACCGGGAAGATAGAGTCCGGCAGCACCGCGTCCTCGTACCACTGCCCCACGTGCGGGCGGATGTGCTCATCCACCAGTGCGGCGACGCGGTCACGGGTAGCTTTTTCTTCTTCGCTCAGCAGAGCATCGATTCCCAGCAGATCTGTCATGGCGTTCTCCTCACGATTCGAGTGACGAACCACAATTCGTATGTATAGTAATACGCATCACTTTACCCGCTCTCCCCAGGAGGAACAATGCGCGCGCCCGCCAACGCCATCCCGATAACCCTTGCCTTGCGGTGGTCCGACCAGGACGCGAACGCCCACGTCAATAACGCCACGATGGTCACGCTTTTAGAGGAAGCGCGCGTCCGTGCGGCTGCCGAACTAAGCGGCCCCGTCGCCACCAATTCCTATGCTCACGTGGTGCGTTCCCTCGAAGTGCAGTACGACGCCGAGCTCACCTACACCGATTCCATCGAGGCGCGGGTGTGGATCTCGCGCATCGGAACCACCTCCTACCAGGTTTCCCACGAACTCATCCAGAACGGAACGTCGTGCGTGTTCGCGACGGCGACGCTGGTGCTTATCGACGTCTCCGCGCGCCGCCCCATCGCCCTGCCCGATGACCTCAGGGGCCGCCTGCACTCCCATTTTTCCGAATAGCCATTCACCTTTTCATTCACCCTCCTCCCCCATAATTTCGCACCACCAAGGAGCACAACACTCATGATTTCCACCCGCGTTACCGAGATGCTCGGCATCACTCACCCCATCATCCAAGGCGGCATGCAATGGGTCGGCCGTGCTGAACTCGCCGCCGCGGTATCCAACGCCGGCGGCCTCGGCGTCGTCACCGCGCTTACGCAGCCCACCCCGGAAGACTTGCGCCACGAGATTCGCCGCACACGCGAGCTGACCGATAAGCCCTTCGGCGTCAACCTCACCATGCTCCCGGCAATTACCCCACCGCCCTATGCGGAATACCGCGACGTCATCATTGAGGAAGGCGTCACGATTGCAGAGACCGCCGGCAACAACCCCAAGGACCACATGCCGGCTTTCAAGGATGCCGGCATCACCGTCATCCACAAGTGCACCTCCGTGCGGCATGCGCTGAGTGCACAGAAGGTGGGCGTCGACATCGTGAGCATCGACGGCTTCGAGTGTGCCGGCCACCCCGGCGAAGATGACATTCCGGGACTCGTGCTCATTCCCGCCGCCGCGGACCAGCTGGACATCCCCATCGTGGCCTCAGGCGGCTTCGCGGATGGCCGCGGGCTCGCTGCCGCCCTGGCACTGGGCGCCGAGGGCATCAACATGGGAACCCGCTTCGTGGCTTCCACGGAAGCCCCAGTGCACGAGAACGTCAAACAGGCCATCGTGGAGCGCAGCGAGCTGGATACCCAGCTCATCCTCCGCGAGCTGCGCAATTCCACCCGCGTGGCCAGGAACGCTGTCAGCGATGAGGTTGCCGACCGCCTTGCCCAGGGCGCCGAGTTTGGGGATATCCGCCACCTCGTTGCCGGCAAGCGCGGCCGTGCAGTCTACGAAACCGGTGATTTGGATGCAGGCGTGTGGACCTGCGGAACGTCGCAGGGTCTAATCCACGATGTGGCACCCTGTTCCGAAATCGTCTCTCGCATCTCCGCTGAGGCCGAGCGCATCATTTCCTCCCTCACCCAGCTTGTTAAGGACTAAACCATGACCGATGCCATCCTCACCCGCCGCGAAGGCTCCGTCCTCGTCGCACGCATCAATAACTCCGCGCGCCGCAACGCCATTGCCAAGGAACACTGTCTAGCCCTCTCCGCCGCGCTTGCCGACGCCTCCTCTGACCCCGCCATCCGCGCCCTCATCATCACCGGCGATGAAACCGCCTTCTGCGCTGGAGCGGATCTCGTCGCCGCCGCGCAAGAGGCAGCCACCGCGCAAGCTGCGGGCGAGACTCCCGACCCGGCCGAGTCCACCATGCTTCCCCAGCTCAACGCACTGGTGGCTGAGATTCAGGCCGCCGAAATTCCCGTCATCGCCGCAGTCGAAGGTGCGGCCGCTGGCGCGGGTGCTTCGCTGGCTTTTGCCTGCGATCTCATCGTGGCCGGCGAGGACTCCTACTTCACGCTGCCCTTCGGCAAGATTGGCCTTATCCCTGACGGCGGCGTGAGCCTCACCGCGCTGGCCTCCGTGGGGCGCCACCGCGCGCTCGCCTTGGCACTGCTGCAAGACAAGCTCGGCGTCGCCGAGGCCGAGGCTGCAGGTCTCGTAACCACACGCGCACCCCAGGGCCACGCACTGGCCACTGCACTGGAGTTATCAGAACGCCTGCACATCGCACCGCGCGATGCCCTGGCCAAAGCCAAGGAGGCCATCAACCGCACGGCTCTGGGGCAGCTCGATGAACAGCTCACCTGGGAAGAGCCGACGCAGTACGCGCAGATGGCCTCAGCTGGCCACAAGGAGGGCGTCACGGCATTTCTGGAGAAGCGTTCCGCGCGTTTTGATTAGCAAAAATCGACTAGCAGAAAACTGCCAGGCGGAGTTCATGGCGGTGCCAGCACTGGCCGCCATACTCTGTGTTGTGCGTTTGAGAGAGCGCATGCGAGAGAGAGAACCCCTCATCCTCCGGAGGGCGGCCAGTGGCCGATAATCGGAGGAACTTGATAGAGACGCTGCTGGGCCCTTCCCCGAGGAATCGTGGGAGGGGCCCAGCGGTGTTTTTCACCTAGCCTGGTTCACATGGATTCTTCTTCTCCACTGGATCTCCACGCCTGCGCTAGCGCCCGCGCTGCCGAACTCCCCGGCGCTATGTTGACGCACCCTTTCGGCTCTGACTGGGACGTGTTCAAGGTACGCGGCAAGGTCTTCCTCCTTCTCACCGCGGCAACTGGCCGCCCGCAGGCCATCCTCAAAGCTGAGCCCCTGGACGCCGAAGCACTGCGCAGCGAGCACGCCTTCATCACACCCGGCTACCACATGAACAAGCGACACTGGGTTTCTGTTCACCCAGATCCCCGCCTCACCCCGCAGCTACTCAACGAACTTGTGACGGACTCCTACCGCCTTGTGGTGGAAAAGCTCCCCCGCTCACAACGCCCCATTAATCCGTCCGATTTTGGCTCTCCATAACCCCGATTATTAACCCCGGGGGCAACTCCCCGCACAGATTCCATTGCGTCTTGGTGGCGATAACCAGCGGAATTCAACCAGCACAGCAAACTCACAGCTCTCCTCTGCCTTTTAGGCGAGTCTAAGCTTCACATTGTCTGCCGATCAGTTGCATACTGTATGTCGTGCGTTGGAGAGAACGCACACAGAGAGAGATAGAGAGACTTCAGCGCCCTGTGGCCCTCAGTGTGAGCGGCCCGGGCGCTGAAGTTCTTATTACAGGAAACCACGCCGGTTTAACCCAAGACAAAAGCCCCTGCCTCAACGAGGCAGGGGCAAAAAGAACCTAGAAGCTACTTAGCCTTAGAAAGGCAGCTTGATGTTGAGGTTCAGGGCCTTCGCGATAGCCGGGAAGGCAGCAGCAACGGCAGCGAGAACGCCGGCAACGATGCCGAAGATAGCCAGCGGAGTCGGCTTGCCGTCCTTGGAGGACAGTACACCCTCAGCGGAGCTCTTCTTGTCGCCTGGTTCCGCGGTCTTGGAAGTAGACGGCTCTGCAGTCTTAGTCGTGGTGGCGGAGGTAGAGGACTTCTCGGAATTGTCAGCAGGCTTGGAGGACGAGGTCTCGCTCGAGCTCGTGGGAGATTCCTTCGGCTCGGAGGTCTTAGAGGTCTCGCTTCCCGCCGGGTCAGTGGCCTTGGTAGTGGTGGTCGTGTCCGACGCGGAAGCCTCGGCGCTCGTCGTCTCAGAGGTGGAGGTCTCGGACTCAGAACCCTTTTCCGCATCCTTTTGACGATCGACGATGGCCTTTGCTTCCAAGTAGGTCAGAGTCTTCTTGCCGTCTGCGGACTTGTAACCGCCCTTACCTTCTTCGGCGGTCGTGTCCTTGAAGTAGGTGACGCCATCAACCACAATGGTCGCCGGCAGCCCAATACCTTCGGTGCTGTCTGCTGCGTCCGGAATCTGGGCGATTGCAACGGTGGTGCCGCCGAGGAGGAGGGTACCGGACAGGGCTACTGCAGCAAGGGAACGGGAAATCTTCATGGATTCTCCTTAGGAGTCATACAAAATGTAGGGAGCCAAAGATTGACTGCACGTTAACAATAGTCACATTTGCGTCTCGTGTCACCAGTTTTTAAACTCACCCCCGCGGACGGGCAAAGAATACAGCCGCCTCTTGCATTCCGAACCCGATAAAAGTCCTTTTCATCTGCTATTTACCGCCGCTTCCGCTGGATGGATCAAACTCTTTCGACTAGCGGCATAAATTTCCTTTATATTACCCCCGCCTAACACCAATAAGGTGGCTAAAAGTGTGTTCTTGGAACTCGGTTGCAGATTCCCTCCCCGAACTTTTACGCTTGATTACGTGACAGATATTGATCCAATCGCTGAGACCATCGCGGAGTACCGCCGCTTCGAACGCGCCCGGGCTAGGTTCGACACAGAAGCGCGCCGCGAGTACGGAATCACCGGTTCCCATCTTTCGCTTCTGCGGCTCATCGATAAGAAGGGCCCCATCCCGATCCTTCAGCTGCGCAAGGAACTGGGATGGCAACCCGCCACCATCGGGCAGGCTGTCAAGCGCTTAGTGCGTGATGATCTCATTGCGCTCAACGACGATCCGGAGGACCTGCGCCGCCGTTTGTGCGACATCACCGAAGAAGGCCGTCGCTTCCTGCTCCATGTCCCGCTTACCGGCCCAGTGCGCTTACGCACCTACGAGTTCAGCGAGGAAGAGCTCACCGCGATGAAGCGCGGATTCGAGGTCGCACTACAGGCCTTTGGCTACGAGCCGTGGAGCGATAACGACTAAGGCAGATAGCAACTAGCGCGTCTTGCGCGGCGGCGCGCAGGGCACCTAGCCCTCCCCGCACCCGGATTCCACGAGGCGTTGCGCCACGTGCGTCAGCACGTCCAGGCCGGCCACGCAGTCCTCCGCCGTGGTGAATTCCTTTTCGTTGTGTGAGATGCCGTCGACGGACGGGATGAAGAGCATGACCGTCGGCACCACCTCCTTGAGGTTGGTCGAGTCATGGCCGGCCACCGTATAGATCTCCTGGTGCGAGTAACCCAGTTCCTCCACTACCTCCCGGGCCAGCGCGACGCCGGCCGACGGGTAGGGGTTGAGAGCCCACTCGTGCGTCGGGGATAGCTCGACTGAGGTGCGGGACTCCTCCTCTGCTTCGGCGATGATCTCCTGCAGGCGTGCTTGGGCCTTGTCCAGCACCTCCGTAGACGGCGAGCGCACATCCACGTTGAAGCGCACCTCGCGCGCGATGGTCACGGGCGAGTTCGGCTCCAGTGTTAGCTGCGAAACCGAAGCCTGCAGCTGCCCTTCATCGAACTCGTGGGTCAGGCGCTCCACTGAAGCAATAATGAGGGAGGCACCGAAGAGCGCATCCTTCCTATCGGCCATCAGAGTGGAGCCGGTATGCCCCTGTTCACCGGAGACCACCGCCTGGAATTTCTTCGCGCCCCACGTGGCGGTGACCAGGCCAATCGTGTTGCCGGCAGCTTCAAGTTCCTTGCCTTGCTCGACGTGGATCTCCGCATAGGCCGCGAGCTTCGGGGCTTCACCGCGCGGGGCCCAGCCAGCCTCCTCCTGGGCTTGCGCGACGGTGATGCCGGCAAGGTCGGTGGCGGAGTGGGCGCGCTCAAGCGCCAGCGTGCCTACGAACACGGAGCTGCCCATCATGGAAGGCGCAAAGCGCGAGCCCTCCTCGTTGAACCAATTGATGACCGCCAGGTTATAGCGCGCCTTGGCACCCGATTGCGCCACGCGCCCGGCGGCATGAGCTGCGGCCAGGACGCCATAAGCGCCGTCGAAACGGCCAGCCAGCGGTTGCGAATCCAGGTGCGATCCCAGGCCCACATACTCGGCGCCGGGGGTGAGCTCAAAGAGACCGTACTGGTTGCCAATCTCGTCGTAGATGACCCGTGCTCCCAGGGATTCCAGGACCTCGTGGAACCAGGCGCGGTTGAGGTTATCGCCGGCACTCGCCGCTTGGCGTTCCACGCCGCCCCCCGGAGTGGCGCCGTTGGCGGACATGGCCTGGAAATCGGCCAGGAATTGTTCGTTAGTGGTTGCTCGCATTTCTACTCCTTAAAAACTTCCGTAGCGCAGCTCGCCGCCCACGATGGTGGCGGCCACGTCGATGGTGGAAAGATCATCAGTCTGCAGTGGGTCCTGTGAAAGCAGCACGAAATCCGCCAGCTGCCCCGGCATCACCTGCCCCTTGCGCCCGGCCCAGCCCGTCGCCGCGGCCGAACCTGCGGTGTAGGCATAGAGAGCCTCGGCTGGGGTCAAACGGTCCTCCGGCCCATAGTCCCGGCCCGAGGCGGTGCGCCGCTCCACGAAGGCCTGCATGACCTCCAGGGGTACCCCGGGTGCCACGGGTTGATCGGAACTGCCGGGGAGGATGAGGGAGGCGTCGAGAAGCCGCTTGCCCGGGTAGCTCCACGCGGTGCGCTCCGGGCCGAGGGCATCCGCCATCGCGTCGCCGAAAGCCCGGATGAACAGCGGCTGCGGAACCACCACGATGGGCTTGCCGCGCAGGCGCTCAATTTGGTCCGGGCGCACCACGCCGCCGTGCTCGATGCGGTGCGGCATGGCGGGCACGCCATGCTTGTCGACGGCCTCCTCCAGCGTCTCTATCGCAAAATCCACCGCCGCATCGCCGATGGCATGGATGGCCAGTGACCAGCCGGAATTCGCCGCTTGCAGCGCGCGGGTGCGCATCTGCTCAGGATCCCCCTGAAAATAGCCGTGATGGGAGCAGCAGGCGTAGTTCTCCGTCAGTGCGGCGGTGGTCCCCAGCAGGGAGCCATCGCTGAAGATCTTGACCGGCCCTACCTGCAGCCACTCGTCACCGAAGCCGGTGCGCAGGCCGCCGTCGAGGCCCCAGCCCGGGCCGTCGGAGGCGTGTCCGGAGATCTCGTGGAGCACGTCCATGGTCACCATCACCTGCATGCGGGTGTGCAGGGTGGCGTTTTGATAGGCGGCTATCTCGCGCGGGCTGTGCCCGATCCAGCCGCCGGCCACCCCGGCGTCCGTGACGGAAGTCAGACCGCGCTCCAGGTAACGGCGTGTGGCCAGCTCAAGAGCGCGGGCGATCTCCTCCCCGGATTCCGGCAGGGTTACCTCCTGGATAGCGCGCATGGCGTTTTCATCGAGCAGCCCGGTGCAGTGCCCGTCGGCATCGCGAAGGAACTCGCCGCCTTCCACCTCCGGCGGGTTGGTGGGATCGACGCCCGCCGCGCGCAGGGCCGCGGTGTTGACCGTGTAGGCGTGGCCCGAGTTGTGCTTGATCAGCAGCGGAGCACCGCCGGTCGCGCGGTCAAGCTGCTCTATCTCCACCGGCGCATCCAGCCCGGAGGGGCGGAACCCTGCGGCCACTACCCAGCCGTCGGGATTGGGCTCGGTGCCACGCAACGCTGAATAGACCTCCTCTGGTGTTGTGGCCCGGGATAGATCCACCTCCAGCAGCGTTTGGCCAAACCACACGGTGTGGGAATGCGCGTCATTAAAGCCCGGGGTGAGCGTGCGGCCGCCGGCATCCCATGCCTCATCAGCAGGCAGGGCTCGGGCAGCCTCCCCTACTGCGAGGATGCGGCCGTTGGCAAAGGCCACCGCATCCGTGACCGGCCGCGCGGGGTCTTGGGTCAGGATGTGGGCGTTGTCGATGCGCGTGATCATGCGTCCTCCTGCTTCTCTGACGAACTGCACGGGGACCGTGCTGTGTTTGTCACCACATGCTAGCCAGATCGGTGAGCCACCTCGCTACCTGCAGGGCAATCCACCACCGCTAGGCGTGTAGCGTTGTGCATATGCACGAAAAACGCTGGCGCGACATCGTCGCGGAGGTCCACGGCACCATCCCCCGGCTGGTGGAGGACTTCCTCGCCGCTTTTTCTCGTTCCGGACGCTACGGCGACTCCCTAGTGAGCGAAGATGAGCTGCGCCTGACAGCCTTCGAGGTTTTTGCGCGCATCACTGACGTGCTGGTCGGCGCGATGGATGAGGAGGAGCTTCGCGCCCATGCGCAAAGCCTGGGCCGCCGGCGCGCGCACCAGGGGGTGGAACTAGCCACACTGATCGACGCCATCCAGCTCGACTTCACGGTCCTCTGGGAACACCTCCGCCGTGCCGCCGGCGCCGACCAAGAGATCCTCATCGACCATGTGGCACAGGTGCATTCGGTTGTGACGATGTACAACCTCGTGGTCCGCGATGCTTACCGCTTGGAGGAGGCGCGCGGGCAGCACAACGTGCACCACGCTCACGCCCGGCACCTGGAACGACTCTTCGCTGCCGAGTCCCTGGGCACGCTCGGCATCGCGGAGATCGCCCGCGCACTCAACATCGATTTTGACACCCACTTCGACGTCGTGGTGTCCCACCCCACCGCTGCGGTGAAGCTGCGCGCGCTTCTCGACGAACCCATCTCCGCCGGCGAAGCCTTCGGCCACCCTGTGCGTGGGATGTTCGTGGCCTTCTGGCCAAGCAAGCACTACCCCAGCGACCGGGGACCCAGCGGCCACACCGCCAGCTTCACTACCGCGGACTTTGAACAGATCTCCGGCATACTCTTCCGTGACGTCACCGGCCTGGCTGGAGCACGCGCGGCAGCGCACCAGGCACCGCGCATTTTCGACTCCACCGGTCCGCTCAGCCAACTCACCGAAGCGGCCGATGCGCTCTGGGCCGTCGCAGGCGACACCCTCGCAGACTTTCCGGCCAGCGGATTAACGGAGCTGACGCAGACAATGGCCGAGCTGCGCCTTAACAACGCACCGCTGTTCCTAACCATCACCACCTACCTGGACTGCGGCTCCATCAAGGACTCCGCCGAAGCGCTGCACTGCCACCGCAACACCGTGCTCAACCGCTTGCGACACGTTACTGAGCTCACCGGCCTTGATATCACCCGGCCCAAGGACGCGGCCCGAGTGCTGCTCGCACTGCACCGCGCGACACCTTAAGTCCTGTGCAACCGCACACTTCTGCCGCCCAGTCGATGGGGTGATGCATATAAATGCTGCCAGAACATCCCCCTTCAGGTGACCTACACCTATCGTTTCCAGGAAAGGTAACGCACTTCACACAAGGAGCACCTGGATATGACTACCAATCCACCCCCGGCTGCCCCGGTCCAATCTGACCCCGAGCAAATCAAGGTCGAGTCAAAAGATGTCTTCCGTATCGCCAGTTCCGCGTTCGTTGGCACAGCCCTCGAGTGGTACGACTTCTTCCTCTTCGGCACCGCCGCAGCACTCGTCTTCAACGAACTCTTCTTCTCGGGAATGTCGGGCACCGGCGCCACCCTGGCCTCGCTCGCCACTTTCGGCGTGGGCTTCCTTGCACGTCCACTCGGAGCCGTTATTTTCGGCCAGATCGGCGACAAGATGGGCCGACGACCAGCATTGATCATTTCGATCGTTCTCATTGGCGTCGCCACCGGAATCATCGGTCTATTGCCCACCTTTGACAGCATCGGCATCTGGGCACCCATCGCGCTAGTCACTCTGCGCCTGCTTCAGGGAATCGCCGTCGGCGGCGAATGGGGCGGCGCAACAACCATGGCTATTGAGCACGCCCCTGCTGAAAAACGCGGCCGCTACGCAGCCTTCGTACAGATCGGCTCCCCCGCCGGCACGTTGCTCTCCTCCGGCGCCTTCGCGCTCGTACTCATGCTCGACGACGACACCGTAAACTCCTGGGGTTGGCGCATTCCCTTCCTCATCGCCTTCCCCTTCCTTGCAGTGGCACTGTGGATTCGCTCAAAGGCTGAAGAATCTCCAGTGTACAAAGCCTTGGGAGAGGAAGCAGAGGCGGACGAAGCTGCACAACAGGGCTCCCTAAAGGAGCTTTTCACGGAGCACTCCTGGCAGCTGTGCCTAGCTTCAGCTGCCGCTTTCCTGGGTATCGGTGGCTTTTTCGTCATGAGCACCTACGTCCTCTCCTACGCCACAACCACGCTGGACTTCGAGCGCCAGACCGTTGTTAATGCCACCCTCCTTGGCGCCGTATGCCAGATCTTCATCAACATCATCTTCGGCCGCATCGGCGAAAAGATTGGCCCCGGCCGCCTCATCGGATACGGCGGTCTTGCCACTGCCATCATGTCGTGGCCACTGTGGGCAATGATCGATACCGGCAATGCCGTACTACTCACGCTCGCCGTCTGCATCGGGCTTTCCCTGGTCACCATCACCTACTCCGTCTCCGGCGTTCTCCTTTCGGAAGTCTTCCCGGCCAACGTCCGCTATTCCGGTGTAGCAATTTCCGCGAACATCGCGTCTGCAGTGGCAGGCCTGCTCCCCTTCCTCGCTACCGCGTTGAACGCCTCTAACGAGCACCCCAGTTCCACACCAGGAATCATCATCCTGGCTGCCACCGCCCTTATCACCGCTTTCGGCGGCTTCGCTGGCGAGAAGCACCGCCGCGAGGACGACGTCACCATCGTCGACTAATGCACAACCGCTCATAAGAAAAATAGGTTGGGACGCGGCACCTCGACCCACTAGGCTCAGGTGCCGTGTCTCAAGAACTCTCCTCCTCCACCCTGAACGCGCGCGCCCGGCGCATCGTCGCCTGGGTTGCCGCACTGAACCTCCTCGGATTCTTCGGCGAGTTCATCATCGCCGCCTTCATCGGCTCGGCCGCACTGTTTGCTGACGCCGCCGACTTCCTCGAGGATTTTCTCATCAATGCGCTCGTCCTGCTCGCGCTGCGCTGGTCGGCGGAGGGGCGTCGCAAAGCAAGCTATGGCCTAGCCGGGCTGATCCTGATTCCGGCGTTGGCGTCCTATGGCATGGCAATATGGAAGATCATCACCGGCGCCGTACCTGAGCCACTTACGTTGTCAGGCACGGCCGTGGCAGCGATGCTCATCAACCTGCTCTGCGCGGTGTTGCTCGTGCAGCTACGCCACGGCAGCGCGCTCACGCGCGGCGCATGGCTGGCGGCACGCAATGATGTCGCCGCCAATATCCTCATTCTCGGCGCCGGCCTACTCATGCTGGTGTGGGCAAGCCCGTGGCCGGACATCGTGGTAGGCCTCATCATCGGCACCATTAACCTGCGCGCAGCGGCTGAGGTGTTCGAGCAAGCGCGCGCCGAAGATCCGGAAATTGAAGAAGATTAACGCGCCATCCTTAAGAATTTTTTAAGTAACCCGCGGGCCTGCGCGCAATCCCGCGCGCACCCCTGGGGCTAAAAATGGCCTGGCAAAAAGCGCTGCGCGCAACTTTTTCCTACCCCATATGGGGTCATTCTTTAGTTTGTGACCGAACGGTCAAAGAGACGTTTTCCCAGAATACGGTCTAGTTGGACAAAACCAAGGTCGGCGCCAATTTCTTAGCCAATTGTTCACCTTCGCGTCACCCTATCGAAATATACTTCGCTATCCAAAAATATAAACAATCCTTAGGGTGCGCGATCCTGAAAGTCACCTTATCGTTGCTTCACGTCACGCACTGAGCGCTACAGCGCATACGCAGCGCCACCACAGTGCGTCACCACATTGCCCCAAACTTTTTCATCCAGGAGAACAACCATGACCAAGCGTCGTCGTACCGCCGGCCTCATCGCCGGCCTCGCGATTGCAGGCACCGCCCTCATCGCACCGGCTGCATCCGCAGCAACCCACACCGAGTCCTACCCGGAGACCCCGGCCGTTAACGCCAAGCTCCCCATCGTCCACACCAGCCACGGCTCCGACCACATGAAGGCCAACGTGCTCAACCCGCGCCCGGTGTGCAACCCGTGGGAGGACCACCGCACCGTGGTCTACAAGGTGACCGATAACTTCATGCCGGCAGGCACCATCTCCACCACCAACCAGACCAAGAAGGACATCCCGCTGCAGCAGGACCTGTCCAAGTCCCAGTCCATCACCCTGTCCGTCAACGGTGACCGCACCGAGACCACCTCCATGAACGCGGGCGGCAAGGGCTCCGGCAAGAACTCCGAGGGTTCCTTCGGCATCTCCCACCAGATCGCCACCAAGCTCGGCGCCTCCGCTTCCTACTCCCTGTCTTGGGAAGCCGGCCAGTCCATCGGCCCGTACGATGTTCCGCCGAACCACACCGGTGAGGCCACCTACGGCTTCCGCGTTCTGAACATGACCGGTACCCAGCAGTACTGCAAGCCGAACGGCACCTGGTCCACCCCGACCTTCTGGTCCGCAATGCAGCCGATGAAGAACGAGGTTCGCGTCAAGCTGTACGACGACATCGCGGATTCCTACGCTCCGAACAAGGACGCTCAGAACACCACCGACGTCAACGACCCGAAGGTTGTTGAGGAGGAGAAGTCCCCGGAGGCTGACGCTGAGGTCATCAAGGACAACGAGGTTGCTCCGGAGGAGAAGGTTGTCTCCGAGGCCGAAGGCAAGAAGGAAGAGGAAGCCGACAAGAAGGTCCAGGAGGACGTCGAGAACGGCAAGACCGATGAGGCTAAGCAGAAGCTGGACCTGAAGCCGGTTCTGACCACCTCTGGCGCTAAGCACGCAGGTTTCGCAGGCACCGTTGCTCTCCGCCTGGAGAACGTCGGCACCGAGCGCTACTACGGCGACTACCCGGCAGTTCAGTACCGCGTTGACGTCAAGACCGCTGAGGGCCCGAAGGGTGTTGACCGCCTGATCACCCCGCGTTCCTCCAACGGTGCGCACATCCGCGACCTTGGCTTCGACGAGAAGACCTCCACCCGCTCCTTCGAGGTCACCCTGGCCAACCCGATTAACGCTGGCGAGTCCGCTCGCGTTGCCAACCTGGACTTCGGCGACGGCAACACCAAGGAAGGCCGCCTGAAGAACTACATCGAGGTCACCCAGATTTCCCGCCTCGACGGTGACAAGTCCACCCACAACGACCAGAACGTTGATTCCCGCGAGATCACCGTCAAGGACACCGGCAAGAAGGCTGAGGGCCTGTTCTAAATAACAGCCCCCTCCTCTACATAACGAGTGTGCAGCACGCCGGCGCTTAGTCCGGCTGCGAGAGAGTGCGTAAACCCCCGACCGCCCCCATGCGGTCGGGGGTTTACGTTTCTCCGGTTTGGAGCGCCCAGCCCCACTAGCGCTGTTATGTACTAATGCACTAATGCAGGCGATGCAACGTTCGTTGGATATTCTGAGATAATGCTTTCCTCTCGCACCGCGCTCGCGGGCATTCTTTCGGTGGGGCTGATTCTTTCTCCTCCCCACACTCATCTCGCACACGCGCAGTCTTCAGTTGAATCCGCGCACTCAGCAGACTCGCTGAGCAGCGAGGTCACCAACATTGATCAGCACTCCTCTGCCCTCGATCCCATCGCGCTGGGTCCGTTGGCACCCGTGCTCTTCGCGGAGAACATCTTTGCCGTATGGGGACCACTACTCCAGCTGTTAAAGATTCCCGTCGTAGCGCCGGAAGCCACGCGCCCACCAGCAACCGCCGCGCCGGCACAGCTGCGCGAGCTGCAGCACATCCAGGACAACGTGTGGCAGTTCAAGGCCTACTCACCATCCATGGACCGCGTCATCACCAACGACATCATTCTCCCGCCGGGTGGATTGGAGAATACTCAGCCCCGCCCGACCTATTATTTGCTCGGTGGCGCAGGAGGAGGTGAGGACGCACTGTGGTGGGACGGCGGAGGAGCCTCCGAGTTCTTCCAGGACAAGCAGGTCAATGTTGTCTCGCCGCGCGGTGCTTATGGCTCAATGATGTCCGATTGGGCCCAGCCGCACGACACGCACGGAAAGTACAAGTGGGCCACCTACCTGACCAAGGAGCTCCCGCAGCTTATCGACGCCGAGTTTCACGGCAACGGTACCGACGGCATCGCGGGCGTGAGCAACTCTGGCGGCCCAGCACTCGAACTTGCCACCTATGATCCGCGGTTCAAGGTGGCCGGTTCCATCTCCGGTTGCCCCTCGACCACGGGTGTTGTCGCGCAAGGCTTCGCGTGGGTCAGCGCGGCGTTCTACGGCACGGACCCGACGCGCTCCTTTGGTGCGCCGTGGGATCCGGCGTGGGCTCGGCATTCGCCGGTTCTCAACCTCGATCACCAAAAGGGGCGAAAGACCTTCGTCATCGTCTCCCGTGGTGGCCCAGCAGACTTTGATGTCGACATTGAGGACTCACCGCTCCCTGCCTTGGGTCTCAACGAACGCTTGGATTACTGGTGCAGTTCCTTTTACGCCAAGCGTGCCACCGCCGCTGGCGTTGATCTTGACTACTACGAGCTTCCGGCCGGGCGCCACACGTGGGGGCTGTTCCGACGCGAGCTGGCCATCAGTTGGGCCACGGTGGGCCCGGCTCTCGGCGTGGAATAGCACCGTCGCTCACGCACACAACTGCAGCAAGTGAGCTCTAGATCAACGCATAGCGTCTTAAGTAAAATCAGCATTCATGAATGTCATGGATACGTGGGAACCCACACTTACGACAGGACCACTTCTCGGCATCGCCGCGGCTGCAATTGCGGTCATCTTGGTCCTTGTCATCTACTTCAAGGTGCACGCCTTCGTCACCCTCGTCACGGTCTCCGCGCTGACTGCGTTGGCCGCCGGCATCCCGCTGGATGGCGTGGTGCCCACCATGACGAGCGGCTTCGGATCGACGTTGGGTTCCGTGGCCTTGTTGGTGGGCCTGGGCGCCATGATCGGGCGGTTGGCGGAGACCTCCGGCGGTGCCAAGACGCTTGCCGACGCCCTCGTGAAACTCTTCGGCGAAGACAAAGCGCCCCTGGCGCTGGGCGTGGCCTCCCTCATCATGGGTTTTCCCATTTTCTTCGACGCGGGTCTCATGGTGATGCTGCCGGTCATCTTTGCCGTCGCCCGGCGCCTCGATGGCCCAGTGTTGGCCTACGGTATCCCCGCCGCCGGCGCCTTTTCCGTCATGCACGTCTTCGTCCCACCGCACCCGGGACCTGTCGCGGCCGGTGAGTTCTTCGGCGCGAACATCGGCCTCATCCTTATCTTCGGTCTCCTCGTCGCGCTGCCCACGTGGTATCTCTCCGGCTACCGCTTCGGGCTCCACCTAGGAAAGAAGTACCCCTACCGCCTCGAGGAAGCGGTCACCGGCGCGCTGGTGAGCGAAGCGGAACTGCCGGCGCGCCCAGCCTCCCCGTTCGCGGTTCTCAGCATCCTGTTCATCCCCATGGTGCTTATCTTTGGCAATACCGGGCTGACCACGCTGGGCACCGCTGGCCTCGTCGACCCCTCTGCTTCATGGGTGCGCTTCTTCATTTTCTTAGGCCAGACCCCGATCGCGTTGCTGATCACCACTCTTGCAGCGATGGCCGTGCTGGGCCTGCGCCGTGGGGAAAGCAAGAGCGCCATCGAAAAGACCGTGGAGTCTTCGCTCGGTCCGATTTGTTCCGTCATCCTCATCACCGGCGCCGGCGGCATGTTCGGCGGGGTTTTGCGCACCACCGGTATTGGTGACGCGCTGGCGGATTCCATGTCCGGACTCGGCGTCCCCGTTATCTTGGCCTGCTACCTCATCGCGGTCGCCCTGCGCCTGGCGCAAGGCTCAGCCACCGTTGCCCTCACCACGGCCGCCGCGCTCATGGCGCCCGCCGTCGAGGCTGGCGACTTCAACGACATTCAGCTGGTCCTCATCACGCTCGCCACCGCGGCGGGCTCCGTCTTTGGCAGCCACGTCAATGACTCGGGTTTCTGGCTGGTCGGCCGGCTCATGGGCATGGATGTGTCGACCACACTGCGAACGTGGACAGTAAACCAGGCGCTCATTTCCTCTATTGGCTTCGGCATTGTCCTTATCTTCTACGGTGCCGCCGCGCTCTTTTAGCTAGCTCTCTAGGTACTGCGCCGCCGCGGCGGCAAGGTCCTCCGGAGTAGCGCTAACATCGAGCACCACTCCTGCTTCCTCTGGGCGCAGTGCCTCCAAGGTTTCGAACTGCGAATCAAGCAGGGATACAGGCATAAAATGCCCGGAACGCTTACTCATTCGTTCTTTGAGCAGCTCGTAAGAGCCATGCAGGTGCACGAAAACCGTATCCGGTGCCGCGGCGCGGATGATGTCGCGGTAGGAGCGCTTGAGCGCGGAGCAGCCCACGATGGCCCCGGCGTCCTGGTCCGCGAGAAAGCGGCCGACGGACTCGAGCCAGGGTTTCCGGTCATCGTCGTCAAGCGCCTGCCCCGAGGCCATCTTCTCGATGTTGGCCTTCGGGTGCATATCGTCCCCATCCCGAAAAGGCAGGCCGGTGCGCTGCGCCAGCAACTCCCCCACCGTGGACTTACCGCAGCTCGAGACTCCCATGATCACCACGTGCTTGCGCATCAATCCTCCTTAAGACAGCACCCGATCCTACGCGCTACGCACTACGTGCCGTAGCGCGGCTGACCACAGCGAGGCTTAGCCCAGTGGACCGTAGCCAAAGTCCCCGCGCTGCACCTCGCCGCGGGCATTCGGATCGAAGGTGGCGCACAGGGCGGCCGCCACGTAGCGAACGCCGCCCTCCGGCGCGGAGGAGCCGACGCGCTCAGCACAGTTCTCCAGTGCAGGCAGGCCGATGCTCTGCCCCGGCATAGTCATGGAGAAGAAGGACGCGGCCATCATGGTGTTACCATCGGCGCGAACATATTCCGAAGAGCCCTTGATGGCCTGCCAGGCAATCGCGCCAACGGGATCGGTGCGGAATTGATCCCGCTCAGTTTGAGTCAGCTCGGCGTTGGCGGCGGGGACGGACAGTGATGCAACGAGGAGCGCAGCGCATGCTGCGAGGAAAGAAGATTTTTTCATAGCAATACTGTATCCCCCGTGCCGTAGGGTTGTCCTGGTATTCCTTCGTTATTGCCCAAATGAGTCGCTTGTTGCGCGAAGGATGGAAGTGCGCAGCTGGCGTATCTCAGTAGGCCCCACGCGGCAGCACCCGCCCAGCAGGCTCGCGCCGGCGGCCACGAGATCCGTTGCGGCCTCAGCCAAACTCACCGCGCCAGCGGGGGCCGGCCGCCACTCATGGGCGCCGTGGTCCCAGAGTTCGCCGCTGTTGGGGCAAGCCAGCAACGGCTTATCGGTGGCTGCGCGCAGCGTCTTCACCACACCAAGCGCTTGGGGTGCACTCACGCAGTTCACGCCCACGGCACCCAGCCGCGGTGCCTGGTTGACCAGGTCGATAACACGCATGAACTTGACCGGGTCAGCGGCAATGGCCCCGGTAATGCTCAGCGCGAAGGGCTTGGGCTGAGCTGACAGGAGCTCCAGCAGTACCGCAGCCTCATCGACGTTGGGGATGGTCTCGGCCAGCAAGAAGTCAGCGTCCGTATCCGCGAGCACCGCAACCCTGCGGGCATGCCAGCGATACAGCTCCTCGCGGCTAAGGTCGTAGGCCCCGTCGTAGTCGGTGCCCTCACCTGGGCCTGCACCATAAGGGCCGATGGATGCGGCGACCAAGTACTCCCCCGCTACACCGTGCTTGTCGACGACCCCTCCCGCCGCTTCCCGTGCCACAGCAACGCTGCGGCGCAGAAGTGTTTCCGCCTCCTCGCCGAGGACGTCAAAGGTGACTTGGTAGGAAGCCGTTGTGGCCACTTGGGCACCAGCGGCGAAGAAGTCAGCGTGGGCCGATCCGATGAGCGCTGGGTTCTCACGCAGCACTCGTGCCGACCACAACGGGCCGGAGATATCGTGTCCCTGGGCTTCGAGGTAGGCTCCCAGGCCACCATCGAGAATCAGCGGCGCGGCTTGAAGGACCATGCGCATGAGCTTAGCAATGGCTTCCGCAGTCCCCCCGCACCATTGGAATAAGCCACCCCAATAGCTGTATAAGTTTTCCTAATCTTTAGGCAATCCAAGCATCTTCCCTGTCCCCCATTCACGCCTGTCACCACGATTTCCATGTGCCGCGCCGTAGCAACGCCCATAAGTGCAAGCTATGCATTTACAGAAGATACCCATGCATTTGCCAAGAAATAGCCAAGGTTTTAGTCATATTCAGCCCCTTTCACCTAAAAGGCCTGGATATAGGAATGCAATCCTGAACGGCCACCCCCACACATTACCCCCACTGGGCAAAACTAAAGGCTCAATCTTTACAAAGTCGAGCCAAAGGTAGGGGAAATCTAAAGAAGGCTAAGAGTCGGGCCATAAATAACAACAAACATAGGACTAAAGCTTAAAACTGCTGGTCAGCTGGCTTTTCGGCACCAAAGAGAGCTTTAATTTTAAGTGAAAGTACCGCTCGGTACGCGGCAAGAAAGCCGCCACTTAACCCTGAAGCAGAAAGAGGTGCCCGCCATGTTCCGCCTCCAGGTTGGACACACCGCCACTAAGATTGTCGCCCCGATTGCTGCCGCCGCAGCACTCTTCGCGGGCTCCGTCAACGCCCCTGCTCAGGCCCTTAGTTCCTTCGGAACGTTCAACCCAGCCGCGTTCGGCTTCACGGTCTCAGCAGCCGCTGGCCCGGTCACCCCTGCACCGCAGACCTCCGCCAGTGTCCAGGGAATCATTAATCAAACCAATGCCCAGCGCGTCGCTAACGGCCTCGCCCCATTGCGCGTTGACCCGAACCTGACCAACCTGGCACAGGACTGGGCCAACACCTTGAGCCGCGACGGCAACACCCGCCACCGCCCGAACTACTGGACGCACTACCCCGCCGGCCTGCCGGCTGGTGGTGAGAACGTCCTCCAGGCATGGAGCGATTACTCCGATGCCCGCATCGTGCAGCTGTGGATGGATTCCCCCGGCCACCGCAAGAACCTGCTTGACCCGCGTGCCAAGTCCGTAGGCATCGGCATGGCCATCAGTGCTGACGGCAAGCTGTACGCCGTGCAGAACTTTGGGCGCTAATGGCCTTGTAGCCAGGCGCACCCATACGGGTACTGATTCCTTCCACCGCTATCCGCCAACGTCTTAGGGGCGCAGCCAGCTTTTGCCTCGCTGCGCCCCCTAAGTGATCGTTGTCCGCACGCTATAGTGGAGCCCATGCTCACGCGACTCGAAGTTGATGGTTTCAAAAACCTCAAAAATTTCAGCGTAGATTTCGGCCCCTACACCTGCATTGTTGGCCGTAATGCCGTTGGCAAGTCAAATATCTTCGACGCGATTTCTTTCTTTGGCGCCACCGCCAATGCCTCGCTCAATGACGCCGCCACCAATCTACGCGGTCTGCGTGGCGATATCAGCGAAATTTTCGGCAACGGAACCAACACAATCACCTTCGCAGCCGAGATGATCGTTCCCGCAACGTTTCGCGATGATTTTGGGCAAGAAGTAGAAATCACCACAACGTTCCTCCGGTACGAACTCGAGTTCCAGCTCGTGGAACAAGAATTCACTGCGGATCAGATCGTGCGCACCATCGAACTTGTCCGTGAGGATCTCACGGCACTCACTCAAAAGGATGCCCGCGAAAAGCACCCATGGGCAGCAGAAGCATTTCGCAAGACTGCTATCAAGAGCACAGGCGGCCGGCCCGCTTTCATCAAGACAACGAGTGAAAACTCCATCGAAGTTAAGTCGGGCAGACGGGGACGTAACCCGCACCTTCCTCTGAAGGATGTTCGCTCCACCGTTCTCTCGGTCTACGGCCGGAGCGCGGATTACCCCGCCATTGCTGCGGTACGGAGAGAGCTCTCCACCTGGAAGTTGCTGGGCCTTGAGCCGAGTGCAATGCGTGCTCCGAGCGCGATGAGTGATCCATCAAGCGTCGATGTTCGCGGCGCTAACCTTCCAGCAACTCTGGCCCGTCTCACCCAAGAGATCGGCGATCAAGCAACTGTTCAGCTAGAAGATACCCTCCTTGATCTCGTCGATGTTCGTTCAATCGACCTCGACATCGACAGTTCACGCCAACTCATCACGCTTCAAGCAGAGATTGGCAACGCACCGCTTCTTCCCGCGCGTGCATTATCGGACGGAACCCTGCGCTTTATCGTGCTGGGTCTGCTCGCCATCGATTCCAGTACGAACGACGTTTTGTGTTTCGAAGAACCAGAAAACGGCATCTATCCTGACAAGCTTCGCGCTATGTATACGCTCCTGCACGAATTGGCCGTCGATTCACACCACCCGGTGGGTCCAGACAATCCACTGCAGCAGATGATTGTGAACTCCCACTCCCCTGCTTATTTGTCACTGCATCAGGATAATTGGGGCGAGCTACTTGTCGCCGAAGGCCACCCTATTGATAACTCTTTAAGGCTCCTGCCGGTTCTGGGTAAAGAAAACTGGCGAACCACAAACCCCGGAACACCGGGCGTTATCGCAACGGTCATCGAAGAAATCCTCCACGTCTCCTTGAAGCAGCAGTCTGAGGTCGCCTAATGGCAGAGCCTTATATCTATGCTCAGCTTTTGCGTGAGGGGACGAGCGATGATGGACTAGAATCCATCCTCCAAGCAACGCTCATTGATGTGGGCTGTAACCCCGACTCCGCCATCATTCCAGCGCCCTACCCAGCCGGCGATAAGACAGTTTCTGGCGGCCTCAACAATATTCTTAGGCAGGGCACACCCCATGTGGTCTTTGTCCATCGCGATGCTGATAACGCTGGTGCAGGGGAACGTCAAGAAGAAATCAGTCAGGCTGCCGCTGCAATCAATACAGACGTCTCCGTCATTCCGGTGATCCCTGTAAAAGAAACCGAAGCCTGGATCCTTTGGGCCCTTCACAACCCTGATTTCCGCAGCAAAATTTCCGGCATGGACTCACCTGCGCTTCCTCCATATAAGAGCATTGAAAGCTGCTCAGCCAAAGAAAGACTGCACGAGGTCCATGCGCAGTGGGCTCTAGACCGCAGTGGAAAACGCAACCGCAAGGACCGCTTTGAACGGGATCGTTCCATCTGGCTCAGCCT
>NZ_KV805142.1:0-35909 GCF_001811545.1 Corynebacterium sp. HMSC074A09 | reverse complement strand
AATCAACGCACTCTAAAACCGGAAGGGCCGGATAAGCCCTGCCGTGACTGCCCGGTCCAGTGCGCCCGTGAGGTCATGCAGATGGATCCAGTCATCGCCATCCAAAAACACCACGGTGGTATCCGCACCGCGGTCATCGAGGCGCGCGGTGCAGCGCCTGCCGAATACCTTCCGGTCGATGGACAGGCGTGCGCCGGGCAAGTCCGCGATGACTTCTGGGGAGCGAGGCGGCCAGAGTGTCTGGTCCACAGAATCGCCGCTCAATAGGCTCGCCTGTGGGCCTGCGCCGTGTGCGTTATGTGGATCGGGATATTTCAGCTCGCCGGATTGAAAGCTATAGGTCACTGCTGAGTGCGCCGGGATGCGCACATCGACGGTGGACATCGATTCGGTGAGCTCGACGTTCGAGCGGTAGGGGTCCGGGAAAACGAGGGCTTCCGCATCCGCGGGCACCGAGATTCGGTGAAGGGTGGTCACGTCCGGGGAGTCTGGCATGTAAATTGCGCCACTTTCATCATTGACTACATAGGTAAACCTAAGCTAACATCCCCTGCATGCGAGTTGCTGTTTTCGGCTATCAGTCGTGGGGACACCGGACGTTGTCTGCGGTCATCAATGCTGGTCATGAAGTAGTTTTGGTAGTTACGCACCCTGCCAGCGATCACCCTTATGAGCAAATGTGGGCAGACTCCGTTGAGGAGCTCGCCAGCGAACATGAGCTCCAGGTGTGTGTCACTGAGCGCGTGGGTCAAGACGTCATTGAGGCGTTGCGCGATGCTGCACCAGACATCATCGTGGCCAACAATTGGCGAACCTGGCTTCCTCCCGAGGTTTTCAGCCTGGCCAAGCACGGCGCATTGAATGTCCACGATGGTCTCCTGCCCGAGTACGCCGGATTTTCGCCCATCCTGTGGGCGCTGTTGAACCGGGAAACTCACGTGGGCGTCACTGTGCACGAGATGGATGAAGTGCTGGACGGCGGACCCATCGTTGCCCAGCGCGCGATCCCCGTGGGTCCGCAGGACACCACCACGGATCTCGTGGCCAAGACCATCGACCTCATCGAGCCCCTCGTGGAACGCGCATTGAGTGACGTCGCCCAAGGCACCGCCACTGCGCAACCTCAAGATCCCACCCGCGCTACGTACTTCCACAAGCGCGGCGAGCAGGAATCTCGCATAGATTTCACCCAACCTGCGGAAGATATCGCCTTGCTGGTCAGGGCGCAGTCCGACCCGTACCCCAATGCTTACTTTGAATTCCGAGGCCAGCGCGTCCGCGTGCTTTCCGCGCACGTCTCGCAGGGCCGCTTCGGCGGAACCCCCGGCCGAGTCACCATCCCTCACGAGGGAGGAATCGCGGTGGTCTGTGGATCGCCCCGTGCCAACGTGCCGGCGCCGGCGATTGTTCTGGATCGTGTTCGTCTCGACGACAACTCGGAACTGACCGCCACCGAATTCTTTGGACATAGGGCTGGATATATCCAACCAAAGGTTTGACCTTTCCCTTTTGTGTACGGGCCACGCCTCGCGCGGAAATCCGTCACCAGTAACAACGGAGAAAAATGACACTCAAGAAGATTCTCGTTAGCACCGCTGCTGTGCTGACCTTGGGCGCGGCACTGACCGCTTGCTCGACTGATGACCAGTCCGGAAATTCCGGGGACTCCCAGGCAGTCAACGCCGAGCAGGGCGCATTCCCCACCACCATCGAGCACCGCTACGGCTCCACCGAAATCAAGGAAGCCCCGCAGCGCGTGGTCTCCTTGGGCTACACGGATCAGGACGCACTGCTGGCGCTGGGAGTTACTCCTGTCTCCGTGAAGTACTGGGACGGAATGACCCCGGATGGTCAGGCTGCGGGCAACTGGTCCAATGACAAGATCGAGGGCGACACTCCTCGGATCGACAAGGACACAGAAGTCAACGCGGAAGCCATCGCCAAGGACAATCCAGACCTCATCGTGGCCGTGTACTCGGACATCGATGAAGACACGTACAAGAAGCTGTCTGAGATCGCCCCTGTCGTCGTACAAAAGGGCGAATACGAAGAACTACAGCAACCATGGGACGTGACCACGGAAGAGATCGGGCAGGCCGTGGGCAAGCCTGAAGAGGCAAAGCGCCAGGTGGAGCAGGTCAAGGAGAAGTTCGCAGAGCTCAAGGGCCGCCACCCAGAATGGGCCGAAAAGGAACTCGGCGTGGCCACTGTCTCCGACGAGAGCCTGGCTGTCTTTGCCGAGGGCGATCCGCGTAGCCGCTTCTTCACCGAGCTGGGATTCAAGATCAACCCGGCCTACGCGGGCATCACCAAGGACAAGTTCTACGGTGAGGTCTCCAAGGAAAACGCAGACCAGATCAACTCTGACGTGCTGGTGTGGGATCAACTGTCTTACTCTCCGAAGCAGAGCAAGGCTTCTGTGACCGAGGATCCGATCGTGGGCAAGCTGCCCGCCGTGAAGGACGGACACAGTGTCTACCTGGAAGGCGACCTGGAAAAGGCCTTCGGATGGCAGACCGTGCTGAGCCTGAACTACCTGCTGGACAAGATCGAGCAGCCGTTGGCAGACGCCACGAAGTAGTCTGAATCAACTGCCGAACCGCCCCGCATGAACGTGCTGGGGCGGTTTTGCTGTTGCTGGCTAGGGGACGGGCACTCATGGGGATAACGGATGCACGCTAGGGGCGAGCTGCCTGTATTCCGGTCAGAAACCGGGGTAAGAATAGACCAGTTGTTTTCTAGAAGGGATTCCCTGTGCACTTAAGCGACCTCATGGACGCCACCACCCTGCTCCAGAACTTTGGCGGCTGGGCGCTCGGCGGCATTGCGCTGATTATCTTTATTGAATCCGGCGTGCTCTTCCCGTTCCTCCCCGGCGATTCCATGCTGGTCACCGCGGCAATCTTGCGCGATCAGCTGGGCTTGAACGTTCCGATTCTGGTGGGCGTGGCCATCGTCGCGGCGTTCTTGGGCGACCAGGTAGGTTTCTGGCTCGGCCACCGCTTTGGCCGCAAGTTGTTTAAGCCCGACGCCAAGATCCTCATAACCGAGCACCTCGAACAAGCCGAGGCTTTCTTCCTGAAGTACGGGCCGTTGGCTCTGGTACTGGGGCGCTTCATCCCGATCGTGCGTACCTACATTCCCGTGGCCGCTGGTACCGCGGAGATGCCGTACAAGAAGTTCGTGGGATGGAACGTCACGGGTGCAGTGCTGTGGATTGTCAGCATGGTCGGCATTGGCGTGCTGCTGGGGGATATCCCGGGCATTGCGGATCGCATCGACATGATCGCCATCGTCATCGTGCTGGTGTCTGTGACTCCGGTGGTGATTTCCGCGATGATCAACTGGCGGAAGTCCAAGAAGACTCCCGCCCAGGAGCTGATGGAGGACTAAGCCCTGATCGTCACTTGGGGACGATCAGCGGACCGCCGGTGACAGGATCCTCGATGACTAGCGCGTTGAGGGCAAACGCCTCGAGCAGTAGCTCTGGGGTAATGACCTCGCTGGGACGCCCGGTGGCGAGGACCTGTCCATCCTTCATCACCACGAGATTATCGCTGTAGCGTACAGCCAAGTTGAGATCGTGCAGCACCATCACCACAGTCCGATCCAGCTCTCGGCGTAGACGCTGCACCAGCTCCAAAATCTCTACCGACGTGGCCAGATCCAGGTAGGTGGTGGGCTCGTCCAGGAACAGGATGTCCGTGTTCTGCGCAAGAACCATGGAGATCCACACACGCTGCCGCTGCCCTCCGGACAGAGAATCCAGGGTGCGCTCCGCCAGCCCCATCGAGCCAGTCATTTCCAGCGCCTTGTGCACCTCGGCTTCGTCCGTGGACGACCACTGACGGATCCACGATTGGTGTGGGTGCCGACCGCGCGAGACGAGATCAGCCACGTTGAGTCCCTCCGGGGCGGTAGGGGTTTGTGGCAGCACGCTGATGGTCCGTGCGAGGTCCTTGCGCCTGATGGATGAGATATCGGCGCCGTCTAACAGCACTTCGCCCTCATTCGCCGGAAGGAGACGAGACATGGCTCGCAACAACGTGGATTTGCCGCAGCCATTGGGGCCGATGATTGTGGTGATCTGCCCGCGAGGAAAGTCCACGTCCAAGCCTTCGATGACCGTCCGGTCGCCGTAGCCCACGGCGAGGCCGCGTGCGCTCATGCTGTGCTTCTGAGTCATGTGTCCTTCTTTGTTCGCGGCACTGCTAACTTCCAGGGTGGGATCTTTTCTCATGCCGTGGTTGACCTATTCCGTTGGACCAGCAAATAAATAAGGAACGCACCGCCGATTGCCGAGGTGAGAATGCCCACCGGCAGCTCTACGGGCAGAAGAGTTTGGGTGCTGATATCTGCCAGCAGGAGTAGCGCAGCGCCGGTCAGCGCAGAGGCCAGAAGCGGTGGTGCAGAGCAGTTGCACAAGCGCAGCGCCACCTGTGGGGCCACGAAGGCGACGAACCCGATGGGGCCAGCGGCCGAGACCGCCACTGCTGCCAAAGCCACGGCAGCGGCGAGCAGAAGCACCTGCACACCCTGGACGTTTTGTCACAAAGCCCGTGCAGTATCCGAGCCCAGCAAGGTGGCTAAAAGTTGGTGACCAATCCAGGCCAGCAGCGGTGTAAACACCAACACAACAATGGCGATGGGCCACATCTTGGACCAGTCCGCAGTGCTCAGGGAGCCAGTAAGCCAGAACTGCGCGGCCGCGGCATCGCGCAACTCCGTGCGGATCATCAGGAAGTTGATATACGAGGTCAACAGAGCAGAGATGATGATGCCGAACAGCACTAGCCGGAAGGAATCAGTCGATCTCCTCCACGCCAGAGCCCACATCACCGTTGCGGTGACAGCCGCACCAAGCACCGCGGCCAAGGGAATGCCGATGCTGCTGAGCCAGCCGAGGAAACCACCAGCGCCACCACCCAGAGTGATGACGGTGACCGCGGCCGCGGACGCGCCCGTAGTGAAGCCCAAGATATCCGGGCTGGCCAGCGCATTGCGAGTCACGGACTGAGTGAGGGCTCCGGATAATCCCAGCGCACAGCCCACCAGAATGGCCGTCAGCGCACGAGGCATGCGCCAATCCAAAACCACCAGACGCTCAATGCGGGTGCCCTGGCCGGTGAACAGCACCTCCAGCACACGAGCCGGGGACACAGGATAGTCACCCAGGCCGATGGAGACCGCCGCTAGCAAGACGATCGCCACGAGCAGCAATAGAGACACCGTCAACGCGCGAGGGCGCCAGACCACAGAAAATGAGCCCACGCGGAATGGCGGGCGCCCAGGGATAGTGGAAGAGGTAGGGCGGGCAAGGAGGGAACTCATTAAATGGCCACCACCCGGCGTCGATAAATAAGGGCGATGAAGAACGGCGCGCCCACGAACGCGAGGATGATGCCTACTTGCAACTCGCCCGGACGAGCGATCAGACGGCCCACCACGTCTGCGAACAGCATCATCACCGCACCCGTCAGGGCAGAGTAAGGGAGGATCCAGCGGTAATCAGGGCCCGTGATGGCGCGCACGAGGTGCGGGACCACCAGGCCGATGAAGGTGATGGGGCCGGCGGCAGCTGTCGCGGCACCGGCCAGCAGTGCGATCAGAGCCATGCCAATCAGGCGGGCGCGCTGGGTGTTGATGCCCAGTCCGGAGGCGATGTCATCGCCCAGATTCAGGAGGTTTAGCTGCGGTGCCGTGATGAACGCCAGCAGGAGGCCCACCAGGATAAACGGCAGCACGCCGTAGAACACGGTGAGATCCCGGCCCGCGATGGAGCCGACGGTCCAGAAGCGCATGCGATCCAGATTGGCATCGTCAGTGAGGATAAAACCGCTGATGATGGCGCTGAGGACCGCGGACAAAGCCGCGCCGCCGAGGACCAGCGTCATTGGATTGGCCTGTCCTCCTCCTATGGACGCCAAACTAAACACCAACGCAGTAGCAGCGATGGCCCCACCGAACGCCCACATGCTGGTAGCCCACACGGACGTCACACCCAGCAAGGAGAAGCTGGCAACCACGGCCAGGGACGCCCCGTAGTTGATGCCGAGAATGCCCGTGTCCGCGAGAGGGTTGCGCGTGTGCCCTTGGATCAATGCACCGGAGGCGCCAAGGGCAGCACCGGCGACTAGGCCCAACAGGGTGCGGGGAATGCGGAGCTCGACGATCACGCGCTGATCCACATTCAGCCCCTCCGCGTGGCCGAACGCCGTGCCGAGATCGCGGAACACGGCGGACACTTCTCCAAAAGGGATCTGCCGTGATCCAAACACGATGCTGGCAACGATGCTGGCGAGCAATAGGAGGAAAAGGACGCCGAGGCCGACGAGGCGACGCGGGATTTTACCTGATGGAGCGCTGGCAGAAGCGTCCGCAGTAGCGTCCGCGCGAGACCCCAGGTGTGATTGAGAAGGGGATTGCGCATGCGGGGTAGAGATAGCCATGCATTCCTCCTTGACGCGTGAAAGTCCATGATCTTAACGGGAGCAAGCTTATGTGAACAAGGTAAGCCTAATCAAAGTACTACAAGGAGGGATTGTGGAGCTGTGCAGGTGAGTGTGTGAGCCAGCAGGTGCGGCTAGTGAGGTCGGTCGGCCCTGAATGGCGCCGACCCTACACCTCAGCTCTATGCTTCTGAGCAGGGATTTGGACATGTTTTAGCTGGTTGCTAGGCTAGTCAGGTCTTGCCGTAGGTAGGTACCCCCATGTTCTTTTTTTCGACGCTAACGCGTCAAAATCCCGGGAATGCCACATGACCTGCGGAAAGAGTCTCCCGCTACAAGGGAGAAAAACTGTACATCCACTTTGTTACAGGCCCCTCGCCCGAAGCGGCCGCACGGATAAAGGCAGCGAGCACCCCTAACTACTGAGTTAGGCGGAGCGTGAGTAGCCAGCGATCGTGCGGTACACGCGATTCATCAAGGGTGAGCACGGGAACCGTAACGAAAAAGGCAACAGGTCACTTCACATGACCATGACTGATCCGATTGCGGACATGTTGTCACGAGTGCGCAACGCAAACAATGCGTTCCACGACACCGTGTCTATGCCATCCTCCAAGATCAAGGCCAACATCGCCGAAATCTTGAAGCAGGAAGGCTACATCGCCGACTACTCCGTTAACGACGAGACCGTCGGCAAGACCCTGGAGCTTAACCTGAAGTACGGCCCATCTCGCGAGCGTTCCATCGCTGGCGTGCGTCGTGTTTCCAAGCCGGGTCTGCGCGTTTACGCAAAGTCCACTAATCTGCCAAAGGTTCTCGGTGGCCTGGGCGTGGCTATTATCTCCACGTCCCAGGGTCTGCTGACTGACCGTGAGGCCAACAACAAGGGCGTGGGCGGAGAAGTCCTCGCCTACGTCTGGTAAGAGGAGGTTTAACCATGTCTCGTATTGGCAAGGCACCGGTGACCGTCCCCTCTGGCGTCACCGTCACCATCAACGGCCAGAACGTTGAAGTCAAGGGTCCTAAGGGCACCCTGGCTGAAGAGATTCCGGCACCAATCACCGTGGCTCAGGAAGGCGAAGAACTCGTCGTCTCCCGCCCCGATGACCGCCGCAAGAACCGTTCCCTGCACGGCCTGTCCCGCTCCCTGATCAACAACATGGTCGTGGGCGTTACTACTGGCTACACCATCAAGATGGAAATCTTCGGTGTGGGTTACCGTGTGCAGCTCAAGGGCCAGAACCTGGAGTTCGCACTGGGCTACTCTCACCCAGTCCTGATTGAGGCGCCTGAGGGCATCAAGTTTGCCGTCGACGGAAACACCAAGTTCTCCATCGAAGGCATCAACAAGCAGCAGGTTGGACAGATCGCCGCTAACATCCGCCGTCTGCGGAAGGATGACCCATACAAGGGTAAGGGCATCCGTTACGAAGGCGAGCAGGTCCGTCGCAAGGATGGAAAGACGGGTAAGTAATGAGCAACAACGCAACGAACAAGGAAGGCCAGCGTTTGCCGGTGGGCAAGGACATCTCCACCCGCCGTCGCAACGCTCGCGCACGTCGCCACTTCCGTATCCGCAAGACCCTGTCCGGCACCCCAGAGACTCCACGTCTCGTTGTGCACCGTACCTCTCGTCACATGCACGTTCAGGTCATCGACGACACCGTCGGTCACACCCTGTGCGCTGCGTCCACCCTCGAAGCAGAGGTCCGTGGAGTCGAGGGCGACAAGAAGGCACGTGGCGCCAAGGTTGGCGAACTGATCGCACAGCGTGCGAAGGAAGCTGGCATCGAGGCAGTCGTCTTCGACCGCGCTGGCTACCAGTACCACGGCCGCGTCGCCGCTCTGGCTGACGCCGCCCGCGAAGGTGGTCTGAAGTTCTAATGACCACCAACACCATGAACTCCAACGGAAGGAACGCGTGATGTCGGAACGTGACCGTAACGGCGGACGCTCCGCCGATAACAACCGCAACGATCGCAACGAGCGCGGCGGCCGCAACGACCGCGGTGGCCGTAACGATCGTCGCAACAACCAGCAGGACGAGCGCAACCAGTACATCGAGCGCGTCGTCACCATCAACCGTGTGTCCAAGGTCGTCAAGGGTGGTCGTCGCTTCAGCTTCACCGCTCTGGTGATCGTGGGTGACGGCCAGGGCATGGTCGGTGTCGGCTACGGCAAGGCCAAGGAAGTCCCGGCTGCTATCCAGAAGGGTGCCGAGGAAGCTCGCAAGAACTTCTTCCGTGTCCCGATGATCAACGGCACCATCACCCACCCGGTGCAGGGCGAGGCCGCAGCAGGCGTCGTCATGCTGCGTCCGGCTGCACCAGGTACCGGTGTTATCGCCGGTGGCGCAGCCCGCCCGGTGCTGGAGTGCGCTGGCGTCCAGGACATTCTCTGCAAGTCGCTCGGCTCGCCGAACGCCATCAACGTTGTTCACGCAACGGTGGCCGGCCTCAAGGAGCTCGTGCGCCCAGAAGAGGTCGCCGCACGTCGTGGCAAGAGCCTCGAAGAGGTTGCTCCGGCAGCCATGCTGCGCGCTCGTGCTGCAGGACAGGGGGCATAACCCATGGCACTGAAGATCCGTCAGATCAAGGGCACTGTTGGTAGGAAGCAGAACCAGCGTGACACGCTGCGTTCCCTCGGCCTGAAGCGCATCGGTCAGGAGATCATCCGCGAAGACAACGCTGTCACCCGCGGCATACTCTAAATAATCTTTCGGGAACCTTACATTAAACAGTCTTTCCCCATAGGCTGCGATATAGGAGTAGAAAACTCCCGGAAGTTGAAAGGAGACTTTGCAAAATGGACAATCTCGTCAATGAATTCCCTTCCGAAGACAATCCGTTCGTCAACGTGGGAAAGGAAGTTCGCAGTAAATCGTTGGCCACCAGCACTGTATTGATAGCGGGATGTCGTTTCCTTTTCGTGCTTTATAACTAGAATGAGGTCGGTATCAACTTTTGGCGGGATAGCGAAGGAGAACGCGATGAGGTTCCCGCAGACTTCGGCTTCTTTTACTCATTCTTATAACCCGGTCTTTCTGAAGGAACTGAAGGCTGTTCCCTACGGGAGAAAGAACGAGAACCCCTCTCCCTACAACCTTTGTCCGGTCTTTGAATCAGTAGAGCCTGTTCCGCAAGTGCGCGATATCCGTGGTGGGCTTGTGTTTTTCGGAGCGATGGTCTTGGCAGCGGGACTCATCTTCTTTGTGGGCTTGCTTCTTAACAGCTTCAAGGTTCTGGGTCTCTTGGCGTTTCTTCTTGGCGCGTCGCTCCTTTATTTTTTGTTTCTCATCGCTAAACATGCGCTGTTTGCTCTTCGCATTAATAGGGCCTGGAAGAATGGCTGGATCGATTTTTATCCGGTTCTCCTTGGCAGTCTTTTTCACGATGAGGAGAATGCCAGGCGTGGGAAGAAAGGGAATTTTTATGCCACGAAGGCGTTGGTCGTGGCGCCAAACGGCGAGTCCCGGATGCTCGAGGTGTCCGTGGAGGGGCTGAGGTTGGACCGAATGATTAGGGAAGGCGCTGTCATGGTGCGTGACCGCCAGGGTATTCGCCTTGATGCAATCCGCAATAATGGGTGGACATTCTGGGCCGTCGTTCGTGGTCGGCCGTTGGACGACGGAAGCGTGGAACATGGGCTGTCCGCTTCACAGGTGGCTGCGGGCTTGGATCGCGTTCGGCATGGTTGGCCATTGGAACGGCTTGATTCCTTGCCTGATGGCCCGTGAATTTTGACTATTAGCCATGGTTGTGGGTCATTTCACTCACCAGTCGGTGCATTGCCGGTTTCGGGCCGCTGACCTGTACACTGGTTCGGTACATACGGACGCGTCTACCGCAGAAAGTGCATGGATTTAATGTCTGAATCTAACTCCCGCGACCACGAGCGTGGCCGCGAAGGTTCCTCGGAAAGCAACCGGGGAAACAACCGCTCTGGTGGCCGGAAGTTTGAGAAGCGTGGCGGCGCATCGGGGCGTCGAGAAGAGCGTCGCGGCGATCGCCGCGATGATCGCCGTGGCGGTCGCGCTGGTGCTAAACCTCGTCGTGGGGATCGCCGCAACGATCGGCAGGGCCACGATCGTGATAAGCACAAGGCCTCGCATCCGCAGCGTTCGGGTTACCGTGAGGAGCGGATCAATCGCCGCATGACGGACCCGGATCTGCCATCTGATATCGATATCACTGACCTGGATCCTTCTGTGCTGCAGGACCTCTCCTCGCTATCGAAGGAAAACTCCGAAGCAGTGGCCAAGCATCTCATTATGGCGGCAACGTGGCTTGATGATGACCCGCAGCTGTCACTTCGCCACGCGCGCGCGGCAAAGGATCGCGCTGGACGCGTATCGGTTGCGCGTGAAATGAATGGAATCGCCGCCTACCGTGCTGGGGAGTGGAAGGAAGCTCTGGCGGAGTTGCGTGCTGCGCGCCGCATTTCCGGTGGCCCTGGATTGCTTGCCGTGATGGCGGATTGTGAACGTGGCCTTGGTCGCCCAGAGAAGGCCGTGGAATTGTGGCGCAGCGAAGAGGCCAAGGAGCTGGCACCGGAGGATGCCATCGAGTTGGCAATCGTGGCTGCAGGTGCACGCTTAGACATGGGTCAGGCAGATTCTGCTGTGGTCACGATTCAGCGCGCGCAGCCGAACAAGGACGCCACAGGCGTGTCTGCCTGCCGCCTTTCTTATGCTTACGCCAATGCTCTGCTGGAGGCCGGCCGTAAGGATGAGGCACAGGAATGGTTCCAGCATGCGGTTGACATCGATGAAGGAGACTGGACCGACGCCGCGGAGCGCCTGGCCGAATGTAAGTAATGAGTATTCTCAAGACCCACGATTCGCTGCTGCTAGATCTTGACGGAACCGTGTGGGAGGGAGGACAGGCCCTCCAGTGCGTCGTTGACGTTATTAACTCCTGTGGTGTTCCCGCGGTGTACGTGACGAACAATGCTTCCCGCAGCCCCCAGACCGTGGCTGGCATGCTGGGAGAAATTGGACTGAAAACGGATGCCAACCATGTTGTTACCTCCGCGCAAGCCGCAGTCAAGAATGCCCGTGAGGACTTCCCGGCAGGAACCAAGGTTCTCGTTATCGGCGCTGACTCATTCCGCACTCTGGCCCGTGAGGCAGGGTTCGAAGTAGTCGACAGCGCCGATGATAAGCCTGCGGCAGTGTTGCAAGGCATGGATAAGTCGGTCGGTTGGGAACAGCTTTCCGAGGGGGCATTTGCTATCAATCAAGGTGCGAAATACTACGCCTCCAACCTCGATACGTCGCTGCCGACGGAGCGAGGAATGGCCGTGGGCAATGGCTCGCTCGTCGCGGCTGTTGTTTCGACCACGGGCGTTGAACCTATTTCTGCAGGCAAACCGGAGCCCGCTATGTTTACGCAGGCGGCCAAGCTGGTGGGGTCGACCAAACCCCTTGCTGTCGGCGACCGTCTGGACACCGATATCGTCGGTGGTAATAACGCAGCGATGGATACGTTCCACGTGTTGACCGGTGTGTCTCGTGAGCTGGCGCTTATTGAAGCCATTCCGGAGGCACGTCCCAATTTCATCGGCGCGGGCTTCCACGAGCTATCCCTCTCGGAAGCACAGGCACGGCCAGGAGCCCAGGGTGGATTCCGGGCTCGGTATGACGGCTATGACATTGTCCTCCAAGGAGGCGATGAGAAGTCGACTTCGGTCGAGGCGCTGCGCACGGTTTTGGAAGTAGCCTGGGCGGGCGCTGAACCTCCTCGCTATATTCAGCCGCGGAGCGAGGCTGCTGAAAGGGTAGTATCCACATGGCGGTAAAGCCCCATGACCCGCGGGCGGTGCTTGCCCCAGAAAAGCTGGATGCGTCCATCGCCGCGATTCTTAACGAGCCATCGGAATCTCTTGAGCAGGAGCTGGTCCAGCTGGACCGTGCCCACACCGTGCTGCGGGATGCGCTTCAAGACAACTAGCACTTTACACCAAGGAATGTAGGGGAAAGAGGACCTATCTATGCCACCGCAACGTCGCCGTCTTGACGCGGAGTTGGTACGCCGAAAGATCGCGCGCTCACGTGAGCACGCTGTTGAGATGATCAAGGCCGGCCGCGTGACGGTTGGTGGTTTCAAGGCCACCAAACCCGCCACGGTGGTGGAACCAGAGGTATCCATCAAGGTGGAGGCCAGTGAGGGGGATGACTGGGCGTCGCGAGGCGCACACAAGCTCTTGGGCGCACTTGAAGCCTTTGACGTGGATCTGAAGGGCAAGCGCGTGTTGGACGCAGGAGCGTCGACCGGTGGGTTTACCGATGTCTGTTTGCGCCGCGGTGCCGCGGAGGTGTTATCGGTTGACGTGGGCTACGGGCAGCTGTTGTGGCGCCTGCAAAACGATGAGCGCGTTACCGTGTTAGACCGCACGAATATTCGTAATCTGACCCTAGAGCAGACCGGTGGGCCGTGCGATGCCATGGTGGGTGACTTATCTTTTATCTCCTTGAAATTGGTGCTTCCGGCCATCGTGGAATGCATGGTCGATGGCGCGTGGTTACTGCCCATGGTCAAGCCACAGTTTGAAGTAGGTAAGGACCGTATTGGCGCCGGCGGCGTGGTGCGGTCACCCGAGCTTCGCGCGGAAGTAACCAAGGACGTGGCGGTCTTCGCTCAGGAGCTCGGCCTAAGCGTAAAAGGTGTGGCTGCCTCCCCGCTACCGGGACCGAGCGGTAACGTCGAGTATTTCCTCTGGCTGGTCAAGGACGGGATGTCCACCCCGGAGGATAGGCTGGACGTACTCATCGAAACGGCAATTAAGGAAGGACCTCAGTGAGCACTACCAGCGCCGCGGATGGCACCATGCGCCGTGAAATTCTTCTTGTCCCGCACGCCAGTCGCGAGGAAAACCTTGCCGCCACCCACCGGGCCGCGGAGCTGCTGCAGGAGGCAGGCATTAAGGTGCGCGTCTGTGCTGCGGATACTGTGCTTCCCGGGCTGCAGCACGTCCGGCATACACCAGCGGCAGCAGAGGGCTGCGAACTGGTGTTGGTGCTCGGAGGCGATGGCACGTTCTTGCGCGCTGCGGATATGGCCCGCGCCGTGGACGTTCCGGTGTTGGGCATCAACTTGGGGCACGTGGGCTTCCTCGCAGAATGGGAAGCGGAGTCCCTAGACCGTGCGCTCGTGCGCGTCATCGAGCAGTCCTATGACGTCGAAGACCGCCTGACCATCGACGTGAGCGTCTTCGATTCGGAAGGCGCGTTGCGTGAGCGCAGCTGGGCGCTGAATGAGGCGTCGATTGAAAACCTCAACAGGTCCGGAGTGCTTGATGCCATCCTCGAAGTGGATGGCCGCCCAGTATCCGCTTTTGGGTGCGACGGTGTACTTATTTCTACCCCTACGGGCTCCACGGCTTATGCCTTCTCCGCCGGCGGCCCTGTGCTGTGGCCTTCGCTCGATGCCATCCTGGTGGTGCCGAATAACGCGCACGCATTGTTTACCAAGCCGCTCGTGGTGTCTCCGGATTCACAGGTAGCGGTGGAATCGGCATCGGCAACGACTCCCGCCGTGGTGATCCTCGATGGTTTTCGGGAAATCTCCATGCCCCCAGGCTCACGCGTGGAAATCGTGCGCGGTGAACGGCCGGTGCGGTGGGTTCGCCTTGACCACCAGCCTTTCACTGACCGGCTTGTGTCCAAGCTGCGCCTTCCCGTGGAAGGCTGGCGCGGACCGCGGCATTAACCTGCTCTAGCGCGTAACCAGGAAGGAAGATAACTCTCCGTGCTCGTTGATATCAGCATTTCTGATCTCGGTGTAATTGAAAGCTCCACCGCGGAGCTTTCGCAGGGGCTCACCGTGCTCACTGGTGAAACCGGTGCTGGCAAGACCATGGTGGTGACCGGACTGCGCCTGCTCGCGGGAGGGCGCGCTGATGCCTCGCGCGTGCGCGAAGGAGCCTCCAAAGCTGCCGTCGAAGGGCACTTTTCTTCTGACTCGAAGGCCGTGGCGGAACTAGTCGAGGAAGCCGGGGGAGAGCCCGATGAGAACGGCGAATACATCGCCTCCCGCACGGTGTCGGCTGCGGGACGCTCGCGGGCCTACCTGGGTGGGCGAGCGGTGCCAGCGGCGACGCTGGGGGAGTTCGCTTCCCATCTCATTACCGTCCACGGGCAAAACGATCAGCTGAGGCTGTTGTCTACTGATCAACAGCTGGCGGCCATTGACCGCTTCGACCCTGCAGTCGACGCGGTCCGCGAGGCATATACCCAGGCATTTAGCCGCTGGCGCGCGTTGGCCAAGGACTACCAGCGCCGTACAGAATCACGGCGTGAGATGGCACAGGAAGTCGACCGGCTCCAGTTCGCGATAACGGAGATTTCGGACCTTGACCCGGAACCGGGCGAGGACGCAGAGCTCGTGACCCTCATTAAGCGCCTGCAGGATGTTGATGCCCTGCGCGAGGGAGCCGCCACCGCGCTGAGCGCTCTCGACGGCGGGGAAGGTTTCGGTGATGAGGACACCGCCGTCAACCTCGTCGGCACCGCTGAAACCGCATTGGCTGGGGCCAGCGACGTCGAACTCGCGCGGCTCGGGGAGCGATTGAGCGAGGTCACCACGCAATTGACCGATATTGCCGCTGAGCTCACCACGTATCTGGGAAATCTCCCCGCAGATCCCAACCTCCTCGAGGAATCCCTGCAGCGCCAACAGGAGCTCAAGCGCCTGACACGTAAGTATGCCGCAGACATCGATGGGGTGTTGGCCTGGCGTGACGCGGCAGAAGCGAAACTCGCGACGTTGGACACCTCCACCGAGGCCCTCGAAGCATTGAAGAAGGAGGTAATGGCGGCCGAAAAGACAATGGTGGCTAAGGCCGAGAAGCTCACCGCCGCCCGCACCAAGGCAGCGAAGAAGCTGGGCTCGCAGGTCACCGAGGAGATTCACGGCTTGGCCATGCCTCATTCCACACTGACGGTCGCCGTGCACAAGGCGAAGTACTCCAAGTCGGGCGCGGATGAAGTGGAATTCCAACTCAACGGAAAGCCCTTGGCCTCGGCCGCCTCCGGCGGTGAGCTCTCCCGCGTCATGCTGGCGATGGAAGTGGTACTCGCCAGCGGCGACGGCACCACCTTGGTCTTCGACGAAGTGGACGCCGGCGTGGGTGGTCGCGCGGCGGTGGAGATTGGGCGTCGGCTAGCGCGCCTGTCCATCACCAACCAGGTCATTTGCGTGACCCACCTGCCCCAAGTGGCTGCCTATGCGGATTCGCACCTGCACGTGTCCAAGGAGAAATTCACCTCAGGCGTGGCGGATTTGAGCGCCGAGGAACGCGTCGAGGAACTCGCCCGCATGCTCGCTGGTCTTGATGACACCGCGACTGGCCGCGCGCATGCCCAGGAGCTCTTCGACCGGGCTCAAGCAGAAGTAGAGAGTTTCCGCGCGCCTTCCACACATTGAGCGCCTAACAGGGGAAACTGTCAGGCATGAGTCTGTTTTCCCGTAACACCGATCTGCCTGGAGAACACGGCGCGCTGCGTGATTGCACCCCGGGTGGCAAGGGCATGAAGAAGTTCAGCGCCGGTGACTTCGCAGTCATCAACGCCGCCAACATCTCCCGCCAAGAGGCCCAGACCCTCGTGGATATGAAACCAGCTGCTGTGATTAACGTGGCGGAGTTTTCTACCGGCTCCATTCCGAACTATGGCCCGCACATGCTTCTCGACGCCGACGTCACCCTTATCGAGGGCGTGGGCCAAGATTTCGTCAGCAACTTCAAGGACGGGAAGAAGGCGCGTCTTACTGAGGACGGGACGGTGTATGTGGGGGATACCCAGCTGTCTTCTGGAACGGTGGTTACCCGGGACCGCGCGGAGAAGAACTTCTCCTCCGCGCAACGCGAACTTATCGACCATATGGAAGCCTACTTTGGCAATTCCATCGAGTTCATCCACTCCGAAGGCCCGCTCCTCATCGATGGCCTTGGCGTTCCGGATGCTGGTTCCGTCATGGCGGGACGCAAGGTCCTCGTGGTGTCGCCCTCTGAGGAGCACCGCAAAAAGCTCACGCTGCTGCGCAACTTCATCCGCGAGTATGAACCCGTCATCATCGGTGTCGACTCTGCCGCAGATACGTTGGTTGAGCTGGGCTATCAGCCTAACTTCATCGTGGGAAATCCTTCGGAAGTGAGCTCTGAAACCCTGCGCAGTGGTGCCCAAGTTATTCTCCCAGCTGAGCCGGACGGCACTGCGGAAGGACTCGAGCGCATTCAGGATCTGGGAATCGGCGCGATGACATTCCCGGCTGCGACAGACTCAGCAACGGATCTTGCACTCCTGCTCGCGGACTACCACGAAGCGCAGATGATTGTGCAGGTTGGGGGCGCCCTCGATCTCGATGACATCTTTGCCAACGAGCCGACTGCCACGCCCGCAGCCCTGTTATGCCATATGAAGGCAGGTACGCGCCTCGTGGACGCGGACGCCGTCATCAACCTCTACGCCGCGCCGAATTCCGGCGCAATGGGATGGCTGTGGGCGCTGCTGGGCATCCTCGTGGCGCTGGCCGTGGTCATCCTCATCGTGGGCCTGGGTGGCGATGAATCATTCCTGCAGAACCTGATCGATACGTGGAACAACTTCGCGTTGAGCGTGCAGGGGTGGTTTAAATAATGGGTTCGCCTAAATCCCTGATTGTCACCGGCCTTGGCTTCGGTGCAGCCATTGGTGTTGCGTTGGGCACGTTGGTCATCGCACCGAACATGGACTCCACCCCGGGGCGCGGTGGGGAGTCCAACGACGAGGTCCGAGAAAAATACAGCAAGCTGGTGCTTGACCACAACATTGCGAAGGCCCAGCTGGATTCCGCTGATTCCGTGATGGGGGACCTCGGCCGTTACGTCGTCGACGGCACTCTAGTCCAGCGTCCGGTCATGGTACTCAGCATGCCCGACGCCAATGATGCCGATGTCACGGCTGTGAAGGATCTTCTCGGCTCCGCCGATTCCACCGACGCGGGAAGCATCAAGCTGACCGAAAAATTCCTGGCCCAGGAATCCGCAGACAAGCTGTTGTCCCTCGTCACCACCACGCTGCCGGCAGGGGCGAAGCTCGATAAGAAGAAGATCGATGCCGGTACTCATGCCGGCCAAGCGCTTGCTGCCGGGCTGATGATGGATGCTAAGACCACCCAACCGCTTGCCACCGTCGACGATCGGGCGACCTTGCTGCGTGCCTTGCGCGATGCCGGCTACATCGACTACAAGGATGGCACGATCCTGCCCGCTCAGGCGGTCGTAATCGTCGGCGGCGGCCTGACACCGGGAGAAGACGAAGACAGCGCTGGCAAGAAGTACGCTATCGACACCACCGTCAAGTTCCTGGAAGGTTTCGAGTCCGCGGACGCCGCCATGGTGTATGCCGGGCGTGTGCAGTCTGCAGGGGATGGCGGAGTGTTGGAAAAGCTCCGGGCGGCCAAGACTGGGATTAGCACCGTGGACTCCATCGACCACCCGGTCTCCCAGATGGCCAGCGTTTTGGCCGTCAAGGAGCAGCTCGATGGCGGCCGCGGCGTGTACGGTTCTGCAGCGAATGCCGAGGGCGCAGCACCGGCGCTGCCGAAGGATCTCTAAATGCCACACGAGTTTCGTACGGTGGGAAGCGAGCTGCTTGTCGACGCCCCCATCATCGCCGTCCGCCGTGATGACGTTGTGATGCCGGGAGATGTCGTGGCGCAGCGGGAGATCGTCGAGCACCTCGGTGCCGTGGCCGTTGTGGCTTTGGATGAGGACAACCGAGTCGCCATGGTGGAGCAGTACCGCCACAGTGTGAGCAAACGCCTGTGGGAGCTGCCAGCCGGTTTGCTCGACGTCAAAGGTGAAGATGAACTCAGTGGCGCACAACGCGAACTCCAAGAGGAGGCCGGACTGGCCGCCGAGGACTGGGGTGTGTTGACCGATCTGGTGACCTCCCCGGGCTTTTGTGAAGAAGCCGTACGGGTGTTCGTGGCGCGTGGGCTGCGGGACGTCGCCAAGTTCGAGGCCACAGGTGATGAAGAAGCCGACATGGGGTTTTCGTGGGTGCCGCTAGCGGAGGCCGTCGATCGTATCCTCGCCGGCGAGATTGTGAACTCTATTGCAGTGGCCGGAATTCTCGCCGCCTATGCCTGTGTGCGTGAAGGACGCACACCGCGGCCGGTTGATTCACCTTTCGAGTTGCGGCCGCAGTCGCTGGCTAGCCGGCGTACCGGACCGGATTTGAAGAAGCTGTGAGCAGCACGACTCCCGCTGCCGCCGCTGGGCAAGCGTGGCTGATGCACCTCATGGTGGAAAAAGGTGCCTCGAAGAACACGGTGAGTAATTACCGGCGTGACATCAATCGCTACGTGTCGTGGCTAGCGGAATCTGGGATCACGGATTTGCGCCAGGTTTCTCGCGCGCACGTGGAGAACTACCTCATGTACCTGCGTGAATCCCTCGCCCAGTCCTCGGCCAGTCGAGCGCTGATCGTCGCGCGTGGGCTGCATAAATTTGCGCTCGCGGAGGGGATGATTGAAGAAGACGTCGCGGCGGAGGTTTCGCCGCCCAAGCGGGCCCAAGCGCTACCGGAGACCCTCAGCGTGGAGGACGTCGAGACTTTGCTCAACGCCATTCCCACTGATGAATCCGCAACCCCCATAGACATCCGCGATCGCGCTTTGCTGGAGGTTCTCTACGGCACGGGCGCGCGCATCTCCGAAGTGATCTCCTTGAGCGTGGATGACGTAACGGCTGAGGGGCCGACGTCCGTGCGCGATATTCTGCTGCTGAGCGGCAAGGGCGATAAGCAACGCCTCGTTCCGTTGGGTTCGCACGCGGTAAGAGCGGTCGAGCATTATCTCGTGCGGGCACGGCCGGTCTTAGCAACTGGAGCCTCCCACGCGCTATTCCTCAACACCCGGGGCAAGGCCCTGTCACGGCAAAGCGCATGGGCCGCCATCAAGTCCGCTGCACAGCGCGCGCACTTGAGCGCCAACATCTCTCCGCACACCCTGCGTCACTCCTTTGCTACCCACTTGCTGGAGGGTGGTGCGGATGTGCGTACAGTTCAGGAACTGCTGGGTCATTCTTCCGTGACGACGACGCAGATTTACACGCACGTGACTGCGGATTCGCTTCGCGAGGTGTGGCGTACTGCTCATCCACGCGCCTAAAGGCGCCTAGACTCAGTTCGATTTACATCAATGAAAAGGATTTCTATGACTTCATCTGCTCGCGCTTCCCGGACCTTTCGCGGGGCTGCGATTGCTCTCGCGCTCACCGTATTTCCACTTGCCGGTGTTGCGGCCAACCCGGTGAGCGCGAAGGGCGGGCTCACAGGGCTCGGCGCGGCAGTTGCCCATGCTCAGGATGCCACCATCCCCGTGCCGGCTGGACAAACCACGACGGTTTCCCTGCCGGTGCCTGTCGACGTCTCCGTGGCCGCCGATGGGTGGAATGTGAGCGCCTCAGGTGGCACTGCTACGGTGACGGCCCCGCCAGCAGGTGGACAGATTACCGTTCCAGTGACCTACCAGGGCGTGACCATGACCATCGTGCTCGTTGCTGACGCCGATGTCACCGCCGAGGAACTCAACGACGCTGCCGAAAGCGTCGATCCGGGGCGCCTTGGTGGTGGCCAGCCGGGGCCGGGGGCCGCAGAGAACCAGCAAGGTAACGAAGAACTGGGTGGAAACGGCGACGTCACAGACGATACAAGCGATGGCGGAGCGGTGACCGGTGCGGATAGTTCCAGCACCGGCCACGCGCAACCGCTCCGTACGGGCCGTGGCTGGGAAGGCGTGGATGATTCCCACACGTCCTATGTCAACCTAGAATCCACCATCGAAGGCCAGACCATTCACGCCAAGCTAGGTTTGAAACAAGCACTGGACCTTTACAACCGTTTCAAGCATCTTGAGGATGAGGGCGTCACGCTGCGTTATCTCAACGCGGAAGGGGAGTTTATCGAGGGCGTGAAACGCGACATTGATAAGGGCTCGCGCACCATGACCCTGACCTACCCAGAGGGCATGGAACCCGACAACCCCTTCATCATGCAGTTCATCAACGAGGACACCCAGTCGGCAGAGCTGGTGGTGACACTCACAGACCCAACCCGAGAGAACACCACCGACGTGCCTCCAGAGCAGCAGCTTGATAGCGACAGCGCCACGACAGCTAGCGAAGAATCAGGCACTGATACAGGCCTTGGCGCCGGCGCGGTGATAGCGGGGATTGCGGCACTCGGCATCATCGCTTTGGTCGCTGGGTTCGCACTCCGTCGGTTCCGTTCGAACCGGAAGTAAAACCTCTCGTAGTCTAGCTTCCAGGCTTTATGTGGCGGCTTTTGCTGGCTATAATCGCGATGCGGGTGCTCAAGGGGGTACCCTATAATCACAAGGATGTAAGAGTGCGGCGCCGGTGAGTGCCGCAGGGCTAACGCGAAGATGGCCTAACTAGAGCCGTACAGGTCAAGGAAGCAGGTGTGACTGTGAGCGACGAGGGACTGTTTGAGGCCTCCGAAACACAGGTCGGGTTGACCGGCCGGCCACTGCGGGAGCTTCCGGAACCAGAGCCATTGGAAAAGCATGGCCCCGCCACGATTATCTCCATGTGCAACCAGAAAGGTGGAGTGGGGAAAACCACATCCACGATCAACATGGGAGCATGCTTGGCGGAGTTGGGGCGTAAAGTCCTCCTCGTTGACTTGGACCCGCAGGGCGCTCTGTCCGCCGGATTAGGGCTGACGCATGATCAGATTCAGGACACTATCTACGACGTCATGCTCGATAGTGAGGTCTCGGTGCATTCTGCCATCGTGCACACCGGCGTCGCGGGGCTCGACCTGGTTCCGGCCAACATTGATCTTTCCGCCGCAGAGATTCAGATGGTCAACGAGGTGGGCCGCGAGCACACCTTGGCCCGAGCGCTGCGCCCGGTACGCAAGGACTATGACTTCATCATCATTGACTGCCAGCCTTCCCTAGGCCTGCTCACGGTCAATGCGCTGGCCTGCTCGCAAGGCGTCATTATCCCGATGGAATGCGAGTTCTTCTCCCTGCGCGGCCTCGCGCTGTTGACCGACACCGTGGAGAAGGTTGCTGACCGCATCAATTTCGACCTGGAGATCATGGGCATTCTGGTCACCATGTTTGACCGTCGCACCCGCCACGCCCGCGAAGTCATGGACCGGGTAGTCGAGTACTTCGGGGACAAGGTCTTCGACACGGTGATTACGCGGACCGTGCGTTTCCCAGAGACCTCGGTAGCCGGTGAGCCGATTACCACTTGGGCACCGAGCTCGCAGGCTGCCAAGCAATACCGCGACCTAGCTAAAGAGGTCATTGAGCGGGCCAACGGCTAGCCGCCTATTATGACCCAACCGGAGATCACCGGCTTTCGCATCGCGCTGGGCAATTTTGAGGGTCCGTTCGATCTGCTGCTCCAGCTCATTCAAGCGAAGAAGCTAGATGTCACCGAGGTGGCGCTGTCTGAGGTTACCGATGAGTTCGTGGCCTATACCCGAGCGTTGGGGGAGACCGCGGACCTGGACGAGACGACGGAATTTCTGCTCATCGCCGCTACGCTGTTGGATCTGAAGGCGGCGCGTCTATTGCCGCGCGGCGAGGTCGATGACCTTGAGGACCTCGAACTGCTGGAGACCCGAGATCTGCTTTTCGCGCGGTTGCTGCAGTATAAGGCTTATAAGCAGGTCGCTGACCAGTTTGCGCAGTGGCAGCGCGGCGCCCAGCGCCGCTATCCACGTGCGGTGGCGATGGAGGAGCGCTTCAGCGAGCTTCTTCCACCTGTCAAACTTGGACACACCCCAGCCACGTTCGCGGAGCTCGCCGCCGGGGTATTCCGCCCCAAGCCTCCCGAGGAAGTCGCGACCGGTCACATCCACCAGGTCGCGGTCTCTGTGCCGGAACAGGCTGGAAAAATCCTCACCACTCTCAAGCTGTTAGGCACAGGGCAGTGGATGAGCTTTGATGCGTTAACGCGGGACTGCACCATTTCCATGGAAATCGTGGGCCGCTTCTTGGCGTTGCTGGAGCTGTACAAAGCCAAGGCTGTGGATGCGTCCCAACCCGAATCCTTAGGCCCGTTGGAATTGTCGTGGACAGGGCTCGACGTGGATCCGGCCGTTGTTGCGGCGGCGAACTGGGATTAAGGTACGCTACCGACTCATGGAGGACACGTCACCCGCAGTACACAGTGAGGCCCCAGTGCCGAGCGCACCGGCGGCTCTTCCGCTGATCCCGCAATTGCGCTCACGCCTCGAATCGATCCTTCTGGTCATCGATTCGCCCGCCAGCGCGGAAGAGCTGGCGCGCGTGGTAGATGCGGAGGTCTCCGTTGTCAGAGATACTTTGCGGGCAGTGGAGCGTGAGCTCACCGAGCGTGGTTCTGGCATCGACCTGCGTGAGACACCGGAAGGATGGCGTTTTTATACCCGCAAAGAAAATGCGGACGCCGTCGAGCAGTTCGTGCTTGATGGGACCCAAACCAAGCTTTCGCGCGCCGCACTCGAAACCCTCGCGGTCATCGCCTACCGCCAGCCGGTCACCCGCGCCCAAGTCGCTGGTGTTCGCGGTGTCAACGTCGATGGCGTTGTCCGCACGCTGCTTCTGCGCGGGCTCATTCGAGAGATCGAAAGCCCCGAGCCGACAGTCGGCAACGCACACCAGTATGAAACCACTGAGCTTTTCCTGGAGCTTCTGGGAATCGATTCCCTCGAGCGTCTTCCAGACCTCGCGCCGCTGCTGCCAGACATCGAGCAGATCGATGAGGACTACTCATAAAGGCCCACCGTGCGGTAGGATTGCGGCCGGACAACGGCGTGATTCCGCGCGCCGCAAATTGAAGAACTATTGAGAGGACACATCCGTGACTCCACCCGCTCGCCGCGATGGCACACCGGACAAGAAAAAGCGAGACAGCGACATGATTGTCTCGAACGCTAAGCCGGCCCGCCATCAGCATGTAAAGAAGAAGGCCACCGCCGATTCCGTCGCCCGCGACTTGGGCGCGGACTGGCTGGTAGACGGTAAAGCTAAGAAGAATTCCCAGAACCAAGGCGAACGCCTCCAGAAGGTGCTGGCCAAGGCCGGCGTTGCCTCCCGCCGCCATGCAGAGATTCTCATCGATGAGGGCCGCGTTGAGGTCAACGGTCAGGTCATCATCACCCAAGGCACCCGAGTTAACCCCAACACGGACGTGATCCGCGTCGATGGCACACGCATCAACGTCAACGAAGAAACTCAGTACTTCGTACTCAACAAGCCCCGCGGCATGCAGTCCACTATGTCGGATGACATGGGTCGTCCGTGCGTGGGCGATGTCGTAGCGGATCGGGTCGTGGCAGGCCAGCGCCTGTTTCACGTCGGGCGCCTCGATGCGGATACCGAGGGCCTTCTTTTGCTCACCAACGACGGTGAGCTGGCCAATCGCCTCATGCATCCTAAGTACGAGGTCACCAAGACCTACCTGGCCACCGTTTTGGGTGAGGCCGATAAGAGGCTGGTTCGCCAGCTGCGCGAGGGCGTTGAACTAGAAGACGGCCCGGCGAAGGCGGATTATGTGCAGATCGTGGACAAGAACCAGGGCTATTCGCTGGTGCGTCTTGAGCTGCACGAAGGCCGCAAGCACATCGTGCGCCGCATGCTGAAGGAGGCCGGCTTTCCGGTCCAGCGTCTTGTGCGCACCAAGCTCCACACCGTGCAGCTGGGCGATATGAAGCCCGGCTCCTTGCGCGCATTGAACTCCAACGAATTAACCAGCCTGTACAAGGCGGTGGGGATGTAATGATTTCAAACATGCCAAACCAGGGACTCGTTCTGGCCGTGGATGGCCCGTCGGGCACCGGAAAGTCCACGACCTGCCGCGCGTTGGCCAAGCGCCTCGACGCGAAGTATGTCGATACCGGCGCCATGTACCGCGTGGCTACCCTTGCCGTGCTGCGCGCGGGCGTGGACCCAGCGGATACTGACGCTGTCATTGCCGCAACCGCAAACCTGCCTCTGGAGGTCTCCGATGATCCGGATTCCACTCAGGTCATCTTTGCCGGCGAGGATGTCTCCCGGGTGATCCGCGAGGACGAGGTAACCCGCAACGTGTCGGCAGTCTCCGCCATCCCGGAGGTACGCCAGAACCTCGTGGAGCTGCAGCGGAACCTTGCCGCGAAGGCACACCGTGCCATTGTGGAGGGCCGCGATATCGGCACCGTGGTGCTCGCTGATGCTCCCGCTAAGGCCTTCATGACGGCCAGCGCCGAGGTCCGCGCGCAGCGCCGCCACGATCAGAACCGTGCGGCGGGCATCGACTCGGATTTTGACACCGTGCTTGCCGACGTCGAGCGGCGCGACGCTGCGGACTCCTCCCGCGCCACCTCGCCGCTGCGCCCAGCCGAGGACGCCGTACTCGTGGATACCTCTGAGATGACCCCAGACGAGGTCCTCGATGCCCTCATCGCCGTCGTCGAAGAATCGGCCGCAAAGGAGGCCTCACATGACTAATGGACCGCAGAACCCAGACGTGAACCCCGAACAGCAGCCGGAAGAATTCGAGACGGAATTTCATTACCCGGTAGGCAAACTCGAAGAAGAGGTCGTGCGCGATCCGCATGGCGGGTGGGCGCAGAAGGATTTCGATTCTGAGGACTTCGACTATGAATTCGATGAGTCGGAATTCGACGACTCCGAGTTCGGCGAAGCCGATTTCGGCGAGGAAGAAGATATCGCTGAAGGTGAGAACCCGCTCAGCGAAGAAGAGTGGGAGGCGCTATCTCACGCCTTTGGCGTGGGCGAGGAGCACACGGAGGAAAACCTCTGCACGGTGGCCGTGGTCGGCCGCCCGAACGTGGGCAAATCCTCCTTGGTGAACCGCTTCCTCGGTCGCCGTGAAGCGGTGGTGGAGGATCACCCAGGCGTGACGCGTGATCGCGTCTCCTACGTGGCGGATTGGAACGGCCAGCGCTTCTTCGTTCAGGACACCGGTGGCTGGGATCCAAACGTCAAGGGCATCCACGCCGCCATTGCCCGCCAAGCAGAGCAGGCTATGGAGACCGCCGATGTCATCGTGTTCGTGGTGGACACCAAGGTGGGCATCACCGAAACCGATGCGGTCATGGCCCGAAAGCTGCAGCGCTCTGAGGTGCCCGTCATCCTCGTCTCCAACAAGTTCGATTCGGAAACCATGTACGCAGACATGGCCGAGTTCTACGCGCTGGGCTTGGGCGATCCGTGGCCCGTCTCCGCCCAGCATGGCCGGGGCGGCGCCGACGTCCTGGATGAGATCCTGCGTTTGTTCCCGGAAGAGCCGCGCCATTCTTCGATTACCTCGGGGCCTCGCCGCGTGGCGCTGGTGGGCAAGCCGAACGTGGGCAAGTCCTCGCTTCTGAATAAGCTGACAGCGGAGGAACGCTCCGTCGTGGACAATGCCGCCGGCACGACGGTCGACCCGGTTGACTCCTTGGTGCAGCTAGATCAGCGCCTATGGAAATTCATCGATACCGCGGGCCTACGCAAGAAGGTTAAGAACGCGCAGGGCCATGAGTACTACGCTTCGCTACGCACGCGCGGCGTGATTGATGCGGCCGAGGTATGCATCATGCTTATCGACGCCTCCCAGGAAGTCTCCGAGCAAGACCAGCGCGTCCTCAACATGATTCTGGAAGCCGGTAAGGCCCTGGTCATCGCCTTCAATAAGTGGGACCTTGTGGACGAGGATCGCCGCTACTACTTGGAGCGCGAAATCGATGAGAACCTGCGTCACCTGCCGTGGGTGACCCGTGTGAATATCTCTGCGGAGACTGGCCGCGCCCTGCAGAAGCTAGAGCCTGCCATGATTGAGGCTCTCGAGAGTTGGGACCAGCGCGTGTCTACTGGTCAGCTCAACAACTGGATGCGTGAGGCGATTGCTGCGAACCCGCCGCCGATGAACAACAACCGCCTCCCGCGCGTGCTGTTCGCTACCCAGGCCTCGACGCAGCCGCCGACCATCGTGCTGTTTACCACTGGATTCCTGGATGCGGGCTATCGCCGTTACCTGGAGCGCAAGTTCCGTGAGCGCTTCGGTTTCCATGGCTCGCCCGTGCGCATCGCGGTGCGCGTGCGCGAGCGCCGCCAACGCCGATAGCTAGTGTGGGCTGAGAGCACGCAAGCGTCTAGATCCAGCCGTTTGCCTCGGCGCGCCGCGCGGCCTCAAAGCGGTTACTTGCCTGTGTTTTCGTCATGATGGCCGAAACGTGGTTGCGCACCGTACCTCCACTGAGATGGAGGTGTGCTGCGATATCGGCGGAGCCGAGGCCGCGAACCAGTAGGCGGCACACCTCGACTTCCCGTTCACTCAGCGGGTTGTCGGGAGTAAAGAGTATGTCCTGAGCAAGCTGCGGATCGATGACACGCAGACCCGAGTGGACGCGGCGGATGGCATCGGCGAGTTCCTCCGGGGGAGTGTCTTTGACGAGGAAGCCATCGACGCCCGCGTTGAGGGCGCGTTTGACGTAACCGGGACGGCCAAACGTGGTGACGATGAGGCTGCGGCAGTGAGTATTGGCGATAGACTTTGCGGCATCGATACCGTTCATTCCGGGCATCTCAATGTCGAGTAGAGCGACGTCTACCTGATGCCCAGCAACGAGTGCGGCGACCTCAGCTCCGGTGGAACACTCGGCAACGACGTCGATGTCGGGTTCGGTACTCAGCAAAGCGGTGAGAGCGCCCCGGACCAGGGATTGGTCTTCGGCGATGAGTACGCGGATGTGTTCGCTCATAACTATCGCACCTGTTGAATCTGCCGGTGGTTACCCAAGGCGAGGAGGACCGTGGTCACACCTCCGGCACGCTGAGTAATGACCTCGCCACCGACAGCTTCTGCACGGTGGCGAAGGCCGGCGAGACCCGTGAGGCCGTCGGCAAGCGCCTGCGTGGCATCCTCCGTGAAGCCGTTGCCGTTGTCCGTGACCTGGAGGGAATCTTCAGTGAGAATCACCCAGCACTGCGTGGCACCCGAATGACGTACAACGTTGGTGGTGAGCTCGCGCAGTGCCCACGAGAACAGATCTTCATGAGCCCGTGGCTGGGTGAGAGTCTCTGGAAGGTGAGCTTGGATTCCGGCGGTTTCCAGAATGCGCCGCGCGGCTTGAATTTCGCCAGCAAAGGTGGGGTTCTTCATGCGAGTAACAGTGGAGCGGACCTCGGCAAGGGATAACCGAGACAGCGAACTAATCTCCTCGAGCTCGGCAGCGGCCTTGGTAGGGTCGCGGTCGATGAGCCGGCGGGCCACTTCGGCCTTGAGATTGATAGCCGTCAGGGTATGGCCAAGAAGATCGTGGATATCGGAGGCAATGTCCTCTCGTTGCTGAGACAGATCTAGGTCGTGGCGTAAAGCTGTCTCGGTGTCTTCGCGCTGGGAGAGAGCACCGAGCGCCAAAATAAGGAGGGGCCACCCGAAGAGAATGATTGCGAGGTCAACGAAGCGCGGGCGATCGAACAACCAGACAGGGATACTAGCTAGGATTCCAGTGACCGTGATGATCACGGCTGCGATTTTGAGAGGCAAAGTGAAGGCTACCAAGGCCCCGAGGTAGGGCACGAAGACCACAATCCAGGCGCCGTGAGAAGGGACGGCGGCAAGCGCGATCAGCGCGAGAATAACCCACCGGATAGCTACTCGATGGTTATGGGACCACCCACGTGGATAGTCGTGCACCGTACCGAAAGAGACAAGGTAAGCAGCACAAAACACCGCGGTGATAATAACCGCCCAGGTTCGCTGGGCGGTGGAATAGCTGGGCTGGAGGAGGATCTGCAGCAGCACCGGTAGGAGAAAGATGAGCCAGACAGCGGCGAAAGCAGCGTCACGTGGTCTGAAGTTCCGCATCATGCTCGCTCCTTGTCGCGCTTGTGCAAAAGCAGGCATAGCCCGACGAACACCACCGTCCATACAGCGATATTAACGTATGCGTACCAGAGCGGGTCCTCAATGAAGAGGCGTTCGCCATTGATCATCTGGGAGCCTTCAGAAAGGGGCCAACGGGCAAGCGCTTGCGCGCCATACATTGGGGTGAAGCGACCTACCTCCAACAGCGATTCCTTCAGCGGCATGAATACGTTCCCGGCAAACGCAAGTATGACGATGGTCGAGGTCGCTACGGAGACGGTGTTTTCCGAGGGAATGAGCATAGCGCAGGCCATGCCGTAGAAGCCGAAGGGAATGGCGCAGACAACAGTTATGAGAAAAGCTAGCGTCCACTGGTCCGGCTGCATGGACGCCTTGGTCAGCCCACCGGTAATGAAGACAGCGGCAATGGGCAGGATGGCGCGAACCGCGATGTTGAGAAAGTTGGCAACGGCTAGCTGGGAAGACCGAAGGGGAGTCAACGCTAGTTGGCGGCCCCAACCCGCGCGATTCTCTGCGACCATAGATCCGGCTGCACCCACAGCGCCAGTGGCTCCTGCATAGAGCGCCATACCGATCATGACCAGTGCGGCGACATTCCCACCGTTGAATTCGATGTCGCCGTACTCTTGCATCGCGCCAAAGAGGATATAGAAAATGATTGGCAGGCCGATGCTGAAAAAGAGCGTGGGCAGGTCGCGGCGCAGACGTTTAAGGTCGTGGGCCGCGTAGTTGAGGGTTGTCCCGAGCGTGGGAGTTACGGCATTGTTGATGCTCATCGTGGGGTCTCCTTATGGGGTAGTCGTGTCGGGGGAAGCGTTAGAGAGCTCCATAAAGGAGTCTTCGAGGCTATGGCCGGAAATCGTGATGTCCCGGGCCGTGGTTTCGGTGAGTAAGTAGCGAGCAAGCGCATCAGAGTCTCGGGTCGTGATGGACAGGCCGGTGTCTGTGTGCTCTTGATACAGCACCCCTGGAAAAGACCCGGTCACGAGGTTGTCCGGAATCCCGTCGGGGAAGCTGGCACGGATGGTACGGGTGGCGTTTGCATTGCGGATCTCCTCGGTGGAGTCATCAGCTTGAATCTCGCCCCTGTTGAGCATGATGATGCGTTGGGCAAACGTATCTGCCTCTTCGAGATAGTGAGTGGTGAGAAGAATCGTTCGCCCAGCGTTAGCCTCCTCGTGCATGGCCTCCCAAAAATGACGGCGGGCGCCGGCGTCCATGCCTGCGGTTGGTTCGTCGAGAAGCAGCACTTCCGGATCTCCCAACAAGGCCAGCCCGAAGCGCAGACGTTGTTGCTCGCCGCCAGAGCACTTGCCCACGCGGCGCGAGAGGATAGAGCCCAAGTTGGCGCGCTCGATGATCTCCTGATAGGGGCGGTGGACGGGAAACGCGGCACCGAGAAGCTCAAGGGTTTCCTTCACGGTTATCTCCGGTAATAAGCCGCCAGATTGCATGACGGCACCGATACGCCCACTTTTAGAGGCATGAGATGGAGAGGCGCCAAGCACACTAATAAACCCTGAGGTTGGGGTGGTCAGCCCCAGGATGAGGTCAAGCAGCGTGGTCTTGCCGGCGCCATTGGTGCCTAAGAGGCCGACGATTTCACCTTGCTGAATGCTAAAAGAGACGTCGTGAAGCGCGCGCACAGGATTGCGGGAGGAGGCGTTGAAGGTCTTGCTTACAGCGGTGACGTCGATTGCTGGTGGGGTGGTACGTGTCGTGCTCATACCTTCACGCTATGGCGCGAAGGTTTTCACAGCGTAGACAGGGTGTCACGAATCCGGGATGACAGTTGTCATGGTTGACGGAGGTGGCTACTCACTTGAGCGCGCCAGCACGAAAGCATCAGTTCGGTACGGAATACGCAGGACCTGGCCGGGCTTAAAACCCATGTGCTCATAGAGGTACCAATTGAGGTTGTAGGTCATGCGCTCGTGGATTTTTTCCCCATTGCGAAGCCAATACGAGCGAGTATGCATTAGCTCATGCAGGTCCTCAGGGGCGAGCTCGTGTTCCCACGTAAGGCGCAGCTCCTCACGCAGTGTCCACGGCGCGGTAAAGGATGGGTAAAAGCCGGGACGGTGGACATCACCGGAGTGCATGATGCGGGAAAGACGCAGGATCCACGGGTCTGCATTGACGTCAAGGGTGTTCCATACCAAAAGGACCTTGCCACCCGGCCGAAGGATTCGGTCGAATTCTGCACATGCCTGGTCGACGTCGACCCAATGCCAGGTTTGCGCGCAGGTGAGGGCATCAAGGGAGGAGCTGGCGAGCGCTGTGTTCTCGGCGGTGGCGCGCCAGCACGGCACTCCGAGCCGGCGCAGGACACGCGTCATGTCGGGGGATGGATCGCTGGCATAGACGACGGAATTGGTCAGGGATTCAGTGAGCTTGCCGGTTCCTGCACCAACATCGAGAACTGTGTGTGCAGAAGCGATGAGCTGCGACACTTCGCGTGGGTAACCAGGGCGCACGTCATGGTAGGTCTCCGCGCCTTCGCTAAAAGCTTGCGCGGAATGCCTGCGTCGTTGGGCAGTGCCGAAGCTGGGCGCCTCCTTCCCCGAAGCCCGACGGTAGCTGGGGTAGTGCTCGGGCAGAGGGTGAGCGGGAGAGGCGCTGGAGGAAACAGATGGTTCGGAAGGCGAAGAGCACATGATGCTTCCAAACTTACCGTGGCGCTGCGGGTTCGTAGATGTCGGTGCGATGTTTTAAGGTGGACGAGGATTTATTGGCGCGCAGAAGTGAGAGTGTTGAGGGGGAACAATGGGTAAAACGTCTACAGCATGGCCGCGCCCAGTGCACACGCTCGTCGGTCTAGCGGCCAGCGCTGTCTGCGCGCTAGCGTTGGCGTCGTGTGGAACATCCCAGGAAGCCCCGACATCCCCGACACCTGAATCAGCATGGACAAATGATCTCGGTATCCCGGTAGCGCCCATGCTCGTCGGCCCTGAGCCGGGGCACACAAAGAAGATGAAGCTAGCCTCTGGGCGCAGTTTCCTACTTCACGTGCCTGAGAATTACACCCCGGAGCGCGCGTGGCCGGTGCTGCTTTCTTTCCACGGGTATACGGATTCGCCTGAGAATATGGAGAAGTACAGCCAGTTTGATGCTGCTGATGCCATCGTGGCTTACCCTGCTGGGGAGAAGGCGGCGTGGGCCCCAGCACCTTACGCAGTGACGAGCGCGGAAGAAGACCTCGACTTTGTGCGCACAATAGTGGATAGCCTGCGGGCCACTTATGAGGTGGACGACAATGCCATTTTCGCGGCTGGATTGTCTAATGGCGGAGGGTTTGCGGCCTTCTTGGCGTGCCGGATGCCAGGGACTTTTCGTTCAGTAGCTACCGTGTCAGCTGCATACTACGAAGGAATCCATACGGATTGCTCTGATCGTCCGGTAGGCCGTTTGGACATTCACGGAACTAAGGATCCCGTGGTCAACTATGAAGGCGGTGTGCGTCATGGCACGGCTTATTCTTCCGTTGCAGAGGTGCTCGGGCAGCATCAGAAACGCAACAAGTGCCGCGGCGACGTCGAGTCGGTGCGCCTCACAAACGGTGCGACCAGAGAGACGTGGACTGGGTGCCAGGCTCCGCTTCAGCACATCCGCATTGAGGGGGGATCTCACGTGTGGCCGGGTGGTAACAACTCCACGAAAATTGAGGTGGGCGAAGGCTTCGCCACCGATGCGGTGCTAGATTTCTTCGGAATCCCTGGCAGGCCCGAAGGCACAGAAGAGCATAATGTGGCCTAGAGCCGGGCTATCACCTCAAGGTGAAATGCGCACAAGGAGTATCGAGGGAGCGAACCCGCGCTAGACAGATATCCGCGACCGTTTCAAAACCCGCGTGGCGCGCGGCACTAGACGGCTCGGTGGGGTGGGGTATTTGGACCAAGTGGAATGAGCGTTGACCGTTATCCTCGCGGTTGAGCTCAACGACGGCTTGGGCAGTGGTTCCTGAGCCTGCAAAGAAATCAAGGACTACCGCGTCCGTGCCGCCGGTGATGGACAGTAGATGCTTGATGAGGCGCACAGGTTTGGGGAAGTCGAAGACTCCCGTGACACCAAGTGCTTCTTCGGCGTCACGACGGCCTGTTCGGGTTACCCCAAAACGCTCTCCATCGAGAATGGAACGGGGACGCGCACCCTTCTTTTCGTAGTTCTTGGTGTAGACAAAGCCGCGTCGAAAGACCAGCTCCTCATAATGCTCAGCGACCTTGTCTTTACCCCAACGCCACCGCGCGACGCCCGACTTGCCCTCCGGCTGGTGCGGCCAATATTCGTGGCCATTGGGGCCAACGATGGGAAAGTCGAGGCTTGGTAAGTATCCCAAGGTCTTAGAATCCAACCGCACGAGTGAATAATTCCCTTTCTCATCGCTGTGGTTATAGCGGGTTGAAGTGTGCGCTTCCAAGTCCAGGTTGAATCCGGCATTTGAAGGTGACTTGGCATAGCAAAGGATGTACTCGTGCTCGAGAACCGCATATTTGGAATCATTCTTCCCGGTCCCGCCCTTCTTCCAAATGAATTGCCCGGCGAAGCAGTCCTCACCGAAAACCTCGTTGAGTAGTAGGCGCAGGTGAGCGCTTTCTGACTCACCGATGGACACGATGATGAAGCCGGTATCGGCGAGCACCTCACGAGCCAGGATCAAGCGTGGCAACATCATAGAAAGCCACTCGGCATGCCACTGTCCAAAGTGCTCTGAGCGCATCTCTCGGCGTTGACGGAAATTATCGCGGTAGACAAAATCCTTGCCGGTGTTATAGGGCGGATCAATGTAGATGATGTCCGCTCTCATCCCCTGTGCAATGAAATCCTTTAAGGCGTCGAGATTATCTGCCACCGTCACGCTGTTGGGGGCCGAATGAGGACCGCTCATCAGTGTTCTTGTTCGAGTGGCCTTCTTCGTGGCCTGCGCCGCAGCCTGTTCCTTACCCGGCCACACAAGGCCAAAGACCGATTTGCCTTGTGGGACTGAAGGAATGTGTAGCTCAGAGGAAGACAGCTCTTCAGAGTGCCGGGCAGCGGATTGGTGTGCGGAATGAGAATGAAAGGAAGGCATTGTGGTGCGCCGAGGTTTCGACTTCGATCTTTAAAGGTAAGTGAGCGGTCAATGACGTTGTGCAGTACGTGCCGCGCGACGCGGCAAGAATGAGCACATGTGAATTGTGTCCCAGAGTACAAGGGTTCACAAATGAGAGAGTGGCGGCACGCACCAAGTTGTTGAACGAAAAGGGGTAACCGGAGGGGGTAGACTTTAAGAGCGATTCTGAGAACTCTCAGTGTGTGAAAGTCTTCCTTTAACTCGTGCTCTAGATGTATAACGATTTATAACGTTTGTGGCGAAGAGCACGGCGAGTCGGTACGGTGGGGTGACGTGATGGCGCTCAGCTTGAATGTGCCGACCATGGTGCGCGTGCTTGTCGCTCGGGGAGTCGGCTAACGCCTCCCACTGTCGCTGGCATTGCGCAGTATCCGGCACACTCGGGCCGTGAGGGTCACCACTGTTAGGACAGCATTTACTTAAGGAAGGAACAAAGTAATGGGTATTTTTGACAAGGCAAAGGATGCTCTGAACTCCGATAAGGGCGAGCAGATTTCGGATAGCGCACTGGATAAGGGTGCAGATCTTGCTAAGGGCAAGCTGGGCGAGGATAAGGCGGATAAGATTGACTCCGCTCGCGACCAGCTCGATGAGCGCATTGGCAACCAGGGCGCTGAGGCTCCTCAGGGGGATGAGCAGAAGTAAAGCGATTGTCGCGCTTGGTTCCGAGCCACATCAAGGTTCCGGCATTGTGCGACACGTAGCCTGAACGCTCAGGGGTCCCGTCCGCATAGCGGGCGGGACTGTATAAGTTTTACAGCAACGTATACTTTGAATTTGGGGTGACGGGGTGGATTGTCTTACAGTGCGGGCGAAAGCTTAAGAAAACCTGTGCATATTCCTATCCTTTGTTTATGGGCCTAAAAGTGATTGTTTCCTAGGTAAGCTGAATTCTGTGATTACTTCAGTAGGTGTGGAACAAGGTAACCAACCCTCGCGCCAGCTCCTTATTGAGCAGGCCGGCCGGGTTATTGCCAAAGCGGGCATTGATGAGGTGCGCCTCCGGGAGGTGGCCGATCAAGTGGATGTTCCGCTAGCGGAAGCCCAAGAGCTCTTTGCCTCTGAAGCTGAGCTTGTAAAGGAAACCAAGCGCACCCTGAACGAGGCGCTTACCTCACTCGTTGATCTGCATCTCCAGCGTTTGCCTGAGAATGCGACGGCCGTGGATAAGCTTCGCGCCACGGCGCTGGCGTATTTCTCCTTCGCAGTGGAGGATCCTTCTGCCTTTGCGGCATTTTCTGCGGTTCACGCTACTCCTCGGGTAGGCGTTACCGCAGAGGACTTTGTTAATCCTGATGGGGATGTCGAAAAATGTCCTATCATGCAGATTCTTTTTGAGTTGACCGAGGAGGCTATCAAGGAATCTGGCGGAGTGGATCCCGATGTTGATGGGACTTTGTTGTCGGCGCTGTCGATTTTTTCCCACCTACACGGCGTGACGCAACTGGCAGCTGAAGGAATCCTGCGTTACCTGTCGCCGGCAGCGAAAAAGCAGACATTTGGCGCTGTTATGGACACCCTGAGTGTCGGCCTCTACCCATTCTTTAGGGGAGAGCGCGTCGAGCGCACTATTCCTTATGGCTTGGTGGGAGAGCAGCCGGAAGCGTTGGTAGCAAAGGCCAAGGATTACCCACGGGGAACCGAGGATGAACAGCGTACGGCGTTGCTGCGTGGTGCTATTGAGGAGGCGCTTGACCACGGCGTTACCGGCCTTCATATCGGTGGTGCTGCGAAGCGGGCGGGCCTTAGTGTGCAGGAAGCTGAGCATCTGATTGAAAGCGATCAAGAGCTGGCCAGCTTCCTTGAGCGGTATTTGGACAAGGTCAACTATGAGTTCATTTTCCGGCAGGTAGCTGCGCTTCCGGAAGACGCTAAAGTAATGTCCAAGATTAAGGCCACCGGGTACGGCTACGTCTCCCATGCGTTGGCTGATCCGAAGGGCTTTGAAGCTCTCATCAAGATCGCGTCCGGGCCGATTGTTCCCATGTCCTTCGAGGACGACTTTTTGCCGAACGCGAACAAAGCGGTTGAGCTCCAACGTGACTTTAGCGAATTTGGACGGGCTTTTGGCTTCATTATGTCTCTCATGCGTGAGGCAATCGATGAAGTTGACGGGCCGCGCACTCCGTGGGTTCTTTTCACCTTGGTAATTTCCGTGTGGGCGGGCGCTCATGGTCTAGCCATGCTGAGTACCAAGGGTCCCTTGCGTGGGTTTGATTCTGACTATATTTTCGAGATTCTCACCCACTATATGGACATTGAATTTGGTGGCATCATGCGCAGTCTTAGTGGAACGACTGACTAATGCAGCAACGTAACTGAGGATTGCCTCTTGGCGCGTCATTGTCGCCGTTTCTCTACCCGCTTTCTTAATGTGAAAGCGGGAAGTTCTTTCTATTGGCACCTGGGGAGGGCCGGGGTGTCGGCGGCTAAACTGGCCCTTCCGGTTTTAGAGTGCGTTGATT
>NZ_KV805141.1:0-1075 GCF_001811545.1 Corynebacterium sp. HMSC074A09 | reverse complement strand
GTGACGGTACCTGTATAAGAAGCACCGGCTAACTACGTGCCAGCAGCCGCGGTAATACGTAGGGTGCGAGCGTTGTCCGGAATTACTGGGCGTAAAGAGCTCGTAGGTGGTTTGTCGCGTCGTCTGTGAAATTCCGGGGCTTAACTTCGGGCGTGCAGGCGATACGGGCATAACTTGAGTGCTGTAGGGGAGACTGGAATTCCTGGTGTAGCGGTGAAATGCGCAGATATCAGGAGGAACACCGATGGCGAAGGCAGGTCTCTGGGCAGTTACTGACGCTGAGGAGCGAAAGCATGGGTAGCAAACAGGATTAGATACCCTGGTAGTCCATGCCGTAAACGGTGGGCGCTAGGTGTAGGGGGCTTCCACGTCTTCTGTGCCGTAGCTAACGCATTAAGCGCCCCGCCTGGGGAGTACGGCCGCAAGGCTAAAACTCAAAGGAATTGACGGGGGCCCGCACAAGCGGCGGAGCATGTGGATTAATTCGATGCAACGCGAAGAACCTTACCTGGGCTTGACATACACTAGATTGCTGCAGAGATGTAGTGTCCCTTGTGGCTGGTGTACAGGTGGTGCATGGTTGTCGTCAGCTCGTGTCGTGAGATGTTGGGTTAAGTCCCGCAACGAGCGCAACCCTTGTCTTATGTTGCCAGCATTTGGTTGGGGACTCATGAGAGACTGCCGGGGTTAACTCGGAGGAAGGTGGGGATGACGTCAAATCATCATGCCCCTTATGTCCAGGGCTTCACACATGCTACAATGGTCGGTACAACGCGCAGCGACACTGTGAGGTGGAGCGAATCGCTGAAAGCCGGCCTTAGTTCGGATTGGGGTCTGCAACTCGACCCCATGAAGTCGGAGTCGCTAGTAATCGCAGATCAGCAACGCTGCGGTGAATACGTTCCCGGGCCTTGTACACACCGCCCGTCACGTCATGAAAGTTGGTAACACCCGAAGCCAGTGGCCTAAACTTGTTAGGGAGCTGTCGAAGGTGGGATCGGCGATTGGGACGAAGTCGTAACAAGGTACCCGTACCGGAAGGTGCGGGTGGATCACCTCCTTTCTAAGGAGCTTT
>NZ_KV805140.1:0-4722 GCF_001811545.1 Corynebacterium sp. HMSC074A09 | reverse complement strand
GGCTGGTTCGGAGTGGTCTCCTCACCCGGGTTCTCCGGGGTCGTCGACTCAGACGGCTCCTCCTCAGAGGTCACAGTCTGATCTTCGTCGTTGATGTTCTCGTGCGTGGTGATCTCATTTCCGTCACCCTCGTTCTTCGGAGCATCCTTACCGGTTTCATCAACCTGCTTGGAGTACAGCTTCTCGAATGCAACCGCAGTCTTGACTACACCCTCAAGGTCCTCATTGACCTTGATGTCAACAACGACCTCACCTACAGAGCTCTTCGGAGTGAAGGTCAGGTCACCACGACCGATAACAGCATGCTCACCGTTCTCGTTGAGAGCCTTGTTACGCAGCTCTGCCTTAAGAGTGTATTCCTTACCCGGAACTAGGTCGGTGTAAGAAACAGTGTCCTTAACTACGACGCCGGCAGCAACCTGCTTAGCATTATCGAATTCAGCCTTGGTCTTAATCGACGGGTTCAGCTCAGAGGTCACAGTCTGTGCCTCGTCGTTGATATCCTCATGCTTAGCAATCTCCTTCTCCTCGGTGGAGCCGGAGATATCGTTGCCGTCCTCGTCTACCTCGGAAGAGAAGAGCTTCTCAAAAGCAACTGCAGCGGTAACGCCGTCCTTGGCCTTGTCGTTGACGACGATCTCAACGTCCTCAGAGCCAGCAGAGTTCTCCGCAGTGAAGGTGTGGGTAGCCTCACCCAGAACGGTAGTGCCGTCTTCCTTGGAGATCAGTTTTGCCTTCAGGGTGTAGTTCTTACCCGGAACAAGGTCCTTATACGTCACGGTGTCGATAACCGTGGCGCCCTCAACAACGCGGTTGCCGTCCTTAAACTTGGCCGTCGTACCGATTTCAGGGTTCCAGACAGTGATAACGGTCTGTGCTTCGTCGTTGATGTCCTCGTGAGTGGCAATCTCCTTCTCCTCATGGGAGCCGGAGATGTCGTTGCCATCCTTGTCTACCTCGGAAGAGAAGAGCTTCTCGAAAGCAACGGCAGCAGCGATCGGGGACTCGAGCTGCTTATCGACGTTAATCTTTACCGCAACGTCGCCGGACTCAGCTTCCGCAGTGAATTCCTGCGAGCCGGTACCAACGACAGCGTGCTCGCCATTAGCGTCAGCAGCCTTGTTACGAAGTTCGGCCTTCAGGGTGTACTTCTTACCAGGAACCAAGTCCTCGTAGTGAACCGTGTCAATGACGGTTGCGCCAGCAACAACTTGCTGCTTGTCACCATCAAACTTGGCCTGGGTCTTGATCTCCGGCTTGCGCGGCTTCTCCTGCTGAGAAGTCGTCGGGGTCGGCTCCGGAACTACGTCAGTGGTCGGGGTCGGAGTCGGCTCCTCAGTTTCCTCGGTCGTCGACTCGTCGGTGCTCTCAGATGGCGTTTCCTCAGAGGTGGTTTCCTCCGTGGTCTGCTCATCGGTCGTCGACGGCTCAGACGGTTCGGTCGTCTCCTCCGTGGTCGGCTCCTCAGAAGTCGTCTCAGCCTCAGAGCTCTCAGACGTGGTTTCCTCAGAAGTGGTCTCCTCGGTGGTCTGCTCATCGGTCGTGGACGGCTCAGTCTCAGTGCTTTCCGACGGAGTCGGCTTCGGATTCGGGTTGCTCTCCTCATCCTTACCCGGATTCTCGCCGCCATCATCCGGCAGACCAGGCTGGTCAATCGGAACCACACGCTGTCCCCCACCACTGTTATGAGTGGTTATGCCGTTAGGGCCAACCACAGTGATGAAGGCATCCGCCGGCTGCTCAGGGATAGTAACCGACGGATCGGCTTCAAACTGCTGGTCGAGCGTTTGGGCATTGTCCTTTAGAATGCGCAGCCCCGTGTTCGCCGTGAAATCCTCCGAATTGCCGTCGAACCCGTGGAGCGGACGTGCCAGACCAGAGACATTTCCGCCGTCGTTTGCGTGAATAAACTTAATCGCGGCAGCCCTACCCGACGCATCAGAGACGAGCGCTGCCAAGTAAACGCTGTAACGGTTAGCAAGTTTCTTATCGCCAGCCGCCGTAGCATCACGCAGCTTCATTGCAATGCCGATTGCCGCATTCTGGAACTTCGGGTCATCAAAGCGAATCGCACCTGCTGTGGACTTCTTGTAGCTGCCCTTCTTGAGCATGGGATCGGCAACAGTGTAATCAATACACCAGCCCCATCCGACATCGTTGTTCTTGTGAGGGTTTCTCGCACCTTCTGGCGGAACACCAGCCCACACAAGCTGGCCCCAGCTATGATCTCCGCCAATTTTCGCATTTTCAGCGCCCAAGGTGGTGTTAGGCACGAAATCAGTCGGCTCGGCCGCGCCGGCCTTCGCCCAGGGAACGGTAACCATGGCTGCAATTACTGCAATTGCTGTAAGCACAGCAGTAAAGACCATCCACCCCTCTCTGGAGATATTCCTTAATCTACTCATCGTTTCCTCTTCGAATGATGTGAATGTCTACAAGTTTTCTGCACAGCAGCCTTAGACCACTGAACCAATCTGAAATCGGGACGTAGGTTTTTACACCTTTACCGGCGATTCTTCTCACGAATCTCACGAACTCTGATAGTCCACTCAGGAGACTATCATTCGACACAGGAAGCTGCAAGGTATCTCATTGCTCTATAAATTTCGCCTATACCCAAGTTGGAGCGTATTTATGCTGCACTAGACCGTTTTCAAGTCAGGCAGCTCCTATCTACCGCCCACTTGTTCTATTTTTCCTTCACATCGTCAACTTCTAAGTATTTCTTATAATACTCAATCTAAGATTTACTAAGTTTGCATATCAGTTTTTTCCCACCCGGATTGCGCAAGGAAACCTTCCGCCAGCGCAACAGCACTGTGCGCGCCCCCGCTGGCCTAATCCCCTTGTAAGCACCTGCGATACCTACGATCCCCCGCGACCTAGTAGCACCCCAAGGCCCGCGAAAGCTCGTACTCGCGAGCACTTAGCACCCTTACCGCTACACCTCGCAGACACGCGAAACGGCCGTGCACAAAGCACGGCCGTCATTCCCCATTAGAAACCTCATCCCACGGGGCTTAGACCACTACCCCCATTAATCAGTTTTATGGCTCGCCGAGCCCTCATTAATCATCCGCGGAACGCGTGAGCTTCGGATCAACGTCGACGACCGGCTCAGGGACCTCAATAACCTCGATGTCGGAGACCGGCGAGCCAGCAGCCGTCACTGGCTGTGCATCCACCTGGTCTCCCCCTGAAGACGAGCCCGGCTCCACAGTAATCTTCGCCGCCGCGAGTGCTGCCCTGTCGCGGGCGGTCTCAACGTCCTCGGCGGTCGTAGCCACCATGCCCATGCGGCGGCCGGCGTAGGCCCAGGGCTTGCCAAACAGGCGCACGTCAGTTTCCTCATACGCCAGGGCGGCATCGAGGCCGGAGTAGGAGACGTCATCAAGCTCAGCGTCCGCGTGCAAAATGACCGCCGCACCGGGACTGACCAACGTCACATCGATCGGGAAGCCCAACATTGCGCGGACATGGAGTTCAAACTCAGAGAAGCGCTGTGTGTATCCAGTCAGCATTGCGGTATCCAAAGGACGCGGCGAAACAGAGGAGAAATACACCTCATCACCCGCCACGAAGAGCTCAACGCCGTAGACACCACGCCCACCCAATTCATTGGAGATGCGCGCGGCCACGGAGCGTGCGTTCGCCAGGGCGTCTTCACTCATCGCCATCGGCTGCCAGGACTCCACTAGATCGCCTTTCTCATGACGGTGGCCAATGGGCTCACTGAACCACGTGGCCATCTTGCCCGTAGCCGGGTCAATGGAGCGCACAGCAAGCAGCGTGACCTCATAATCAAAGTCGACGAAGCGTTCCACCACGACGCGCTTATACTCCGAGGACACGTGTCGCACCATGGACCAGGCCTCCTCCACGTCCTCTTCTTCCTTAAGAAGGATGTGGCCCTTCCCGGAGGTCGTAATGTCCGGTTTCACGATGCACGGCAGCCCCAACTCCCCCACTGCCTCCTGCAGCTCCTCAGCGGACTCAGCAAAGCGATAGGCAGTGACGGGCAAGCCGATGCTCTCAGCTACCTCACGCACGCTCTCCCGGCTTTGCGTCAGCTCACAGGCCCGCGCTGATGGCACAACGGTGGTGCCGAATTCCTCTATACGCTTCAGCGTCTCCACCGCGACAGTCTCCACCTCTGGGACTACGTAGTCTGGCTTAATCTTCTCAGTCAGCTCCCACACCTTCTGCGGGTCCCTAATGTCTGCGATGTAGCTAAAGTGCGCAAGCTGCTGCGCGGGTGCTCCTGCGTAGCGGTCCACAGCGTGCACCTCGAGCCCCAGATTCTGAAAGGCTATTACCAACTGCTTGCCCAGCTCGCCCGCCCCGAGGAGCAGCACCTTGGTGGCGCTTCCTGTTAAGGGGGTTCCGATCTGGCCTGCGATGTCGCCTACGGTAGTCATTCTCGAATTATCGCACACATTTGACGCCGCGCTGCTTGGCGACGTCCCCCGATTCCCCACAACCACCCAAACTCACCGCGCCACACGACGGCACAGTGCCCCGGGCTCCGGCCCCGGGGTGCAGGATCACCAAAGCCCCCTTTACCCACCGCAGGGAAACAGTGGGAAAGGGGGCCTGGTGCTACAGACTGACCTTCTAGCGTGTCAGCCGGCCACGGGGGCCGACTGGCCCTCGGTTATCGCGGTCTTCCTCTTACTTGGAGGAACCCTCACCAGCACCCGGTGCACAAGCATCAGCCAACAG
>NZ_KV805139.1:0-7701 GCF_001811545.1 Corynebacterium sp. HMSC074A09 | reverse complement strand
CTCCGTGTCCAAAAAGTCCATGGACATAACACCCCAGAGCTAAGAGCTGGAGTGCCGGATGTGGCGGTGGCGGCGTAGTCCACGCTCACGACATCCTTGAGCACCGTTCCTGCGCACGCCGAAGGGAGGAGTGCCTAGGATTGCCTCAAAAAATAGCGTCCAACAGCCAATTCTGCGGACGCATCAAAGCAGATGGACAATGGTCACCGTACGTTTACGTGAACACTGTCCCCTAAGGAATGACTGTGCAAATCTTTCAGATCCTGCTGGTAGCTTTCATAGCTGCACGGCTTCACTTCTTGGTCAAAGAAGTAGAAAAAACAAATGAACTTCTAGCCCTTCAGATTGAAGAAACCCGCCAAGGCGATACCTAAAGCATCGCCTACTGAATGCCTCACTTTTTCAGGGGTTAGGGGTCTAAATGTGTGACAAAAAGAAGGTACAGGAGCAAATGGGAAAAATTCTATTGGGCATCTCTATCGGTCTACTAGCGGGAGGAATCATTGCTTTTGTAGCGCTCTCCTATATTGACCTCACCGCGCCATTCTCCTGGGTAGTTTTCTTTTTCTCGGCGACCATCGTGGGAGCTATCGTCGACATGATTCTGCGGACAAAGAAACGCGAAGAAAACACTTCTGCCCCAGACAGTGATATCCACCCTTGATATCGCCCGCCATACAGGCCGAAGCCCAAGGCCCAAGAAGGGGCGGGCTGGCTTCTAAAACATAAAAAGTCCGGCACTCCAGAGCTAAGAACTGGAGTGCCGGCTGTGGCGGTGGCGGCGGGATTTGAACCCGCGGTTGGGGGTTACCCAACAATCGCTTTCGAGGCGATCACCTTCGGCCGCTCGGACACGCCACCGCGTTCCAGATTACGGGAGTCATCCCGAGCGACAAAATCGCTGCCCACACCACGCGGCGCGGACAGCGATTCAGCTAGATGAGGCTAGGAATTAGTCCTTGAGGTTTCCGATGACCTCGTTGGCCTTATCCTTGACGCCCTCAACGGCGTCGGAAGCCTTCTGCTTTGCCTCAGAGGTAACCTGGTCGGCCTTGCCCTCGTTCTCCAGCTTCTCGTTATCGGTCAAGCCGCCAGCGGCTTCCTTAGCCTTGCCAACGAACTCGTCCTTCTTGTTCTCAAAATCACCCATGATTTTCTCCTTACTCTCTACTTCTCTCACGTGGACCACCCAGCCTACACGCGAATCGGAAGGTGGCTCCGGGGCCACTAACCATTTCAAGGGCTAAGCGCCGCTGCCGCGCAGACCCCCGAAGAAGCCCGTGAGCAGCTCCGCGCATTCTTCCTCCAGCACACCGCCGCGTACCTCGGGAACGTGGAGGGCGCCCGGGGCGCGCAATACCTCCACCAGCGAGCCGCACGCCCCCGTCTTCGGCTCAAAGGCCCCGAAGACCACCGAAGACACCCGGGAAGCCTGAATCGCGCCCGCACACATCGCGCAGGGTTCCAAGGTGACAACCAGCTCGCAGCCTTCCAGACGCCAGCCATCGCCATGCACGCGTACCGCCTGGCGGATAGCTTCCACCTCTGCGTGCGCGGTGGGATCATTCAGCTGCTCGCGGCGGTTAACGCCGGTGGCGAGTTCGTTGCCGGAGGCGTCGTAAAGCACGGCACCCACAGGGATATCCCCCGCCGGCGTGGTGCGCGCAACCTCCAGGGCGCGGCGCATGCGGGCCTCTGCGCGCACCAGCCCCGCTGCTGGTTTAAGAGTCATCCGAGTCGAGGCCGTCGATGAAATCCTCCAGCTCATCGCCAAAGCCCAGCTCGCCGGCGATGCGCAGGAGCATATCGGAAGGCCAGTCCTCATCGTTATCGATGATGTAGCCCACCTGGTCCTCATCGAGGCCGAGGTCCGCGAAGATATCGAAATCGCCGTCACCGTACGGGTCGGCGTCCTCCCACTCGTCTTCGTCTAAATCCGGGATCTCGAGATCGCGCAGGTCCAGGAAATCCGCGGCGAAGTCGTCCTCGGAGGCGTAGGTGGCGTCGGAAAGCAGCATGCGCACATCCCCCGGCACCGGGCGCACGACGACGAAATAGTCATCCTCCACGCACAGCAGCGCGAATGCCGCCCCCTCGGAACGCAGGTTGCGCACCGCTTTGATGGAGGTGTTGACGTCGGTGAAGTCATCCTTGAAAGGGCGAATCACCCAGCCGCCTTCGGCACTGGCAACGGTGATGGCAAAGGACAGATCGTCGTGGCTCATACCTCGTCAGATTAGTCGGGTTGTGCCACAATTGTCACCGTGAGTTCTCAAGATGTTCAACGCCCCGTCTGCATTATCGGCCTCGGTCTCATTGGAGGTTCCCTCCTGCGTGACCTAGCTGCTGCACACCATTCCGTGTACGGCTATAACCACTCCACTTCTGGTGCCCGAACGGCCATTAAGCAGGGCTACGACGTCACCGATGATCTGCCGGCCATCCTGCGGCGCGCCGAGGAGGACAATGCGCTTATTGTCATCGCGGTGCCCATGGATGCGGTTGCCTCGGTCCTCGACGCCATCCAGGAACACGCCCCGAGCTGCGGGTTGACGGATGTCGTCTCGGTCAAGACCGAGGTGCGCCAGCTCATTGTGGAGCGCAACATGGAGTCGCGCTATGTGGGCGGCCACCCCATGGCCGGCACCTCCAAGTCCGGCTGGGAGAACTCCCACACCGGGCTGTTCAACCGCGCTGCCTGGGTTATCACCTATGACTATGCCGCCGAGTGCGAGGCCCGCGGCGAGCGCATCCCCGCCGAGTGGGAGAACATTTTTGCGGACGTGGTCCGCATGACCCAGATGGTTCACGCGGAGGCGGTTCCGGTGCGCGTGGCGAACCACGATGCCGCGGTTGCCCGCATTTCGCACTTGCCGCACGTGCTGGCGGAGACCCTCGCGGTGGTCGGCGATAATGGCGGCATTCTGGCGCAGTCCCTCGCGGCCGGCTCCTTCAAGGACGGCACCCGCGTGGCGGGCACTCGCCCGGATCTGGTTCGCCAGATGTGCGAGACCAATGCACCGGCACTGGTCCAGGCCCTCGACGAGGCTCTTGAGTTGCTGCAGGATGCGCGCGAATCGCTGGCCTCGGATAAGCCTTCCATCGCCGCGCTTGCCGACGCTGGCTTCCGCGCCCGCACCCGCATCGAAGCCCGATCCGGTGCTCGAAAGGAATCGGTCTCCCCGGTGAAGATTTCTTCCCGCCCGGTCTTGCGGCTGCACCCGGGTGCGCCGAACTGGGTGGCGCAGCTGCGCCAGACGGAGTCTTTGGGCGGGCGCATCGAAATCTTCTAGCCCGCTGGTCGGCTTCTAGGCCTGGCTTTCTTTCCTAGCAGGCGGTTCTCAACGGGTTCCCCTCACCTGGTTCCAGTCAAAAGGTTTCTTTGCCCCCAAACGAACCTTCTACCTGGTTAAAGATGGTTTACTTGCCTCCAAGGGAACCTTTTGACTAATGACTTCTGAGTGGAACCTTTTGCGTGCTGCTGGGCATGGGGCAGTTTCCAAAAGGCGTCTTGCAAATGGCATTTTGCAGATGGCATCTGTCAAAAGGCGTTTTCTCGCCTGAAAACGCCTTTTGGGGCGTGCAGATGGCGTTTTCAGCCCCAAAGATGCCTTTTAGTGGATGTCTTTTGTGGGGCGCCATTTGGCGACGGTTTGTGGGGTGCCATCTAGCGACCGACCGTGGAGGAGCGTGCGTGGTGGCGGGCGGGCGGCGTAGTGCGGTGGCGTGGGGCGGTGCGGGACGCTTAGTCGCGGAAGGTGTCGTCGCGACGTTTGCGGGCTTGGGACTCATCGCGCGTGATGCCGAGCAGCGGGTAGCCCGCGAGGCCCGCCGCTAGGCCCACCGGCAACATCCAGAGCATGCCGGAGGCCAGCCACAGCACCACACCAAGGATGGCACCGGCAATCAGACACGGAACGAGTTTCTCCTTCATGGAGAAACAGCCTAGTTGCTACCCCGCTCAGCACCAGATTTGCGGCGAAGCAAACGTGAAGCGATGGCTAGCACGATCAGGCCCACCACCCCAGTCACGCCGGCTGTCAGAGCTGCGGGCGCGCTGACCTGCATCGTTGCCGGCGGCGCCGGGGAGTTATCGGCGTTGAGGACGCCGTCGGTATCACGGCCGCTGGTGACGTCCTCGATCCAATCGCGGACCTCGACCACCGACGTGATGGCAGCGCTCGGCGAAGGCAGATCCGGATCCGCGTTCGACGTACCAGCCGTGGCCACACCGACGAGGCGACCGTTAACAAAGAATGGTCCGCCCGAGTCGCCGCCCTGCATGCCCTCACCATTGAGGGACTTCACGTCCATGATGGCAGCCGCAATCATCGGGCCCACTCCCCCAAGCTCACCGGCCGGAATGCTTTCCGCGCCGTCGGGTCCAACAGCGATCTCTGGCATGTCGCCGCCCTCCATCACCTGGGGCGCGTTGGACGAACCAGGGGCGGGAGCGACCATTCCACCGGGGGCAGGCACTGCCATGTCATCAGGAGCCATAGCCCCGGAATCTCCTGGCGCCACCGGCGTCATCTTCTCGCCGGATTCATCTGGGCTGGCCGGTGGGGTGCCGCCGGATAGCAATTCGCCTACTTCCATCTCTGCCATCGGTAGCTGGCCTTTGCGGGCCATGCGGGAGCTACTACTCCAGCCATAGAAATGCCCCTTCTCGCCGGCGGTGGGGACCGCATCCGCGAGCTTGGCGGGTTTGATGTCCTTGACGGGTTCGGTCAGGTGCATGAGGCCGGCGTCGATAGTCGGCGAAACAGCCCAGGAGTCCACGTCATACACGCGGGTGTCCTTGCCCTGGCCAAAGCGAGCCTGCGAGCCCTCGTTGTTGACGGACTCCAAGCAGTGGCGGGCAGTGAGCACCCACTGCTCGGCAACGAGCGTGCCGGTGCAATCGCCGAAGTTTCCGATCTTGCCCATGCGCAGCGCAGCCACGGCAGCGCTTTCCTCCGACTGCGGAGCGGGCTGGGCGAATTCCAAGGCCATGGCCGGCGCAGCGCCTAGCCCCACGACCAGAGCGCTGGCCACAACAGCAGTTATCTTTCGTGCCACCATTACGCGGCCACCTCCTTGATTGCCCAGGCCACGACCCTCTCGGCCGGGCCCTTTCCACAGAACTTCTTCCACAGCGCGCTCAGCACCAGGAACGCGAGCACAAAGCCCAGTGCCGCCATGGTGTTGTGCAGCGAGACGTGTGCTTGCCAGTAGCGTGCGGTGAAAATGTGCAGGATATAGATGGTCAACGACATCGAGCCCAATGCCGCGAAGGGGAAGGTCAAGCGCGGCAGGTGACGGCCAATGATCAGGCACAGGTGCAGCACCACCGCGGTGACCGCCACGGAGAGAAGGATTTCACCAAGCACGCCCGTATGCCCGGTAAAGCGCAGCCAGCCGGCGATATCCGGGTTAAAGCGCTGCCACAGGCCGATGCCAGTAACGACGACGGCCACCGCGGTCGTGACGATCTGGGTGCGGGTGGGGCGGGTGAGGTAGACGTCGTAAAGCAGCATGCCCGCCACCATGTACGCCAGGAATGCCACGAGGGGGTAGACCTGTGGGAGTGTGTACGGCGCGTAGAGCACCGTGGCGCCCGCGGTGGCCAGCGCGAAGAGCAGGACCTTCCACACAGTGGCGAGCGGCGGCACCCAAGCGGTGAGAGCCATGGCCGCGCCCATCACGACGAGCACCACCTGAATCTCACCGCCGACGGGCAACAGCGCCACGCCGATGAGCATGACTATCAGGCCACGGGCGACCAGCTTGAGGAAGACCCGCAGCGAATAGTCGCGGGCAAGGATCATCATCGTGGTACCTGCAATGATGGCAAAGCCCGCCGCCGGCAGCCCGGAGAGCACCACTTTGGCGCTCCACACCAGGTTGGCCATGTGCAGAATAATCATCCCGATGATGGCCAAGGAACGTGCAATATCAAGGCCCACTATTCGGGCACGCGCTGACACCTATTCATCTCCTTGCAGTCGAAAACGTCGAAAGACCGACCAGTGGCTCTGGCCGGTCTTCCTATTTGTGTGCGTTTTCAACTCTGCATTTCACTCAGCGCTGCGTGATATGCGTCTCAGCGGGTAAGGGCGATGGCTTTGCCATCGCGCACGAAGTAAATGCGCTCAGGTGTTGCGGATGCATCGGGGTCCACCATCACCGTTACTGGACCTGCAAGAAGTTTCATGATGGCCCCGTCAGGTTGCGCGCCGAAGCAGATTTTGTCCAACCTCAAATCCCGAGTGATTTCTAGCTGACCATCTCCGTTGCTCTCAAAGTGGAAACTGAGGATATCGCAGGAGAACTGCACGACCCGATCCCTAAAGTTCACGCGAAAGGAATCCGGCTGCTGCGCGGACTCCCACTCGGAATTCACCACGAACTCCATCTGCTGCGCATTGGCGGTGACCAGGCCTGCGGGCACGCCAGTAACAATGTTGCGCTGCGAGGATCCAGCTTCAGCTATGCCCGAGCTCCCCGGCAGCTCCGAGGAGCCGGCAAAAGAGAAGAGGGAGGAAATGAAAAGCAGGATAGCGGAGAGAATCGCTTGAATCATGGGCACCATTATATCCGCCCCAACCGACCAACCATTGGCTCTGGCCGGCATTCTTACTTGTGCGCGTTTTCAGCGCTGCGCGATATGCGTCTCAGCGGCTAAGGGCGATGGCTTTCTCATCGCGCACGAGGTAAATACGCTCAGGTGTTGCGGAGGCATCCGAGTCCACCATTACCTTCGCCGGTTCTGACAGGAACATGATGAAGGGAAGGTCAACCTTTCCTCCAGAGCAGGCCTTATCCGTCAACATGCTGAGCTCCACGCCGCCATCAACCAAGGTGAAGTCACCGCCGTTACAGGGCAACCACACCGTCTGGTCCTGGAAATTCAAGGAGAAATCCTCTGGGCTCGCCGCAGACTCCCACCTGAAAGCAGTGATATGTTCCATCTGCTCATCGTTTGCCTCGACCAAAGCTGCAGGCGTGTTCGTAATGATGCCGTGCTGGGCGACGTTTAGCCCCCACGCCTCCGAGCTCCCCGCCAGCTCCGAGGAGCCCGCGTTAGAAAACAGCGAGGAGATGAATAGCAGGATGGCGGAGAGAATCGCTTTGATCATATTTCAGAACACTACCGGGTTTGCCCAACCCACGGAGTCGAAAACGAGAAAAGCCGCCCGAAGGCGGCTGAGATTTGGTGCGCCCGGAGGGATTCGAACCCCCAACCTTCTGATCCGTAGTCAGATGCTCTATCCGTTGAGCTACGGGCGCAGTCCGTTGGTTCGCAGTACTTAACGCCGGAGCGTGTGTGCTCTGCTGTGCAACGAGGAATAACTATACCCACACTCCAGAGAACTAACAAATCCCGATGTCAATGCATGTTTTCAACCCAAGAAATGGGCATAGCAATTCACCCCGTGTTCACCTTAAGGAGCGGCTAGACGAGGGCGGCCACTTCGGCGTCGGAAAGCACGGCGTCGCGGAAGGACTGAAGCGTGGACTCGTGGTCGAAGTCGATGCCAATGAGCACGAGCTCGGTGCCGGGCGTGACGCCGTTGGCAGCCCACAAGGAGGCCGGCACGATCTGCAGGTTGGGACCGGCCTGCTGCCAGGCGTGGGCCACGCGCAGATCAGCATCAATCCAGCAATAACCCTTCGAACGCACTAAGCCTGTGATGTCTATGGAGTTTTTGGACACGG
>NZ_KV805138.1:0-84173 GCF_001811545.1 Corynebacterium sp. HMSC074A09 | reverse complement strand
CTCCGTGTCCAAAAAGTCCATGGACATAACACGAACGCACTAAGCCAGTGCTAGCACGCAAGGCCTTGAGCAGACGCTCGCGGTTGAAAGGACGGTCAGCGCGGAAGACCACCGAAGAGATGCCATACTCTTCGGTTTCGGGGGTGTGCGGGTTCGTCAGCTCCTCGGCGTAGCCGTGGTAGGCCGCAGCGGTGGCGGCGTCGTAAAGGTGGGCATCGAGAACCAGCGCGGGATCGATGACCCCGTTGGTCACCGGCACGACGCGGGCGCGGGGGTTCATGGCACGCACGGTGGCGATGACGCGCTCGGTTTCGGCGGCCTCCACCAGGTCCGTCTTGGTGATGAGGATGAGATCGGCGAACTCAACTTGATCCACGAGGAGATCGGCGATGGTGCGGTCGTCGTCAGGCGTGGCCTCAATGTTCTCGGAGACCAAGCTGCGGCCGCGGCGAAGATTAGTCAGGAATGTAGAGGCATCCACGAGGGAGACCATGGTGTCGATAGGGGCGACGTCGGCAAGCGTGGTGCCGTCCCCGAACTCCCACTCGAAAGTGGCGGCAACGGGCATGGGCTCAGAGATGCCGGTGGACTCGATGACAATCTGATCGAAGCGGCCGGAACGAGCCAGCTTGCTGACGGACTCAATCAAGTCCTCGCGCAACGTGCAGCAAATGCAGCCGTTGGAGAGTTCGACGAAACGGTCCTCGCCGCGCTCAAGATGGCCCTCGCCGGCGACGAGGGCGGCGTCGATGTTGACTTCGGAAAAGTCATTGACAACAACCGCCAGCTTGCGCCCCTCACGGTTAGCAAGCAGGTGGTTGAGAAGGGTGGTCTTTCCGCTGCCTAAAAATCCGGACAGCACGGTAACGGGTGTAGCCATCCCGTAATGATAACGTTTTTCATTAATTGAGGGCTACAGGACCAACCCAAAGACCGGAACGGCAAGCAGGTAGACAGTGATGGTAATGAGCACGCAGCCAATCAGGTTGAGGCCAATACCGCCCTTGATCATGTCGCCAATCTTGACGTAACCAGAACCGTAGGCAATCGCGTTCGGTGGGGTCGCCACCGGCAGCATGAAGGCACAGGTTGCGGCCAGCGCCACTGGGATGGTGAGCAGCAGGACGTTGATGTCGCCATTCTCGGTCAGGCCGATACCCACGGCCACACCGCCCATAATCGGCAGGAAGGTCGCCGCAGTTGCGGTGTTGGAGGTGATCTCCGTCAGGAAGAGCACGAGCAGGGCCACCGAAGCGATGAGCAGGATGATGGGCAGGCTGCCCAACCCCTTGGCCATCTCACCAATCCACAGAGACAAACCGGACTTGTTGAACATCGAAGACAGGGACAGGCCACCACCGAAGAGCAGGAGCACATCCCACGGCATTTCGCTCGCAGTCTTCCAATCCAGCAGGCGCACGCCAGTCTTCGTGTCGGCCGGGATGGTAAACAGCAGCAAACCAGCGGCAATGCCCACGATTGCGTCATCGTAGTTGGATTCCTTGCTCACAAAGAAGGGAATGATCACCCAGGCCAAGGCGGCACCGAGGAAGATGATGCCCGTCATGACCTGCGGGCCGGTCCATGGGCCAAGCTTTTCAATCTCGGAATCAATGAGCTCGCGGCCGCCTGGAATCTTGTCCATCTCCGGCTTGAACACGGTAACCAGCATGAACCAGGCAATAAACAGGAAGATGAATGCCAGCGGCATGCCCACCATCATCCACTTGCCAAAGCCGAGGACGATGCCGTGAGTTTCCTTCATGTAGCCCATCAGCAGGGTGTTCGGCGGGGTGCCGATGAGCGTGCCCAGCGAGCCAATCGACGCCGAATACGCGATACCGAGCATGAGCGCAGTGGCAAACTTCTTCTGGTTAGCCATGCCACCGACGGCGTCGGCAGTCAGCGAAAGCACCGAAATACCAATCGGCAGCATGACCACTGCGGTAGCGGTGTTGGACACCCACATAGACAAGAAGCCGGTGGCCAGCATGAAGCCGAGGATCAGCTGCTTAGGCGAGGTACCTACAACCTTGACCACGAACAGCGCCATGCGGCGGTGCAAGTTCCAGCGCTGCAGCGCCAACGCGATGAGGAAGCCACCCATGAACAAGAAAATCGTAGACGAGGCATAGGGCGCACCCACATCCTTGATGCTGCCCACACCGGCCAGCGGGAAGATAACCAGCGGCAAAAGCGCGGTGGCGGCCAGTGGGATAGCCTCCGTCATCCACCACACGCCCATGAGAATGGTCACGGCCGCTACGGCGCGCAGCGCGCTCTGGGTGTATTCGGTGTCTTCCTTAGCGCCGGGTGATTCCAGCACCGTTTCTACGGCGTTGCTGGGAAAGAGAAACCACACAAGAGCGGCCAAAACGAGACCGAGGATAAGGCCAATAGCCATGCGGCGCCATTCGCGCGTATCGACGCCGCGGTCGTCCTCGCCCTCCGTATGCGAAGTTGAGACGTGAGTGTGCGGGGTAGTCATCTGCCCCCTCCTTTTCCTGGTTAACCAGCCCCCATTCAGTTGAGAGAGTTATTAAGATCACTGAATGGGCCTACACGTTCAGGCTATCGAGACCACAGACAGCCAACAAACACTTTCGCCCCATTACCCCCGCTAAGGCCACAGATTCACCCCTGTTAGCAAAATCTTTCGCAGACTAGCTGCAAAGAATGCTCACCAATGTGTGGGCAGTCCGCAGCCAATTCCCCTCCCCCAGATCCCCAGACCTCGATCCCGCAACCTGCAGGTGGGCGTCGCCAAGCGCTTGCCGACGCCCCACCACCCACCAGGGAGTTTCGGGATCGAGGTCTGGGGCTTTAGCCCTGCGTACCGCTCGCCGCGCGCGATCCATGCCAATGCGCTAAAAGTAAGCCATGAACAACCTAGGCATCTTTCACTACATAGACACCCACATGGTCGATCTGCGCACGCTCAGCAACGACGACCCCCGATGGAGCAAAATCCACGCGAGGAAATTTCATAAGCTCGCGTGGTGCTATGCCATTCCGCTACACCGATGGCTGCAATTAAAACCCTGGGAGCAGGAAACCGCAGAGGTTTATGCCCATGCACGTGCCGCACCGCGGGCAACTCTCCTGGGCAAAGCGGCTGCTCGCATCCATGGCATCCCTACGCTCACAACGCCGAGCGAGTATTTCGCGACAGTCCCTTCAAACTCCGTTCCCCAAAGATCCAAGCGCCAATACTTCCGTTACAAGCAAACGAAACTCAACAATCAGGTCACAGAAGTCCACGGGATCCGGGTTACGTCCCTGGCACGCACAGCGATCGACATTGCGCGTTTCGATGGCTTCGTCGAAGGTCTCGTCGCCGCAGACTATGTACGGTCACGCCGGGTTTCAAAGGACACCCTCAACTGGGTACTCGGCGACATGGGCCGTGTGAAAGGAGTCGCGGATGCACGTCGGGCCGTGGAACATAGTGTCAACAGCTCCGAATCTCCCTGGGAGTCCTACGCGCGTGCCCTTATCCTAGACGCGGGCCTTCCCGCGGTTCGCAGCCTGCGCGCCCAATACCGAGTCAATCAGTACTACGCCGACCTCGCGATCAATGACTGGCTGCTCATTGAAATTGACGGCAATGTGAAATACGAAAACGAGCTGGAAGAGGTAATTCGAGCCGAACACCAACGCCAAAAGGCACTCCTCAACCAGGGCTTTGTCGTCTTACGCTTCTCACCCCAAGAATTGCGCGATGCTCCAGAAGACTTCATCAACAACATCGCGCGGCACTTAGCTGCGGGGCCTAGGAACCTTCGCTAGATCCCCAGACCTCGATCCCGCAACTCCCTGGTGGGCGGTGGGGCGTCGGCAAGCGCTTGGCGACGCCCACCTGCAGGTTGCGGGATCGAGGTCTGGGGGTTTGGCTCTACCAGATAGCGGCAAAGGCAACCGCCCCGAGAATCATCGTTCCCAGCGCAACGGCGGCAAGAGCCGGAGCTCCGGGCAGGGCAGGTGATTGGGCCCGAGCCAGGATCTCGTCAACATGGCGGAGCTTGGCGGTGGCCAACCACAGCACCACGGCCACCACTACCCCTACAATCAGAGCCGCCCATGGCGCCACGGAACGAACGACCAGCAAACCCGCGATGAGGCCGGCTAGACCCGTGCGCTGCCAGGCTAAGCGGGTGCGCTCGGGTTGGAGGCCGGGATCAAAAAGCTCGCTCACGCTAGCAGCTCGCCCACCAGAATCATCAGGCCGATGATGATCACCACACCAACAATCAACGCCAACGCTGGGCTAGCCGGGAGCGGACGCCCATGGCGCATCGCTCGTTCCGAAGCACCCCAGTGAAACCATGCCACCGCCGGCAGGATGATGGCCACGATCAGCATGATGACAGAAACGACGCGAGTCAGCGTGGTGTTCAGCGGCAGCTCGAAGGTCTCCAGAGCCACACCACCGGCGATAAAGGCCAGCGACGTGCGAATCCACGCCAGGAACGTGCGCTCATTAGCCATGCTGAAGCGCGGGTCGGGTTCCTCCCCTGTTCCATACACCGAGCCCGGAAAACGTGCCTTCGTCATACGCGCCACTGTAGCGCCCCGCTCCTCACTCCACAGTGCGAGGCACCCCAGGCACCGCGCTTAGGACTGCGAGAAGGCCTCCAGATCCGCGGGGCTACCGGCGACGACGATGAGGTCGCGGTGGGTGAGCTCGGTGCCGTCGACAAGCGGGCGCCACTGGCCAGGCCCCTCACAGCGTGAGATGAGCTGAACGTTGTGCTCTTCCCACACCTGGTGCAGGTTGAGCGGACGCTTGCTTATCGACGCCGGCGGGGTCATCGCCGTCACACCATAGTCGGTGGCGATCTCCGCAAAGTCCTCGAAGCGCCCGCCCAACAGATGCGCCACGCGGCGGCCCGTATCGCGCTCTGGGCGGATCACGTGGTGCACTCCCAATTGGCGCAGGATACGGGCGTGCGCATCCGAATCTGCCTTGGCCCAGATATCGCCTACTCCCAGTTCCACCAAGTTCGAGGCGGTGAGGATGGAATCTTCCAGATCGGAGCCGATGGCCACGACCACGCGTTCCACTTCATCAACGCCCAGCTGGCGGAGTGCCTCGGCGTCGGTCGTATCCGCGGTCACCGCCTCGGTGAGGTACGCGGCGTGCTCGCGCACGTGCTTCTCCTCGGCATCGATGCCAAGAACCTCCACGCCATGCTCCATCAATTCACGGGCCAGGGAAGAACCGAACCGCCCCATGCCAATGACGACGACCGGCGGAATATTGATGGACGTCTTCTCACGCCGCAGGGCGCTGAACATGTTAGCCAATGAACGGCCTTTCTTCTGGGTAGCGGTAGCGCAGGCTAATAGTCCGGGCGGCCAGTGCCGCCACGAAGGTGGTGGGGCCTACGCGGCCAACGTACATGATGAGGCACAGCATGAGCTGTGATGGTGCGGACAAACTTGCGGTAATACCCGTGGACAAACCCACGGTGGCAAAGGCGGACATGACTTCGAAAGTGACCTGGTCCGCGGTGAACTCGGGGTCCCAGATGCGCAGCGTTGCCACGCCTACGGCAACGACGATCATTCCGGCGGCGGTCAGCGCGAGGGCCTGGCGGAAGGTGGACAGCGGCAGGCGACGGTGCCCGATGGAGGTGTCTTCCCGGCCCAAAAATTCAGAGATCATCGCCGCGCCCAGAACGCATGCGGTCGTCACCTTGATGCCCCCCGCTGTACCGGCGGAGCCGCCGCCGATGAACATCAAGATGTCCGTGACCATCAGCGTCAACGGGTGCGCTTCCCCGTAGTCGATGGCGTTGAAACCTGCCGTTCGGGGCGAAGCGCTCATGAAGAAGGCGTTGATCAGCTTCTGTCCCAGCGGCATCCCGTGTAGTACCCCAGAGTTTTCTGCGAGAAAGAAAACCACGGTGCCGCCCAGCAGCAAGAACGCGGTGGCGCCCAGCGTCATCCGGGCGGTCATGGACATGCGGTGAATGCGCGGCGTGCCACCACGCCAGCGTGTTAGCCGTGCGCGGGCCCGTCGCACGAACTCCGCCAGCATGGGATAGCCCAAGCCACCGGTAATCAGGGCGCAGGCGAGGGGCAACAGGATCCAAGCATCGGCGGCAAAGGAAACGACGCTATCGGAATAGGTACTAAAGCCGGCGTTGTTGAAGGCCGAAATAGCGTGGAAGATGCCTTCCCACACCGCGCGTCCTGGTGCCACACCATGCTCAGTGGCTAGACGCACGCCGATAAATACGGCAACGATGGCCTCGCAGATCAGAGTCATCACCAAGGTAAGCAGCAAGGCGCGGCGAATTCCGCCAGAAGTCACGGCGCGGCCCTCCGCGGCACTTGTTCTGCGAGCTTTGAAGCTGATGCGGCCGGTCAGAAGCATGCCAGATAGCGACGCCAAACTCATGATGCCGAGGCCGCCCAGCTGGATGAGCGTAATAATGACCACTTGGCCGAAGGGCGTCCAATAAGTTCCGGTGTCCTCCACCACGAGACCCGTCAAAGAGACCGCTGAGGTTGCCGTAAAAAACGCAGGCAAGAACGGAGTCCACTGCGGAACGTTGGCGGAAATCGGTAGCATAAGAAGCACCGTTCCCACGAGGATAAGCAGAATAAAGCCCGCGGCGGTGAGCCGAGCTGGGCCCAGGAAATGACCGCGTTTCACAGCGTTTCAGCTTACCGCTGGGTGCCGTTTCACGGGACCCCACTAACCTGTGAGTATCTCCAGAGTTTTATGTAAATAGCATCGGCTGCACCGTGCGGTAAGCACTACATCAGCTTGGTCTTCTCCAAGGTCTCCACCCAGCCGTTGGTGAACTTCTCCAGCGGCTTGTGGAAGACCACGCCCAACACGAGCATCGGTACGGCAAAGAGCAAGAGCGCGAACAGGGAGAGCCAGTAATCACCGTGGTAGGTTCCGGCGATGGCCGCGCGGAAAGCACGGATGGTATAGGTCGCCGGCAACCACGGGCTAATGTTCTGGAACCAGTCCGGGAGCACCTGCAAGGGGTAGGCACCGCCCGACGACGATACTTGGACCACCAGCATGAGCACCGCCAAGGCTTTGCCTGCGTTGGCGAAGGAGACCACGAAGGTGTAGCAAATCAGCATAAAGATGAGCGAGCTAACCCAGCCTGCCAGCAGCATGAGAATCGGGTGCGCGGGCTCGATGCCCACGAAGAAGATGAGGCCCAAGATGAGCATCGTCGACTGCATGAGACCAACCGCGACGAACATTCCAAAGCGGCCGAAGAAGCGCTGCATCGGCGAGTACTTGTCCTTGTCCACCACGTCGGTGCGCACGCTCACCGCAGTCAGCAGCGCGCCGACCCACAGGGCCAGCGCCGTGTACATGGGTGTCATGCCGGCACCAAAGCTCTTGACTGGGTAGACCGCTTGCCTGTCGACGTCCACCGGAGCCGCAATCGCACGCGCCAAGGCATCCGGATCGGAACCGATGAGGTCCGCCAACTTCTTCAGATCCCCGGATGCCGCAGCGGAGTCGATATCCTTCCGCAGGTCGCCGAACTTGTTGGCCTTATCCTGCAGGCCAGAGGCGAGCTTCTGTACCGCATCCCGAGCATCCGTCAGGGAAGAGGAATCAATGGTGACGGGAGTCTTCGCGGTATCCAGATCCGCGCTCACCTGGCCCAGGGAGTCCTGCAGCGCACGCAGGGATTCGCGCAGACCAGAGGTGGAGATTCCCTCCACTGCCTTCTTGGCATTGTCGATGCTGGAGAGATCCGGCTTCGTGGGTTCGGGAGCATTCGCGGCCGCAGTGAGGCGCGCGTGGAGAGTGCGCTGCGCGTCGATGGCCTCCTCGATACGGCTGAGCGACTTCTCTTTATCCCCGGCAGGAATTGGCAGGGCCTCAATGTGGCCGTGCAGGTTCTGATACTGGGCAATGGTGCCTTCTACCTGGCCGGCCAAGGTGTTGAGCGCGGCGACGCGGTCGGCGCGGGAGGCGGAGGCGTCGTCGTAAAGCGCATCAATGCGTTGGCGCACCACATCATAACTAGCGCTGGTGGCATCGAGCGATTGCTGCAGCGCATCCGTGGAAACGTTGAGCGAGGAGGACTGAATCTCCGGCAGCTCCAGGTCCGCCGAGTCCGCAATGCGCTGGGCGCTTTCCATGAGCGGAACCGCGGTATCCACGAGGCCAGCGAGGGAACGCGCGGTACGGGCGGCCATATCGAGCTGGGTCTGCACGCCATCCGCGCGCGCCTGCATCCGGTCCAACACAGCCTTGGTATCGCCCTGGCTCAAGAAGTCGGAGAGTGAGGTGACCAGATCGAAGGAGACGTCACCGACCGTCGTGGTGAAGGCCTCGGCCACCTGAGCCGACACGCCTTCTGCACCCTGACCAGTGATCTTCGGCGCCAGCGCATTCTTCTTCTCATTCGTATAGAAGGACAAGTCGGCGGGCTTGGATCCATCCGTGTAGAAGTTCATCATGTCGGTACTGAAATCTTCCGGCAGCACGATGGCTGCGTAATACTCACCGGACTTGGTACCTTCAATCGCCTCATCGGAAGTCGTCACAACCCAATCCAGCTGCTCGTTTGCACGTAGCTCATTGAGCACCTGGTCGCCGACGTTGATGGGCACCGGCAACAGATCGCTTTTATAGCCGGTGTCCTTGCTAGCCACCGCCACCTTGAGCTGGCTGGTGTTATCGAAGGGATCCCAGCTGGCCAGAACGTTAAACCAGGTGAACAGCATCGGGATAACGACGAGGCCCACGAGCATCACCGTGCTCATCACGTTGCGGCATGCGGTGCGCATGTCGTTGACGAAAAGATCGAGTGTTCCACGCATTAGTTATCCCCCTCCGTGGAGTCGGCCCCGATGCGAGCCGGATGTTTGATGTCATCCTCATCCAACGTCACCAGCTCTGCGGACTGCTTCAGACTGATGCGTAGGTAGTCCAGGGTGACCGCGGCGATAATGATGAGGAAGCACCATGCCGTCCAAATAGCCAGAAGCAGCGGCTTCTGGTCGGGCAAGAGACCCGAGACGACGATGAGGATCACCACTCCGATAACACCGGCGATGGCCACCAGCTTGAGCCAGTAGCCCCAGTCATGCGCGCGGCGGTCCAAATCTTTCTTCAGACCACTGCGGCTATCCAACGCCTGGATGACGTCCGCGATGCGGTAGCCGGAGCCGACAACCTGCACATTTTCATAGTCAAAGAGCTCGGTATCCCGCAGCTCGCGGTTAAAGATGACGTTGAAGTGCGCCAAAGCCTTACGCAGCAACAGGCCGAAGACGAAGAACAGAATGAACATGAAGGCGAGCACGCCCATGTTCTTGAAATAGTGGTTGCCGTAGAACCCACCGATGGTTTCACGCATGGCATCGATGCCGTACGTGAATGGCAGTAGTGGGTAGATGGTGTGGAAGAAGTTGGGCAACAGCTCAATCGGGTACAGGCCCGAAGCACCCGGAATCTGGATAATGACAAAGACCACGCAGAGGCCGCGGCCGAGGTGCCCCAGCGACGTCGACAACCCATAGATAATGCTCAAGTAGGCCAGCCCCACGAGCACGCCCGTCAGGATGAAGGCAGGCGCGTTCACGGTCTGCACGCCGATGAGCAGGTCACCGACGGTCACCGTGATGGCCTGGATGATGACCATCAAGGCCATGAGGAGGAAGCGGCCTAGGTAGGCCTGGCCCACCGTGACGCGGTGGAATCCTTCCTTATCCACCTCGACCCGGAAGATAACCATGAGGACAAAGGCGCCGATCCACAGGGAGAGGTTGGTAAACAGCGCCGCCATGGCGGAGCCGTAGCTGTCCACCGGGTACACGGTTTCGGTCTTCAGCTCGATGGGCTCGGCAAAGAACTTACCGATTTCTTCCGCATCCAGCCCGGTGACATCTTGAACGACTTTGGAGTTCATCGCAGCACGCAGCGAACCCACATCACCCTGCATAGCGCGCAAACTGTCCTGTAGGGCAAGGAGGTTGGCATCGAAATCGGACAAGGTGTCCTTCGTGGCCCGCAGCTGCTGGGCCACACCATCTAGGAGACCGTCTGCCTCCTGCATGGTGCCCTTCTGGGCTTCCAGGGTGGAGCTCAAAGCACTCGCCGTGGAGCTCAGGCTGCTCATGGCGCGGTTGATCTCCGGCACGGCCGTCGTCACGGTATCGCGCAGCGTTTGCGAGGTGGCCTTAGTATCGGCCGCTGCCTGGTTGATGGCCTCCGCACTAGCCTGCACATTGTCCGCCGCGGTCTGAGTATCCTTGCTCAGCGCGCTGAGGTTTCCCACCAACTGGCGGTTGGATTCATTACCCTCATCAAGGCGCTGGATCGCGTCATCAATTTCCTTGGCCACCTGCGGTGAGAGCGTTGCGGAATCGCGCAGGGCTTTAAGCTGCGCAATCGATTCTGCGCTCGCGTCAATGGCAGTGTTCGCTCGCTGCGTGGCGTAATCGAAACGGTCACCGGCCTGGTTCAGGCCAGCTGTGACATCCGCAATGGATTCCTGCGCCTGGGCGGTACCGTCCGCCACCGCACTTGCGCCACTGACGAAGGCACCTGTGGTCTGGTCGGTGAAGTCACCGATGCCCCCTTGGGCCTGCTCGACTAGGGAGGAGACCTCGGCGAGGGCTGTTTGGGCGTCGCCCAGCGCAGCACTCACATTGGCCACCGTAGACTTAGCTCCCAACGTGGAATCAGCAGCGGCGTCAAGCTTTCCCTGGATCCGCGCAAGGTTCTCGCGGTTGCCGTCAATCTCCTGCGCGGTCTCCCCGAACGCGGAGCTGGTGTTGTTCATCGCGCGCGTGATTTTTCGCTCGAAGTCGGTACCGGTGTCCTTAACGTTTTCCGCCGCAACCGTGGCCACCTGCTCCTTGAAGGCTGCCGTAATCTGCTTGTCCAGACCTTTGGCACCGGTATCCGTGATCTTCACGGCGATGGCGTTGTTCTTCTCGTTGACACGGTAGACCAGCTGGGGCTGCGTGAACTTCCCGTCGAGCATGCTCACGAGGTTCTCGCTAAAGTCCTCAGGAATCGTCACCGAGGCATACACGTCTCCCTCTAAAAGAGCTTTCTCGGCTTCATCGCGCTCGAGGAATTGCCAGCCTAGCTGGTCATTCTTTTTGAGTTTCTCAATGACCTCGCTGCCGACATCTATCTTCCCCGTCAGCTCATTGTTAGCACCCTTATCCTCGTTGACCACGGCCACCTTGATGTTGTTGGTATGGCCATAAGGGTCACGAAAAGCCGCGATGTTCACCCATGAATACAACGCGGGGGTGATGACGAGCCCGATGAGAATGATCCACGCCCTGGGGACGCGGCCAAGCCTGGCTACATCTCTGATAAAAATCTTCCAACTTTGGCGCACTGAAGGCAGTGTACCCGTTGCACCTCCCTGTCTCTAACCAGCCAAAATACATAAAGTAATTTAAATAATTAACAAATAAACTTTAACATGGTTTGCCGGATCAAACCCCTGGCTTGAACATATGGCGATGAAAACTAGACTTCAAGTAGTTGAACTTTTGGTATGGAGATGCCTATGCGTAAGACCTTAATCAGCCTCACCGGCCCCGCCTTCGTTGCTGCAGTGGCTTACGTCGACCCCGGCAACGTAGCCGCCAACATCAGCGCCGGCTCCCACTACGGCTACCTCCTGGTGTGGGTACTCGTCGTGGCCAACCTCATGGCCATGTTCATCCAGTACCACTCCGCCAAACTGGGCCTAGTCACCCACCGCTCCCTGCCGGAAATCATGGGCGAGCGTCTCTCCCGCCGCGCGCGCCTAGGCATGTGGGCCCAGGCCGAGCTCATCGCCGCGGCCACCGACCTCGCCGAAGTCATCGGCGGCGCCATTGCCCTGCAACTCCTCTTCAACCTCCCCCTGTTCGCGGGCGCGCTCATCATCGGCGCGGTCTCCATCATTCTCCTCATCTTCCAGAAGAAGAACCAGTGGTTCGAGGGGCTTGTCATCGGCCTGCTCCTGGTCATCTGCATCGGCTTCCTTGCCGGCCTCGCCATCGCCCCGCCCGACCCCGCCGACGTGGCCGGCGGCCTCATCCCCCGCCTAGAGGGCAAGGACAGCATCCTGCTGGCCGCCTCCATGTTGGGCGCCACCGTCATGCCGCACGCCATTTACCTACACTCCTCCCTGACCAAGCAGCGCTACCCCGACCTGGAAATCCCCCACGTGCTGGCCGGCACCCGCGCGGACATCGCCGTGGCGCTGTCCATCGCCGGGCTCGTCAACGTGGGCCTGCTGGTCCTGGCGGGCTCGGCCCTCTACGGCGTGGACGGCACAGAGACCATCTCCGGGGCCCACACGGCGATTGCCAGCCACCTCGGCCCGCTGGCCGGCGTTCTCTTCGCCATCGGCCTGCTGGCCAGCGGCCTCGCCTCGACGTCAGTGGGCGCCTACGCCGGCTCCGAAATCATGGACGGCCTGCTTCACATCAAGGTCCCCCTACTAGTCCGCCGCCTGGTCACGCTCATCCCGGCGCTGGTCATCATCGGCTGCGGGGTCGACCCCACTATGGCACTGGTGGTCAGCCAGGCACTTCTTTCCCTGGGCATCCCCTTCGCCATCATCCCGCTTTTCCGCTATGCCGGCTCCCGGGACGTCATGGGTGAGTTCGCCGCGAAACCCTGGTCTATGGCCGTGGGCTGGACGCTTGCCGCGCTGGTCATCGCACTCAATCTCGCCCTCGTGCTCCTGCCGCTGCTCTAGGCCGCCTACAATCAGCAGCCATGATTGAAGTAGCAGCCGTCGTCATCCGCAACCCACAAGGCCACGTGCTTACCGTGCGCAAGAAGTCCTCCACCAAGTACCAACTGCCCGGCGGCAAGCCCGAGGCGGGCGAGGCGCTTGTCGACGCCGCCCTGCGCGAAGTTGCCGAAGAAGTAGGCCTCACCCTCGACGCCGAGAGCCTCAACAAACTCGGCACCTTCGACGCTCCCGCCGCCAACGAACCGGGCGAGGTCGTCGTCGGCACCATCTTCACCTACACCCGCACCGTCACCGCCGACGAACCCCATGCCGCCGCCGAAATCGGCGACACCGCCTGGGTCAACCCAGCAGCCCCCGACCGCGAGCTTGCACACCTGCTGCGCGACCGCGTCTTCCCCACGCTGGCCTAGCGCCAACTGTCAACACTTCGGCGTCATTGACCTCGAAACCATCAAGAGCTACCCTTTTGAACATGTTCACTGAACACGTTCACTCATCGCGCTCGGCCGCCAAAGCTGGCACCGTCAGCAAGGTCCTAGCCACCGCCTACGAACTCTTCCTCACTCAGGGCTACGCCACCACCAGCATCCGGACTATCGCATCCGAAGCTGGCGTTAGCGTGGGAACCGTCATGGGAGTCGGCGACAAACAAACGCTGCTCATCCGCACCATTGGCCAACACATTTCAGAACTCCACGATGACATCCGGGGACAATCCGATAGCCTTCTCGATGTCCTGAGACCTTTCCTCCAGATGTTTACCGGCCACGAAGAGCTCTCCCGCGCCTTTGGCGCAGCACTCATCCAACAAGGCAATCAAGGCGAAGCGCTCACCGCACTCAAAACGCTCCTGACCGATGAAATCACCCTGCGACTCGGCACCAGGCTCAGCAGCGCCGATGCGGCCGAGTACGCCGACCTGCTGTACAACGTCTACCTCGGCTTACTCATCGGCTGGGCCGCCGGAATCTACGACACCGAGCACCTCACATCCCAAGCCGCCTCATCGATCGAACGCCTCAACACCGCATTCGGAATAACCCAATGATCCTAGAATCTTCCCCAGCCTGGCCCTCCCTTCTACTAGCAGCCATTCTGCTTGGCGACGCCGCCCTCTCCCTCAAACCAGTCCCCTTCATCGAAGCCTGCCTCAGCGGCGTCAAACTCCCCAAGGACTGGTGGTGGGCGCTCATTGTCATCAAGTGCCTCGCCGCCGTAGGACTCATTGCCGGCCTCTGGTTCCCCGGCGTAGGAATCACAGCCATGATTGGAGTCATCGCCTATTTCTGCGCGGCCGCAGCAGCCCATGTCCGCGCCCACTTCCTCGGTAGCGCATTCTGGATCAACTGCTTAGGCATGCTCGCATTCTCCATCGGAGTACCGATCCTGACGCTCGCACTGACTTAAGACACCAGTCAACCATTCACGGCTTCCAGAAGGAAGATGCATCATCGCACCTATTGATTGATGACTTGATGCTTTCTACCCTAAAGGTATGCACACCAGGATAAACCTCCCCTCCTTCGATTGCGGCGAACCAGCTCTAGTTGATCTCAGCGACAAAGAAGCCGTATGGGCGGTGCTCGATGATCATTCCTGATGTCAACATTCTCGTTTATACCTTCCACTCCGCAGCACCACAACATAAACCCGCTCAGCAGTGGTTAAGTGGTGCGCTGAATCGGCATGAAACAATTGGGCTCCTGGATGTTGTGGCAACGGGCCTTGTTCGAGTTATGACCAACCACAAGCTATTCCACAAACCACTAACCGCCCAGCAAGCACTGACTGCACTCAATACCATTTTAGCGGCCCCAAACGGGCACTCTTTTGAGCTCCAGCCCAGGGACCTGGACAACCTTCACTGAACTGGTGCGCTTGCACAAGCTTAAAGCCAGCGACATCCCTGATGCCTGGATAGCCGCGTCCGTAATAGAAGAAGAAGCAACCTTACTGAGCCAAGATCAGGGCTTTGCCCGCTTCCGAGAGCTGCGCTGGCACCCGCTTCTAGAATGACAACAACAAACGCAGATCCCGAGCCACCGGTGAACGATGACTAGGGTTCTATAAGTTGAAGCAGCGAAATCAAGCAATCAATAAACCGACAAGCCCTCGACTAAAGCGACAAAATTAACGCACTCTAAAACTTCTCGATGTTAGGACAAGGACTAGTATTGAGGCATCTGCCGATGGCGCTACGTCCGCCGACTAACAAAATACACTCGGCAACAACCAACACCGTCCAAATCCGACTCGTCGCTAGCGCAGGAAGTCGTTGAGCAGATTCCGCCTCCTCTTTTGCGTAGCAGCTGCAACTAGTCGTTAGATAAAGCGGAAAATCTCCTAGCAAACAGGCTGTGTAATTTAACCATTTCCTTTACACTCATTAGAAGAAGAGTCTTCAGAGAGTTTTTCCTCCAGGAAAGAAAGCGGCGTGATAGTAGTATCCCCTTTCCCATTGCCGCCTTCAATGAGGGCCACCAATTCTCCTGCAGGATTATAGACAGGGGCGCCTGAATCCCCAGGTTTTGAAGTCATTTGAGCCTTTAGAGTTCGCGCCTGATATTCTCTCCCATTGATGGAAAATGCCTCACAATATAAGTTCTTGTCGTTGACAACCCCATCAATTCTCCCTCCGAGAAAGGTTTTTGCAAAAATAGCTGAAGGTATTTCGATACTTTTATCACTAATTTTATCAGCCCGAAGAACGTAATCTACCGGAGGATCAAGAAGTATTTCTGAAACATCTATCCCTTGGTTACTCCACAAGTAGTTTTCACCAATACTTCCAATACGCCTACCTTTCGAATACACTTCATCCGCACTTTCACCACAATGACCGGCAGTCAAGGCCCGCTGCTGGGAAATGATAGTCACAGAACACGTCACCGCCCCTCGGGGAGGACCCACCTGCACCTCATCTCCACTTTCAATATATGAAAGAGGATCGAAATTCCTCTGTTGAGCAGTAGATATTGATGAAGCCGTGGCCCCAAAAGATACGCTAGCCAGAAAGAAAAGAGCTAGCCTGCCTACTATAGAAATAGTATTTTGTTTCATAACTTAATAAATAATCAATCTAAAACAGAGGCAGGCCCGCTAAAATACCCACCTCTGCTCAGATATTTACTTCTTCCCAGATGGAACAAACACAAGGAAAATGACCAAAATTGCTAGAGCAATCGTGACCCCATACGGCCACTGAAGTTGAGCGGAAAGCATCATCAATAAAACGCCCACAGTGGCCAATATCTTTTTCCACATATTTTACTCTCCAGAACCATTTCTATTCTTGCCAGGCGGCAGATTCTCTTGGACTGTTATCTGAACAATGCAGAAACATCCATATGGCAAAATTCCAATTACCTTTCCCTAAACCCCTTTCTGTTTAGAGGAAGGATAATTTATTGAAAACCAACCCGCTGAGGATATGCATTATGTGTGAAAGCGCCAGCCACAATCGAACCAATGCCATAGTCTGCATACATACCACCGGGCGCAAGACCAGCAATAGCCCCTCCAGTAGCTAGGATTTTGGAAAGAACTGGCTCGGGAATCCAGACTCCAGCGATTGTGACACCGCCACCCACCCGGTTAATCGTCGTTTTAGACAGTAGCACCCTCACATAAGTCCCATGGAATTCAATTCCATTCCGACCCTCTTGAAAGTATGGATCAATGTCATCATCATCAGCGCTCGAAATCTTCGGCCCTTTTTCCCAGAAAGTTATCGAGTCTCCCGCCACCTTCATCTCAAGGTTACTATCAGCCTTGGCCTCGCTGATCCTTTCGTTCTGAGTCTCTACTTCATTTTTGATTTCTTGCAGTTCCTTTTGCGAAAGAGCGCTTTCTGCCTCTCTAGCAATCGCGAATTGGTCTCCCTGAAGGAAAACATAGGAATCTGCTTTTTCCGCAACTTCTGAGGAAACAGAAGACTGAGAGGCATTATTCTGAGTCGACTCAGCGAGGTCAGTCTCAGTACCGGCACTAGCATTGACTGGTGCAAAAACTGTTGCTGCCGCAACCAGCACCACTAAACGCGTAGATTTCTTGAGACGATACATGTCCATAATCCTTTCTAGAAAAGATGGCTGAAAATCGGACACCCCTAGAGTTACATCCAGTAGGGATAATTGGAAGCAAAAGATGTAAAATGTAGACTATTGTATAAACTTCCTCAAGATTTGTTGCGAGGGCGCACAAGAAGGCATATAATCCCTCCCCTTCCCCGCAAACCCTAGTCTTTTGAGACTCGGGTTAACCAGCGCCCCAAAGACTGGTGGTGGGCGCTCATTGTCATCAAGTGCCGCGCAGCCACAGGAGTCATCGACGGACTCTGGTTCCCAAGCGTAGGAATCGCATCCATGTTTTGAGTCATCGCATATTTCTGCGCAGCCTCAGCAGCCCGTGTCCGCGCCCACTTCCTCGACAGTGAATTCTGGATCAACTGCTTAGGCATGCTCGCGCTCTCAACCGGTGTATTGGTCCTGCCGCTAGTGCTGAATTAGGCGACCAAAAATTCTTCGGAACCACCCCTGCCCCATTTCGCCATCAAGCACATTCGCCCGATATTTACTTCTTTTTCATCCCCCACCTCACTATGCCGTTCGTTGCTTTGGGAAGTGGCTGAGGGGAATAGCACTCATGAATTTTGGAAAGAACAAAATATTCGGACAAAGTTCTCATCGGGATCGATGTTCGCGTTACTTTCCACATCCCAAATTGGCTCTTTTAGTAACTCCATGACGCTCCCAGCCAGCACAGATTAAGGTCAGCGCCTTCATTCTAAGTTCCCTGCTCACGGGCTGTCGGCATACGAAGGAACTGAAAACGTAAAATCCCGAGCCACCGGTGAAACGATGACTCGGGTTCTGTAGTTTGCGGAGACGAGAGGATTTGAACCTCCGGACCTACGCAAGTAAGTCAACTCCTTAGCAGGGAGCCCCATTCGGCCGCTCTGGCACGTCTCCAGCGATTCGCAATGAATCGTCCATCACTCTACCTGAGCGCTTCCCCTAGGGACAAAATGGGGCTTCCCTATTCTTTCCCTGAAGCGCCGCATGCAGCTTAAGGGCAACGTAGAGAGCCGCGCAGCGCCAGCCATCATCCAGCACGCCGGGCCCGAGAATCTCACGGACGCGGTCGAGGCGATAGTGCAGCGTGGCGCGGTGAATGTAGAGTGCAGCGGCGGTCGCGGAGACGTTGCGGGAATGCTCAAAGTAGGTCAGCAGGGTCTGCCAGTAGGAGTTGCGAGGGTCGTCGAGAAGCACGGCGGCATCCGGGCTCATCTCCACCACCGTTGCTTGGGTCAGCTCCCACCCGCGCAGCAGCCGCCACGCACCGGCCTCCTCCCAGCGCAGCGAATCCTGGCCGCAGAGTTTGGCCACGTCCGCCATGAGTCGCGCCTGCGGGGCCGTCGGCGCCGAGCCACGCGCCACCACCTCAGCGCCGGTGACAAGCGCGGCACTCTGCAGCTCCTCCATGAGGGCCTCGGTGTCCTTGTCGTCGCGGCGGCACTCAACGAGCACGAGGGAATCGTGGGAATCCGCGACCAAGAAGGGCCGGCGCACCAAGGGGCGCGCAAGCTCCACGGCCACCGCACGCTGATCGCCTTCCACCAGCACGCGATGCACGGTCAGCTCACCATCGGAGGGCAAGAGATCGCGCTCCCGCGCACCGGCCAGCGCAGCCGGATCACCTGTGAGCACCTCGCGGGCCAGCTCACCGAGTTGTTGGGCGCGGGCAGCGAGGGGTGCATCGCGTGCGTCGATAAGCCTGGCAAGGGGCGCAAGCAATGAATCCAGGCGGGCCAAGGGGGCGTCGCCCAGCGCGGGCTCATCGATGATCCACAGGTAGCCCACCAGCCTGTCCTCGTGACGCAGGGGAATGACCACGCGGGGCAGCATGTCATAGCGCGGGTTGGCGGGCAGGCGTACCGGCAGCACAGCCTCTTGGATTCCGAAGCTGAGCATCCACGGAATCGGCTCCGGGGGCGGGGTGCGATTAAGAATAGAGGCCGCACGGTTCTTATCGATGGCACCAATCTGAGCGCTGGCCGCGATCACCGCGATGGCGGGGGTAGTCACCTCAACGGAACGCTGCAGGATCTGGGCACAATCGTCGACGATGTCTTGAATGTTCATCAGCTGCGGGGGCGGCACTTTTGACATATGTCAAAGATACTTAAGAATATTGTCTAGTGACAAACAAAACTGTGCTGCGCAATAATCCCCTACAGCTAAATGACCCACGTCACACATATACGTTCATGAAGGGCGTCTACATGACCACAACCAACAATTCCGTCAGGGCACAGGACGTTGTCGCCAGCGATAACACCAGTGCAGACGACGGCCTGCAGCGCGGCATGAAATCGCGCCACCTGCAAATGATCGCCTTCGGCTCGTGCATCGGCACGGGCCTCTTCTTAGGCTCAGGCGCCTCCATCCAGGAGGCCGGCCCCGGCGTTATCGCCGCCTATGCCATCGGCGGCTTCATCATCTTCCTCATCATGCGCATGCTTGGTGAGATGGCCGTGGAGCACCCCGTCGCCGGTTCTTTTAGCGCGTATGCCCGCGAGTACATCGGCCCCATCGCTGGCTTCGTCACCGGCTGGAACTGGTGGTTTACCACCATCGTCGTCGGCATGCTGGAGCTCACCGCTGCCGGAACCATCATGGACTTCTGGTTCCCCGGAATCCCACACTGGCTGACCGCTCTCGTCGCGCTCGTTATCGTCACCGCCATCAACCTGGTGCACGTCGGCGCCTTCGCCGAGGCGGAATTCTGGCTCTCCCTCATCAAGGTTGCCGCGCTCATCCTCATGATCGTCGTCGGCGCGGCCATTGTCTTCGGCCTCACCCCGGAGCCCGCCCTGGGCTTAAGCAACATCACTGAGCACGGCGGCTTCTTTCCTAACGGCGCTACCGGCATGCTCTTCTCCCTCGTCGCGGTGATTTTCTCCTTCGGCGGCATCATCTCCATTGGTACCGCCGCGGGCGAGGCGCAGGATCCCGCTAAAAGCCTGCCCAAGGCCATCAACAACGTCATCTGGCGCATCCTCATTTTCTACGTCGGCGGCATCAGCATCATCGTGCTGCTCGCTCCGTGGAATGAGCTCGATACCTCTACCTCCCCCTTCGTACGCGCGCTGAGCACCCTAGGCATTACGGCCGCCGCCACGGGCCTCAACCTCATCGTGCTCGTCGCCGCCGTCTCCGTGTTCAACACCATGACCTTCTCCGGCGCGCGCATGCTGCGGGATCTTTCCCGCGGCGGCCAAGCCCCGCCCTTCTTCAACTCCGTCAGCGCCAAGGGCGTGCCGGTTCGCGCCTTGCTCTTCAACTCCCTGCTCATGGGTTCTGCCGTGCTGCTTAATTTCCTCTTCGAGGGCAAGATCCTGATTGTTCTCCTCGCCATCATCGTCGGCGCGGAGCTCATCTCCTGGTCCGCCATTGCCATAGCACACCTGAACTTCCGCAAGCGCTGCCCGGATGCTGCTTTCCGCGCACCCCTCTACCCCATCGCTAACTACCTGTGCTTGGGCTTCTTCGCCCTCATAGTCGCCTTAATGTTTACGCTGCCCGACTACCGCACCGGTGCCATTGTCCTACCCTGTTGGATTGTGACCTTGGCCCTCATCTGGCTGGGCAAGAAGCGCCACGACGCACGAACCAAGTAGAAAGGACCCTCTCATGCAGACCACCATTGGTGATTTCATCCTGGACCGCCTCAAAGCCATCGGCATTACCGAAATCATCGGCGTTCCCGGTGACTTCAACCTGAGCTTCCTCGAGCAGATTGAGGCCTCCGAGGGCATCCGCTTCGTCGGCGCCTGCAACGAGCTCAACGCCGCCTATGCTGCCGACGGCTATGCCCGCCAGAAGGGCGTGGGCTGCCTGCTCACCACCTATGGCGTGGGCGAGCTTTCCGCACTCAACGGCATTGCGGGTGCACGTGCCGAGCACGTCCCGCTAGTATCCCTCGCCGGCGCGCCGCCGCAGTATGCAACCGAGTTCCGCTGGAACCTGCACCACTCGCTTGCCGACGGCGACTATGCCAACATGCTGGATTCCTTCGCGCCCTTCACCGAGGTGGCCACGCGTGTGTCCCCCATGAACGTGGTCGAGGAATTCGACCGCGCCCTGCACACCTGCCTGCGCGAAAAGCGCCCGGTCCACATCCAGATTCCTTCCGATATCACTCACCTGACCATCGAGGTCCCCGACGAACCTTTCTCCACCGAGCTCGCAACCTCCGATCCGGAGCGCCTGAACGCCGCTGCGGACTACGTGCTGGAGCACCTCGCGAAGGCCAAGGACCCGATCATCCTCATCGATCAGGACACCAACCGCCACGGTTTCACCGAGAAGTTCCGCGCCATCATCGACAAGGCCCAGCTGCCCTACTCCCAGCTCTCCTCCGGCAAGGCCATCCTGTCTGAGCGCCACCCGCTCTTCATCGGCACCTATAACGGCGCGGCCTCTGCCCCGGGCGTGCAGGAGCGCATCGAAAAGTCCGACTTCCTAGTCACCACGAACCCGCGCTTCATCGAGGTCAACTCCGGCTCCTTCACCCACAACCTGGCCGACTCCCGCGTCTACAACTTCGGCGACCAGCACCTCAACGCTGACGGCGAGTTCTTCGTGGGCATTAATACGCTGGAGCTTCTCGACGTCCTCCTGGACCGCATCCCGGAAGCGGAGGCAACCGCAACCAAAGAATTCCAGCCCGAGCCCTTCGAGCCGAACCCGGATGCCCCGCTGACTCAGGAGCGCATCTGGCCGCAGATGCTCGGCTTCATCCAGGAAGATGACGTGGTCATCGCCGAGGCCGGCACCTCCAATATCGGTCTGGGCCAACAGCGCATGCCCGAGGGCGTGCAGTACATCAATTCCACCATTTGGGGTTCCATCGGCTTTACCCTGCCGTGCGTGCTGGGCTCGCAGCTGGCTAACCCGGAGCGCCGCCACGTCCTCTTCATTGGTGATGGTTCCTTCCAGCTCACTGCCCAAGAGCTCTCCACCATCCTGCGCCAGGACCTCAAGCCCATCATCGTGCTGGTCAACAACGATGGCTACACCATCGAGCGCTTCATTCTGGGCATGGAACGCGAGTACAACGAGATCCAAATGTGGGATTACACGGCGCTGCCGAAGGTGTTCATGAAGGACACCACGATGGAGTCCTACGTGGCCTCGACAGAGGGCGAATTGTCCAAGGCCTTGGAGGACATCGCCGCTCATCCAGAGCGCGGCGCCTTCCTCGAGGTGCGCCTCGATCCTTTCGATGCACCGAAGGGACTCCAGGCCTTCGGCCCCCAGACCGCTGATTTCGACTTCGGGCCCCGCGGCCCCCGCAACGCCTAAGGTGGAGAACATGATTCGACCAGACCTTTCCTCCCTGCCCGCCTACGTTCCCGGCAAGAATGCCGAGCACGCCTTGAAGCTCTCCTCCAACGAGGCAACTCAGGAGCCGCTGCCCGGCGCGCTCAAGGCCATGGAGGCTGCTGCCGCGCACGTCAACCGCTACCCGGATATGGGCGCGGTGGAAATCCGCAAGGCACTCGCCGAAAACCTCGGTGTCACCCCAGAGCAGGTCACCACCGGTGCGGGGTCCTCCGCCATCTGCCAGCAGCTGGTGCAGATCACCTCCGTGCCCGGCGATGAGATTGTCTTCCCCTGGCGCTCCTTCGAGGCTTATCCCATCTTCGCGCAGGTCGTGGGCGCTACCCCGGTCAAGGTTCCGCTCACCGCGGATCACCGCGTGGACTTGGAGGCCATGGCAGCTGCCATCACGGACAAGACCCGCCTTGTCTTCGTGTGCAACCCGAATAACCCCACCGGCTCCATCATTACCAAGGAGGAGTTCGACGCCTTCCTGGCCAAGGTCCCGAAGGACGTCATCGTGGCGCTCGATGAGGCCTACATCGAGTACAACCGCAACGACGCCGTCCCGCTGGCCACCGACTATGTCCACACCCACGACAACGTCATTGGCCTGCGCACCTTCTCCAAGGCTTATGGCCTGGCCGGCATCCGATTGGGCTATGCCTTCGGCAACGCCGAGATCATCGAGGCACTGAGCAAGGTGGCCATCCCCTTCTCCGTGAACTCGGTGGCGCAGGTTGGTGCAGCGGCCTCGCTGGCCGCTCAGAAGGAGCTGCGGGAGCGCACCGACGAGACCGTTGAGCAGCGCGACCGCCTGGTCAAGCACTTCGCGGACTTTGGCGTTCCGGAGTCCCAGGCCAACCACATCTGGTTCGCCGCCGACAGCATTGCGAAGCTGGGCTCCCCGCAGGAGGTCGCCGCACAGCTCGCGGAGAATGACGTCCTCGTCCGTGCCTTCCCCGAGGGCGTGCGCATTTCCGTCACTACGGCGGAGGAAACCGAGACGCTGCTTAAGGCCTGGGACGCTGCCTTCGGTGCAGAGGGTTAGTTTCCGCGTTAGAGTGCAGTTGTGAAGACATTTATCAATTTTGCACTCAACGTCATTGCCGTCGCGGTGGCCTTCTGGGCTGTGGTAGCGATTGTCCCCGGAATCGACATCGTCCCTGCGACCACCCAGAATTTCTTGCTCATCGCGGCGGTCTTCATCATCGTCAACGAGGTCGTCACCCCGGTGCTCCGCTTCCTCGGCGCACCGCTGACCTGCCTAACACTGGGCCTCTTCGCGCTCGTCATCAACGGCGCGGTCCTCCTCCTCGTCAGCGCGCTCATGGACTCACTCGTCATCGACGGTTGGGGTGCCGCCATCATCGGCGCGGTTGTCCTCGCCATTGTTTCCGGCGTGGTGAACTTCTTCACCAGCCCGCTGCGGGTCCGCAATTAACCCCCAGCAAAAGGCGGGAGAACGTCGACACGGGAAGCGTCGGCAAGCACGGCGTCCTCGGTAGCGCTCGCACCATCCACCAGGAATGTGCAGCGCTCCAGCACCTCCGCAAAGCTCATGCCGGCCTCGGTGCTACCGGTATGCCGAGCACGCAACACGTCCAGCAGCTCCCCCAGCGTCGCCGCCTGCGCTGTGTCCTGCGCGCGCCCCGCGGCGGCGCGGGCTGCGGCAAAGTAGTGTATATCAACCATGGTTGCCACTATGCCAGCCTCTGTGACAGGAAGGAACCCGATGCGCACCTATGAGGAACACCTCGCCGCCGTTCGCGCGGCCCTTCCGCAGCCCCGGGTGGTCTCCACTCCCCTGACCAGCGCCTTCGGACGCCGTGCCGCCGCCACGTACCGCGCGGAACACAACCTTCCACCTTTCGATAATTCGCAGATGGATGGCTATGCTCTTCCGACTACACACGGCGGCGCCTTCACCGTCGGCCGCACCATTGCGGCGGGTGATCCCCCGGGCTCACTCGAGCACGGCACCGCCCTTCCCATCATGACCGGAGCGAAAGTCCCTGAGGGCACCGTGACCATCGTCCCCGTCGAGCACTGCGAGCCCCCGCACTTCCCAGAGGAGGGCGCCACGGTCACCGTGCCGGCAGCCCCCGAACAGTTCATCCGCCGCGCCGGCTCCGATGTCAAGGCCGGCACAACCCTCATCAATGAGCACGCGCTTCTCGACGCCCCCTCCATCGCCACCCTCGCCTCCCAGGGCCTGGCCGAGGTCCTCACATACGCGCCCGCCCGCATCCTCATCTGCACCGGCGGCGCGGAAATCGGTGGCACGGGCGAGGCCACCATCCCCGATTCCAATGCACCGATGCTCGCGGCCTTGGCTGCGCAGTATGGCATCGACGTGGCCGGCTTCGTGCGCACGAATGACGATCCTTCTGCCCTGCGCGCGGACCTCACCGAAGCGGTCATCACCCACCGCCCCGATGTCATCGTCACCTCCGGCGGCATCTCCCACGGAAAGTTCGAGGTCATCCGCCAAATCTTCGAAAAGGACGGCTGGTTCGGCCACGTGGCGCAGCAGCCCGGCGGCCCGCAGGGCCTGTCGCGTTTGGGGGAGGTGCCCGTCGTCTGCTTCCCCGGCAACCCGATCTCCACGCTGGTGAGCTTCCGCCTCTACTTGGCACCCGTTATCGGCCACGCTCCCGCTCCATTTAGAGCACACCTTACTGAGCCCGCCGAAGGCCTCAACAACCGCGAACAGTTCCGCCGTGGAATCCTCAACATTTCCGATGGCACCGCCGAAGCCTCCTTCCTCGGCGGCACCGGCTCCCACCTGATGTCCCAAGCCATCGGCGCTACTGCCCTCATCCGTATCCCGGCTAACACGCAGCTTTCAGCCGGCGACCTCGTGGAGGTGTTCCCGCTCGCATGACCCGACGCGCACTCGTTATTGTTGCCTCGACCCGCGCCGCCGCCGGCGAATACGAGGACCGCTCCGGACCCATCCTGGTGAACTTCCTTCGTGAGCAAGGTTTCGATACCCCGCAGCCCCTCGTCGTCGCGGACGCCGATATCGACTCAGCCCTCGCCACTGCCTTCGCCGATGCCCCCTCCGTAATCCTCACCTCCGGCGGCACCGGCATCACGCCGGATGACCGCACCGTCGAAGCGCTCACCCCGCACCTGGAGCGCGAGCTGCCCGGCCTGGCCCATGCCTTCTACGCGCACTCGGCGGCCATCCCCACCGCGGCACTCTCCCGCACGGTTGCCGGAGTCACCGGGTCCACTTTCGCCATGGCCCTGCCCGGCTCCACGGGTGCGGCCAAGGACGGCTGCGCGGTCCTCGAACCGGTGCTTAACCACATCATCAACCAGCTGGAAGGAATTCATGAGCACTAACTTCGGCTTACTCGGCGCCCACATCAGCGCTGAGCCTATCTCAGCCCCCGACATCGCCACCGCTGAAACGGGTGCTGTCGTTTTATTCGACGGCATCGTGCGCAACCACGACTCCGGCCGGGGTGTGAAACTCCTGACCTACACCGCGCATCCCAGCGCCCAAGAAGAGATCGAGCGCGTTGCCGGCGAGGTCGCCGCTGCCTTCCCCGCCGTGCGCCTCTGGTGCGCGCACCGGACTGGAGCACTAGCAATTGGCGAATCCGCCTTCCTCGTCGCCGCTTCCTCCGCGCACCGCAAAGACGCCTTCGAAGCGGCGTCGACCTGCGCCGACCGCGTCAAGGCAGAAGTCCCCATCTGGAAAGAACAGCTCCACACCGATGACACCACCACCTGGGTAGGCCTGGAATGAGCTCACGTTATGCACGCCAGGAAACCCTCTGGGGAAGCTCCACACAGGAACAGCTTCGCTCTTCTACCGTCGCCGTCATCGGCGCCGGTGGCCTGGGCTCGCCTGCCCTGCTCTACCTGGCAGGCGCGGGCGTGGGGCGCATCCTGCTTTTCGACGACGACACCGTTTCCCTCTCCAACCTGCACCGCCAGGTCATCCACACCACGGCGACCGTAGGCCAGCCCAAAACCGAATCCGCCGCTTCGGCCTTGAACGCCCTCAACCCGGAGTGCACCGTCGAGCAGTTCTCGCGCCTCACGCCCGATACTGCCCTGGAGCAACTGCGCGGGGCTGACCTCATCATCGACGGCACCGATAACTTCTACTCCCGCCACCTGGCCTCCTGGGCCGCCCACGAACTGGGCATTCCACACGTGTGGGCCTCGCTTCTGGGATACGACGCGCAGCTCACCGTCTTCCACTCCGGCCACGGCCCGGTCTACGAGGACCTCTTCCCCACCGACCCGCAGGTGCCCTCCTGCTCGCAGGCCGGCGTGATGGGCCCGGTCGTCGGTGTGGCCGGCTCCGCTCTGGCTGTCGAGGCGCTCAAACTCCTCACGGGCATCGGCACCCCGCTCATCGGCACGCTGGGCTACTACGATTCCCTCGCCGGGACCTGGGAGTACATCCCCGTGCGCGCGAACGGCGCCACCCCGGCGCGCCCCGACAACCCCACCGACGTCCGCGTCATCCCGGAGGACGCCACGCTTATCGACGTCCGCACCGCCCCCGAACGCGCCACTTCCCTCATCCCGGGCTCGCAGCATCTCCCGCTCGATAACATCCTCGCTGGCCACAACCCGCCCATAGACCTCGCCGACCTCGCCGTCCTCTACTGCGCCAGCGGCCTGCGCTCCGCCCAGGCCGTCGAGGCCCTGCGCGCCCGCGGCTTCAGCAACGTCTACTCGCTGCGCGGCAGCATCGACGCCTGGCAAGAGCACATCTCCGAGCTCGAGGCCGAAGCCGACGCCGCCCACCGAGGCGAGCTAGAGACCATTTCTCTTGAAGAACTAGAGGCTAAATGTGGCGTGGAAGATTAGCTTCACGCCACGCGGTGCGAAAGCCTTCCGAAAGCTAGCCAGGCCAACACAGACGAGAGTCAGCAGGTTTCTTCGCGAAGTCTACGATTAATCAGCCAGCGGGTCAGTTCCGCCGAGCTTCATTTCGAAACGCTCGTAGTCCTCTAGGTTCGCAAAGTGCCGCGAGTAAAGATCGCAATCGCGGTCTACATAACCATAGAGGGCTGGCGCGACGTCCACGATGTGCCGTACCTTCACGTCCTCACCATCGGCCTGCTCGTTCGCCATCGCTTCAACGCGTTCTCGAGCCTTCTCGTCCGACTCCGCATACACAAGATAAAAATCCTCGCGGAAGAAGCTTTGGGCAGATGAACTGGACTTCTTAGCAAGCTCCATCACGACAATTCCAACATAAGGTTCCATTGCCGGCTACTGTCCTTTCCGGTTCTTGGTCAGCTTGGGCTCGACCCTACCTGCTCACCCAGACCATGTAACGCGGAAAACTCAGCCGGTCGCCCTTTAAGCACATCTCCAATGAAGACCCATTCCGCGCCCACGGCTTCAGCAACGTCTACTCAATGCTTGTCAGCATCGATGCCTGGCAAGACCACAACGACGCATAGCCCAAACCTGCACTCAGTCTCCTCTGCCCACATGGCATCTTGTAAAAGGCGTCAACCAGAAGGTGTTTTCAGAGCCAAAAACGCCTTTTATCCCGCGCAAATGGCGTTTTTGATCCCAGAGATGCCTTTTGACAGATGCCATTTGCCAGACGCCTTTCGCAGAGGTCCTCAGCCGGTCGCCTTGTAAACTCACTGCCATGAGAAGCCGCCAGTATTACGTCGCCACCGCTGTGGTGTGTGCTCTCACGCTGCTGTACATGCTGCTGCGTTGGGACTCGGTGCCTGATCCCATCCCGGTCCACTTCGATGGCTCGGGCAACCCGGACCGCTTCGAGCCCAAATCTTTCCTCAACGCAACGGTCCTGGTGTGGATCGGCGTTGTGTTCGCCATTGCGCTGCCGCTGTGCGTGCCGCCGATCTCGCTGGCTCGAATAACAATGGATGTTCCGGCAGAGTCAGCTCTTCCGTTCTCCGAGGCCACGGCACAGCGCGCGGAGCTGCTCACTGGAAAGACCGCCACGTTCATTGCCCAGACAGTCCTCACCATGACGGCCTGCGTGTGCCTCACTACGGTCTGCACCGTCATTCCGGATATCCCCTTCTCGGGCTTTCTACTCGTGGCCGCGTGGATAGCCTTCACCGTGTTCATCATGATTCAGGGCGTCCGATTGACGCTGACATCTGCGAAGGCCGTGCAATCCATTCCCACCGACCATGATGAACAGGTTCGCAACACAGCACTCCGCTTTGCCGGTGGTATGGGCTTCTATAACGAGCCCACAGACCCCATGTGCATAGCTATCTTCCCCATGAATCCTTCGAAGCTGCAGATCAACACCGCGCACGAACCTGGCCGCCGCTACCTGTGGCGCATGGGCATCGCGCTTAGCGCATCCATAGCATTCTGCGTGCTCATCGACGTACTCTAGATGCATGGAGCACCTGTTTGAGCGCGCACACTCGATTCTTTCTGATGCCACCCACGTTGAGGTGTTCACCGGCGCAGGCATGAGCGCGGACAGCGGCATCGCCACGTACCGCGATGCGCAGACGGGCATCTGGGAGAATGTGGATCCGGTGGCGATGGCGTCGATAAGCGCATGGCGCAATGAATTTAAGCCTATGTTCGCCTGGTACCTGTGGCGCGCCCAGCTGGCGCAGCGGGCCGAGCCCAACGCCGGGCACCGCGCAATCGCCGCCGCACACGGCATGACGGTGACCACGCAAAACATCGATAACCTGCACGAGCGCGCCGGAAGCCAGGACGTGGTTCACCTGCATGGCTCCTTGTTTGCCTTCCGCTGCACCGACTGCGATACCCCGTATGACGGCAACATCGCGCTCCCGACAGAGCCAGTCGAGAGCATCACACCACCCGAGTGCCCCGTGTGCGGCGGGCTCGTGCGCCCGGGCGTGGTGTGGTTCGGCGAGGCCCTGCCCGACGACGAATGGGCCGAGGCCGAGCGCCGCATGTCCACCGCGGACGCGCTGCTCATCGTTGGAACCTCCGGCGTGGTCTACCCTGCCGCCGGCCTGCCGCAGATTGCCCACGCGCGCGGCATCCCCATCGTGGAAGTCACCCCGCAGCCCACGGACCTCTCGCCGCTTGCCAGCGTGGTGGTCACCGCCACCGCAGCGGAGGCGCTACCTCGCATCCTGGCGGGGCGGATCGGATAAACAGCAACCCGATATCCCGCGGCCCTTGCCCACCGAAATGTACAAGATGTACATTTGCAGTATGAAAACGATGTCAGTGGCATCCAGCCAATTCCGCCAATCCCAAAGCCAAATTCTTGAAGAGGCACAGCACACACCCGTCGCCATCACTAGTCGTGGAAGCCGGATTCGCGCTTTTGTCGTCTCTCCTTCATTTTTCGCCCGCGCAGTCGAAGCACTAGAAGATCGTGAGGATGTTCAGGCGGCAGAGATTGCCCGAGGAGAAGCCGTAGAGATTTCACACGAAGACCTCAAAAAAGAACTCGGACTCACCTAATCGCCTTCTATGGCTAACTCCACTTATCACATCACCTATAAGGCATCCGCAGCCAAGGAGCTACGCAAGCTCGACAGGCCGACACAGAGGCGACTACTTGCTGCAATCGAAGACTTAGCCGTTACCCCTCGCCCGGATGGAGTAAAGAAACTAAAAGCTTCAGATGACCTGTACAGAATTCGAGTCGGACACTATCGCGTGGTTTATGAAATCCTAGACGGAAAGCTCGTAGTCCTCGTCCTGCGCGTTGCTCACCGACGAGATGTTTACCGGAAATAGGCAAAATTCCTCTCAGATAAACTAAACCGGCCAGTCATTCCGCCCCTCGAGAGGAGATGAATCCATGCTCTACCTTGTTCCAGGAGCCTTAGCGGGAATCGTCTTTTATGCCATTCTCACAGCAGTGAGCTGGGCCATCGAAAAAGCCTGGCCACAACGACGTCTAGGCGCACATAGCCGGTTGACCCTCCACTGCCTTGCCGCAGTTGCATTTTCAATTTTTCTCGCCTTGCCTGGCGGCGGCGGAAACTGGGCCACCCACCTGCAAATTAGCGGGTTCCTACTAGTGGGATGCGTTCTGAGCTGGGTGACTGCAGCGATGAACAACGGAGACAATGCCTGACGCCGTAGAGCGATAACTTCCCTTAATCGTCATTCCTCACATCCCTAATGCATACAAACCCTGTGAGTTGTTCTCCGGGGAGGCATAAGGGCTTCTTCCCTGCATTTTCTCTTCGCTCATTAACGGAGAAAACGAATTGAGCGAACTGGGGAACAATCTGTACCGATGGAAAAAGCTCCCTTAATTGGTGAGTAATACGCCATCCCGCGTCGTACCATCGAAATCTATCGAATTGGTCCTTCCAACGCAGACGCTGGCGAAAGCTATCGGGTATCTCGAGGAAATTCTGCTGAAACTCCTCCGTCCACTCAAGGATTTCGCGTCCCAGATCGGACTCAATTCCTAAGTCTTCAGGAAGATAGAATCCGATTCTATTAGCCCCAGAAACTATGAGTTCTTTAGACGGCCACAGCGAGCTTGGGTGACTGTACTCTGGGCGGAGGAATATTTGCCGATTGGCCATGGAACTAGAATAGCCCAGTGCCACTGCTCAATATACGCAAGATTTTGGTGTAATCACCAAAACAATTGGCGGAGGCGGCGGGATTTGAACCCGCGGTGAGTTTCCCCACGCTGGTTTTCAAGACCAGTGCATTCGGCCGCTCTGCCACGCCTCCTCGTCACGCGTCAGCATGCACCGCGCGCAACACGTTCAGAGTACTAGACTCCGGCGCGGGAGAAGAATTCGGCTCATCTCGTTGAGCAATGGCCAAGCTATGGAGTTCAAACTTGATGCTTAGCGTTATGGGGGTAGGTCCGTTAAAGCGAGCGAGTGGGGTCAGGCAACAGCGCATATTCAGCGTGACTACACCATCACGGAGCCAGAGGAGGGTGAAATCGTTGACTACCACTAACAAGCTTCCGCCAGTGCACCCGGGGGAGGTCCTCATGGAGGACTCCATCGAGGGGTTCAGCATCACGCAGAACAAGCTCGCGGTGCCGATCGGTGTGCCTCAGCGGCCGAGCAAAGAGATGGTGCACGGCTAGCGGTCCATCACCGCCCTGCTTCTGGGGCGCTCACCGAGAATGCATGCCGACGTTGATGACGTTGCCTGATCCGTCGCGGTAGAAGAAGCGCGTAACGCCCTACTCTTCGGTCGTGAGAGGGTGCACGATCTCGCGACCTGCCTCGACAGCGCGACAGTAGGCGGCTTCGACATCATCGACGAAGATTGAGACATCGGGATTCTCGCGGGCTGTGGCATCTCTCGTGAGGAGATTCAGCTGACAGCCTCTGGAATCGGCGAGTGTGACGATCCAGCCGTGATCCATCACCACCTCGAGACCGAGGACCGCAGCGTGTTCGTCGACGCTTCTGCGGAGATCTGCCACCGTGAGGTTGGGGACGATGCGTTCGATGTTCATGCCTTCACGCTTCCAGCTGGAGGAGTGCCAGTCAAGAAGTTATTCAGCTACGGAACGTGGTGGAGTTCAAGTTCAACGTGTAGCCGAGTGCGTCGTTCAGCCTCTGGCTGATCGGCTGAATGGCCGCTTGAGGGCGGCCCCGGAGTTCGCCGGGGCCGCCCTTTTCGTGTGGGGGGAGCCGGTTGGCATGAGTGACAGGTGGTGTGCATGGCTCGGATGGAAGGAGGAATTGGACGGCTCGGGTTTTTCTGCCGGCATGGCCTTCCTTGCCGATGGCAATCGCATCCGCGCCTCCGAGGAAGCTCTGTCCGGCACCGCCCTTGTTATGCTGGCGGGCGACGATGCCGTCCAACTTTGGAACTGCGAACTCACTGAGGTTCAGCTCGTCGAGGTGGTTTTCGTCGACCAGTCTCCAGTCACGGATGAGTAGGGGAAAATTATGAGGTTGATTGAGACCAACGAGGTTTTCAGTTCTCTTGAGCAGCTTGATCCCGCCATCAAAAACAAAGGCAAGATCCCTGACATCGATGCAACGTACACCGAGTTCATTCATCGATATGACGGGGTAAGTATCACGCCGGACATTGTTCTGTATGGCTATCAGAAGGTCCTCGAGTGGAATCGGCGAGCACGTGGCGACGGCTTGCCCGAAGATCTGTGGCTTATCGGGCAGTCGGGGCAGGGCGATGAGTGGTTCTTGAGTGCACGGCGCAAGACAGTGTTCTTCTTCGACCACGACCAGGGGGAATACGGAGGGCCAGAGAGCTTCCTCGATTTGAAGATCGATTTCACTGGTTTTCTCAGGATGGGGTTCCTGTTGTCGGAGCTGGAGGAGAAGCTTGCCGAGGGACAGGAGATCGATGACCACGAGCAGGAAGTTTCGGACCTTCTGAACAGCATCGATCCGCAACTGAGTGAGAGGTATCCCTTCAACTATTTTGAATGATTGCACCTTGGTCTCAGCTCACGGTCGTTAGCGGGGGCGCGATGTCGACGCCTGTGGCAAGTGCGCGGGTGTGGGCGTCCTTGACGGCATCGACCAAAACGGAAGTATCGGGGTTCTCGGGAGCTGTGGCGCCGAAAGAGCGTTTCCAGTCACCCCAGGGACGTGACTGTTCCGAAGGCCTTGTCCAGCACTCGGGCTTTCTTCAGTGCTGCAGACGAGCCCTTCTTCGCTGCCAACGCACCGATGCCGTCCCACGCGTCAGCCGGTATGTATCCCCGGCGGGTGGCTTCGAGCAGGATCTCGGCGTGCAGTGTCACAACGTCGAGGACACGGTTCACCCACGTGGGTACCGTCTCCTGGTTTCCGGCGAACCACAGGGGTTCGCTCAACGTTGGCCACAGGAACGGCAGCATTTCAGGCTGTTTTTCCAGGGTGTACACCACCCGCGCCGGGCTCCACACCTCGTGGTACGGCAGCAACCCGATCGTGGCGGCCTTCACAGCAGCGGAGCCGTACGCCTCTTTTTCGGCCAATTCTTGTAGTCGTTCCGCTGCCCATTCCCGCTTCTGGTGGACGTTGTCGGTGCGAACCCCTGTGTAAGCGATCAATACCGCAATAAGCGCGTCGGAAAGCTCAGGTGTAGCCTCGCTCCGGTTTCTGGAATCGTCTGCAACCAGGGCGTTGCCGTCCCAATAGAGCCAGCTTTCCTTGCCTTCCGGCTCGTCCTGGTTCACGCGCTTGGAACTGGCCTGCCTTTCTTCCCGGATTTCAAGGAACAATCTGGTCAGGCTTTTAATCTCGAATACGGACGCCGGGTAGCTGGGAACAACCATGTCGAATTGCAGGTGGGGCTGCTTTGTGTTCGAACCTGCCTCGCGCAGCGAATACGTCGCCCCATCCGGGATGTTCGGCTTGGTCCCGGCCGCTGCCGGCCAGATCCGTTCGAACAGCGCTACGTCGAGCGCAGGCGTAGCAGGCTGCGGAGGTTCCACCTGCCGATCGGGCAGTTGCTTGACGACACCCCTGGCCGCGTCAACCGCCTTTGAAGAACCTTTCCGAGCCGCGAGCGCGCGTACTCCCGGCACCTCCAACGCTGACGCCGGTGCAACACCCGAGGTGACCGCAGCCAGCACCTCGCCAACATAGTCTTGCATCGCCTGAGCTGCCTCGGCGGTGCCTGCCAACATCCGCGGGGCTTTGAGAGAGGCGACGAGCACGTCGTCCAACACCGGCCAGACAACCGACAACATGCCGCGATCCGCTGCGTCGCGCAACGACTCAACAAATGATGCGATGTTGCTCAGCTGAGCATCCCAGTCGAGGTAGTCGATGTCAGCAACGCCGGGCACTAAAAGCCCGCGCTCCCAGGCTTCTTGTAGCGCTAACGCTGACTCGGTGGCATACTGCGGGCGTCCGTGACGTTGAACGGCCAGCAAATTCACCGCCCCGCCCGGCCCAAGCGGCTTGGCGCTGCGAGCTAACTGCCGAGCCATGACCGATGCATAGTCCGGGTAGAATCGTCGATCAAGGTCGATATTCAGGGCATCACCCCAGTTGGGGAATACCCCGAAGCAGTTCTTCCGGTTATTGACGATCATATTGCAGTCCAACCCAACCAACGACTTGGGCCAGGCCAAGTTGCCATTGCGGTCTGACAAGGCAAAAGGCGCCTCCATATCGACGAATGGTCTCTTCAGGTAGGACATGATCACTTGGGCTGTGTTTCGAAGTAGCAGCCTGCCGTTTGCCAGCTTCACCGGAACCTCGGGCAGGCTGGCTTTAGCGTCCGCCTTCGTCACGTCGAGGCGAGCCAGCGCCATAACCAGGTCAGCCTGCAGCACCGGGACGCCCGCGGCCGCGTACTTTTCCAAGGACGCAACCAGATCGTCGAACTCGACACTCAGATCAACCCGCGATGGTTGCGATAACAGACAGGGGATCTGCCCGAGGTGGTCAAACGTGCTTTCAATACGCATGTACCACAAGAAACTTCCCGCTTGCCAACGGGGACGCGCCGGGTCCCCCGCCAACCAGTTACGGACGACCTGTGCCCAGAGCACCGACGAGATCCCACTGAGCGCCCTTCGGGTGTCGTCCAGGCTGTGGTTAGCCAGTGCGACCGCCAGCGCCAGGAATCGTTCTGCGTCCAAGTCGAGCACAGCAATGTCACCGCGAGATGTCAACACTCGAAGCGCTTCGGTCAACGCCTCCGGGGTGACCTCATCCACTTCAAATCGTGGGACGTTCCACAGCTGTGGAGTTGGCTGCCACAGCCCGGTGACCTCGGGCTCTTCGCTTGCGACCGCGGGGGTCACGTTCCAATTCGCCAGCACCGCCTCGGCCAGCTTCGCCGTGGCTTTGTCGCGGGACTGGGCAAGTTCACTCAGTCTGTCGTATAGCAGTTCTGCACTCGCCTGCCCCGGAAAGTCGCGCTGCTTCAAAGCAGTCAACACTTGTCGCACTGCCTTCTGTGTCTTCACGTACAGGCAAGCCAGAGCCACTTCTCCCACCAGGTCGTCGGCTACGTTCGCGATCAGTCGAGGGCCGAAGCTCTCGACGATCGGCCCTTCGCCGTGACTGAGGACGGGGATTAGCGCGTCGGTGCGGGCGACCAGTTCATCGTCGGTCACCGCGATGTCGTTCACGATCAACGACGTGAGTGCTTTACGATCACCAGGACGCACCGCCGCATCCAAAGACGCAAAGAGCTGCTCCATCCCCGCGCTGCGCTCGATTAGCCCTGCTTTGACCGCAGCGGAAAGAAGCTTGCCGAAGGTCCCCGTCATCGGTGCTCCCGAACGCAGCGTGGCCTGCCAGTGCTCGTCAAATGAAGGGCGCAGTTCTTCAAAGGTCGGGAGCGCATGTTTTTCAGGCCATGGGATTTCGGCGACGTCACCGGTAAGCGCCGCAAGCGCCACCACTGCCCAGTCTTTGAGGTAGTCGATTTTTTCCGGGACAGCTAGCCCGAGGTCGCACACCAACCGGACGGCCGCCGCCCCATGGGCGGACAGGGAGTGCTCAGACGCCCTCAGGAGCGGCAGGCACACTTCATCAATGAACTCGGCGGCGTAAGCCTCGCCGCGTTGGGCGACACACCTGGCCAAAACAACATCGTCGGCATGCTGCAGCAGCCACAATGCCCTGTGCGGGATTACACCGAGCCGCAACTCAAACAGCGCCAGCATGGTTTCATCGACGTCCACCGCGCTGATCCAGCCGTAAGTGTCCGGCCCGACCTTCCCGTACTCGCCCCAGTCGCCGGTTCTCAGACCGGCTAAGGCCACCTTCTGTTGTTCTTTCGTGCCGAGCGGCAGCGTTGGCGCATCGGCGACATCAGCCTTGTCCCAACCTAATTCGCGGAAGATTTCAACGGCCTCATGCAGCCTCGGATTCACTGTCATTAGAGTCCTTGTCGTTCGGTGGGGCTGGTCGATTGCATCAGCATGACGGCGAGAACGTGCTTGCACGGACCACGGTCGCCAGCATGTGAGAGATACCAGGTGCAACTGCAAGTGGCACCCTTCTCTGGAACATCAGCATCGGGGCCGAGCCGCACGCCGTATTCAGCGTCGCCTGATGTGACGGTCCAGGCATCCGAACCAGCGCTTCGCACGGCGCCGGCGGACACGAGCTTCTGTGCTGCGGTTAACCGTGGATTGTCTTTTTCCACCCGTTCGGGCGTGTCAGGTAGTTCGCGGTGGAAATAGGCTTGGTCGTTGACATCCCACCCCACGCGACCAGAGGCTGCGAGCACTGCCAGAGCGGCTTTCACTCGAGACTCGGGAAGCGCGGTGTCCTTGGCAAGGCGGTGTACATCAATGATCGGCTCAAAGGCCAACATGGCGCTCACCAGGTCAGCGTCTTCCATGACGTTCGGTTCGGCCAGCGATGCCAGCAAGGAGCCTTCGCCGGAGTACCCGCGCCATTCTTTATCAGTCAGCCCGAGGGTGAGCCGAGCGTCCGGAAGCAGCAGCGTGATCATCGCGCCAACGGTGTGCTCGTCGGCGGGGCCGTGGACGATGAGCCCTTGCGTGTGCGGCAACAGCCGTTTTAGGGCGCTTAGCCGCTGCAGACCACTGACCAGCACCGCTCCCGGCGTCGCCACCGCACTGACCTTTACCGCACCACGGGATGAGGACAGCCAGGCTGAATGCCCGGACGAGCTCGCAGGGGGCAATCCTGCAAGGAATCGGCGTGCACCCGAGGCCGGCACCCGGAACGCCTCGACGAAACCTTGTTGTGACTGCGCCGCGTTGCCTAGTGCAGGCACCCAGCGTGACGGCATTGTCACAGGACGCTCAACCGTGGACGTCGTCAGCGTCGCCGCCCGCAGACCCTCTGCGCCGACGTCGAGATGCAGAAGTTCGTGGCGCGGCAGATTGGACAGCATCACCCTGGACGCGGGGCCGATGTCGACGTTGGTCGTGCCACGCCCGATGTCACCGCCGTCAAGGCCTGAGCCCATCACCTCGAAGCACGCGTAGACGGCGTTGCACCCCGAGAAACACTCGGCCCGCAGACGATCGCCGTGTGCGGAAAGAATCGGGTCACGCTCCGCCATCGGGGTGAAGTTGTAATAGCGGGTGGCGGTGATGTCTGCGAGTGTTACGAGCCCGCGTGCGAGCACCTGCGGGTGGGTTGCAAATCCATGGAAGAAACTGGGGGACGCGTTAAGACCATCAGGCTCTAGCCCGGGCGCGAGTGCGAGCGTCAGCCGGTCATCTACGAGAGTGGTTTCTCTGGAGAAGGTCCTTACCATTTAGTCCTCCAAGCCAGTGCCCCTTGTCAGTGGCAAGCCGTATTTGCCGCTCAGCTTACATGACCTCGCGTGAGGTTGCCGGATGGTTGTGATGATGCTGTTCTGCGGTGCTCGCATAGCGGGGGGGCTGGGTTTCGCATAGACTGCTCGCATGGCATTCCCCGTTGATGAATCACGAATCCGCGCTGCTGAGGAAGCATTGGGCCGCACCTTCCCAGACGACTTGCGGCAGCGCCTGATGTTGGAGAACGGCGGCGAAATCGACGACGCCGACGAGGGCTACTGGTTCCTCTACCCGGTGTATGACGATTCGGACCGTCGCCGTCTCGCACGCTCGGCGAATCACGTGGTCAAGGAAACCGAAACGTGGCGTTCCCAGGCCGACGGATTCCCGCAGGACGCCATCGTCGTCGCCGAGGATCAGGAAGGCAACGCGATCGTTCTCCTGCCCGGCGATGACAGCTTCTACGTCTGGGACCACGAGTCGCGGGAAACGGAGCCGATCGAGCTGCTTTTCGACAAGTGACGCTGAGTCGAGCTCAGCGAATACTTCATCGGTGCTGAAGTGGTGCGGTTTTGGTTCTTCGTCAGTGCTGCTCGTCCTGCTGATTGCTTTGCGACGCCGCGGGTGCGCCATCAGACTCCTCATGCTGCATGCGCGAGACATGTAGTCGGGCGTGGGCGATGGCGTCGAGGGTGTCGTCAAAAACGTGATTCTCGTGCGCAAGCTGGTCGAATACGCCGAGTTCGCGCAACACCGGAACATGTTCGGGCTTCGTAGCTGAGAGTAGGACTCGGGTGCCGTGACGTTCAAGGCGCCCGATCGTGTCGGCGAGCATCTGGGCGCCAGTGGCGTCGATCGTCGTGACGTAGCGCATGCGGAGCACGACAACCTTGACCGACGAGACATCAGCGAGCCCCAGGAGGAAATCGTGCGCTGCGCCAAAGAAGAGTGGGCCTTCCAAGCGGAAGGCGGCGATGTGCTCATCGAGGAGTTCGCGTTCCTTGTCGCGGTGGTCTCCCGTCTCCAGCGGGGCGGCCTCTAACACCGCCGTGCGGGCGGTATCGCGCAGCGCGAAGAAGCCCGCTATTACAAGGCCAATGAGCACGGCGACGACAAGGTCGAACACGACGGTGGCGGCAGCCGTAATAAGCAGGGTGACCCCGTCGCCCTTGGTGGCGCGCATCACCGAGCGGAGGTTCCGCGGATGGATCATCTGGATCGCAGTGGCGATAAGCACGCCGGCAAGCGCAGCGAGAGGAATCTCGCCCACCCACCGGGCCGCGACGAGCACTGCGACGAGCAAAAGCAGCGAATGGAACACCGCTGCCAGGCGCGTACCTGCGCCGGCCCGCACGTTGACGGCAGTTCGGGCGATCGCGGCGGTCGCGGGGATTCCGCCGAACAGGGGCGCGACGACATTGGCCACGCCCTGCCCAAAGAGCTCGCGGTCGGGATCGTGACGGTCGCCGACAGTCATCGCGTCGGCAACCGTCGCTGACAGCAACGATTCCAACGCACCGAGCGCTGCGACGGCGACCGCTGCCAACAGCAAGGAATCCAGGTGCTCCCACGGGATCTGCGGCCAGCGCGGGGCAGGCAACGTCGACGGGATGTAGCCGATAGTCTTCAGACCGCTGTCTGCCAGCATGTTGACGGCCGTCGCGGCAGCTACCAACACCAGCGCCGCAGGAAAGCCACTACGAATGCGGGCAGCAACCACGATTCCGGCCGCCACCGCGAGGGTCATAACGGGCGCCTGCCATACCGGAGCATCCAGCCAAGCTTTGATTGCGTCCCACGCCAACCCGAGGACCTTCTCGCCGTCCACGTCAACACCGAGTGCAGCAGGCAGCTGCTGGAGGCCGATGATCACCGCAATACCGGCTGTGAAACCTTCGACGACAGGCAACGGCATGTATTTCATCGCGCGGCCAGCGCCGGTGAATGCCAGCAAGAGCAGCATGAGCCCCGCCAGCACGCCAACGACGAGCACCCCATCGGCACCATGGTCGGCCACGATGGGGATAAGCACCACGGTCATTGCGCCGGTCGGGCCACTTACCTGGACGTTGCTACCGCCGAAGACTGCGGCCAGGATGCCCGCGACGATGGCCGTCGTAATTCCGGCTGCCGCGCCGACACCGGACGCAACACCGAAGCCGAGCGCCAGGGGGAGTGCGACGAGGGCCACCATGAGGCCGGCAGAGAGGTCGCGCCCGATCGTCGCGCGGGACCAGTCTGAGCGGCGCGGTGCAAAACGCAGGGCACGCGATCGGATGCCCACCTTGGAGACGGTGGAGGGGTAGGTCATGCTACTTTCTTGCTCCTTAGAGGCTCAACGACATCCAGCTCAACGACATCCAAAGGATACACAAGGCGCCATCCTTCGACGGGCCGCATTCGCAATTCTGGCCGATGCCTCATGTTGACGAATTCCCACCACACCCCAACCCTTCGACACTAACTTGGCCAAGTCAGGGTTGGGCGTGACGCCTGCCACAAATTAATGAAAACCATTGCCATATAAACCCTCCTCTGGTTTACTCGCGGCCATGCAGACAGTAGATACCCTCATCATCGGCGGTGGCGCGGCCGGCCTGCAGGCAGCCCTAGTCATGGTCCGCGCCCGCCGCAGCGTGCTCATTGTTGATTCCGCCACTCCCCGCAACCGTTTCGCCCATGAAATTCATGGAGTCATTGCCCTCGAGGGCACGCCACCCCTTGAGTTCCAGGAGCGCGGCAAGGAGCAGCTGCGCAGCTATGGCGCGCAGATCATAAACGCCACCGTGGATTCCGTCACCGATAATGACCGCACGCTCACCGCCACGTTGAGCAACGGTGAGACCGTCGCTGCCCGCTCCATCATCGTCGCCAGCGGCGTGGACGACGAGCACCCCAACATCCCGGGCTTGGAAGAAAACTGGGGAAATACGGTCCTCCACTGCCCCTACTGCCACGGATACGAGGTGGCGGACAAGAAGCTCGGCGTGCTCTACATCGGCGAGTTCTCCTTCCACCATGCCGCGGTTCTGCGCCAGTGGTCGAAGGACATCACCTTCTTCACCAATGGAATGGAATTCACCGACGAGCAGCGCGCGGACCTGACTCGGCGGGGCATTGCGCTTATCGACGGCCCCGTCACCGCCTTCCAAGACGGAAAAGTCCTGCTGGAAAGCGACGAGCATGCCGTCGATGCACTGTTTTACATGCCCATTCCCCGCCCCCACGATGAGTTCCTCGCTGACCTCAACCTCGAGCGCCACAGTCCGCCTCCTGCGATGGGCGGCAGCCTGATCAAGGCCGATCTCACCGGTGCCACCAGCCACCCGCGCGTCTGGGCAGTAGGCAACGTGGTCAATCCAGCCGCACAGGTGGCGATGGCCATGGGCCAGGCCAATGCTGCTGCTATCACGGTCAACGGCTTCCTCGTCGAGGATGATTGGATTTAAGTACGGTGGTGTGGCATGAAAGCTATCATTCAGACCAACCTGGAAGACCCGCACTCGCTGGAGTTGGGGGATGTCGCCACACCAGAACTAGCTGCCGGCGAAGTCCTCGTTAAAGTCAAAGCCGCCGGCGTAAACCGCGCCGACCTGCTCCAGGCCCGCGGGCACTACCCACCGCCGCCGGGCGCTTCGGAGATTATCGGCCTCGAAGTCGCAGGCGAAGTCGTCGACGCAGGCGACACCGACGTCGCGGTTGGCTCCAAGGTCGGCGCCCTGCTGGCCGGCGGCGGCTACGCCGAGTACGTGGCCGTGCCCCAAGGCCAGCTGCTGCCCATCCCCACCGGCTATTCCTTTGCCGAGGCCGCATCCGTCATCGAGGTGGCCTGCACGGTCTGGTCCAACATCGCTATGGAAGCTGGTCTTACTCAAGGCCAGACCATCCTCATCCACGGCGGCGCGGGTGGCATCGGCACCTTCGCCATCCAGGTGGCGAAGCAACTGGGCGCCACCGTCGCCGTGACGGCTGGCTCGGACGAAAAACTCGAGACCTGCAAGGAACTCGGCGCGGACATCCTCATCAACTACAACGAGCAGGACTTCGCCGAGGAACTGAAGAACCAGTGCGATGTCATCCTCGACATCATGGGCGCGAAGTACCTCAAAAAGAACCTCATCGCGCTAGCCAAGGGTGGCCACATGGTCACCATCGGCATGCAGGGTGGCACGAAGGCCGAGCTCAACATGGGTATTCTGCTTAACAAGCGCCTGACCCTGCAGGGCACCACGCTGCGCTCCCGCTCGTTGGAGGGCAAGGCCGCCATCGTTGCGGACACCGTCAAAAATGTCTGGCCTTGGTTGGAAGACGGCAGCGTCAAGCACCACCTGCATCGCACATTTGCGCTTGCTCGCGCCGCCGAAGCCCACAAAGCCCTCGACTCCGGCGAGGTCACGGGCAAGCTCGTCCTCGAGGTCTAAGCCAAAGACGCGACCACGCGGGTGAGGTGCTCGACGTCGTGATAGGTGCTAAACGGACTCAGCGAGACCGTGACAGCACCGCCGACTTCTTCCACGCCCATCTCCGTGAGCAGTGGAGTGTGCGGGGCGATGGTAGTCACCAGGCCATTGTCAAAGAGGCGACGGTGAATCACATCCGCAGGCACGTCCCGCACAGCGAAGGTGAGGCGTGGGAGGCGGTCATCGGAGGCGTCGGCTGCCGCTTCCCCTGTCACTCCCAGGACGTGAACGGCCGGCAGCGTGCCCAACAGGCTGTAGAGATCCCCGGTGAGATCCTCCATATAACCGGAGAGGGCTTCCATCGAACGTGTCAGGCGCACGCGGCGCGAACCGCGCTCCCCACCGGCGAGTTCTGCCAGATGATCCACCAGGGGACCAACGCCACCGGCCAAGCCCGCGGAGACCGGGCCAACAACAAGCTCATCGAGGCGGCGGAACATCGCGGTGTCGCGGAAGACCAGCGCCGCCATCTGCGGACCACCAAGAGCGCCCACATCCACGCCGAGGATATCCGCCCCAATCGCGTCAAAGTCGAGGAGGCGGTAGGGGGCGATAGCGGAAACGTCGACAAGCACCCAGGCGCGCGAACGCTCATGGACCGAATCAATAATCTCCGAGGCCGGCGTGACCGTGCCCAGCAGCTCGTGGGCGGCGGAAAAGGCGACAAAACGCGTCGAACCATCAACCAGATCGGCATATTGGAACGCCGGCAGCTCGCCAGTTCCCAAGTCCGGCTGCGACCACCGAATATCGGCACCCAGGTGCTCAAACGCGCTCGTAAACTCCGGGGAATCAAAACGGGAGAGCACCACCGAGGACTGGCGGCGCAGGAGCGGGCGCAGTGCGACACCCAAGGATTGGTACAGCACCGGCAGCGACGGGCCCAGGATGACGCGCTGCGCTGTCGCCCCCGTGAGATCCGCCACCGCCCGGCGCGCGGAGTCATACATGTCCGCCGCGTGGAGCTCCCCGGGGTCGTGATGCGCCGAGTGCGCGCCCACGGCATCCTCCAGCGGCTTCACCGTGGCGGACAAGCGGAAAGAACGGGCAACCCCAGAGGCCACGCGTTCCGCAATCTGCGGCGCGGCGTGCGCGTTCAGGTAGGTCCAACCATCGGACAGACCAGTGTAAAGACCTCGCACGCTGGCGACGTCATACTGTTCCGTCATGCTTCAACCCTTCCTCGAATCGTCCGATCGACTCCCTACTCTATACGCCCTACGTAAATCTTTCCTAACCCGAGATTTTCCCAGCTCGCTCGTGTTTTCCCAGGTTAAGGGCGTGTGTGTAGGTTTTTAGCGGATGTGCGCGCTAGGGTGAAGGGCGTGCAAGACAAGAAAAACCTGCGTGACGACGTCGCCCGCATGACCTCCGCGCCTGCACCCGGCGAGGAGCCGGCCTCGCGTTCCATGACCATGTCGGCGGCCTTCGCCGATCTGTTGCAAGGTGCGCGCCAGCGCGAGCTGTGGTTCAAGCTGGGCATCCAAGACATCAAGCAGCGCTACCGCCGCTCGGTACTGGGTCCTTTCTGGATCACCATCGCGACCGGCGTGATGGCCGCGGCCCTAGGCCTGCTGTACTCCATGCTTTTCCAGATCCCGGTTGCAGAATTCCTGCCCCACGTGACCGTGGGCCTGATTATGTGGAACTTCATTTCGGGCGCCATTAAGGAAGGCTCAACGGTCTTCATCGACAACGAGGGCTTGATCAAACAGCTGCCCGCACCACTATCGGTGCACGTCTACCGCTTAGTGTGGCGGCAAACCCTCTTCTTGGGCCACAACCTCATCATCTGGCTGCTGCTCATCATTATTTTCCCGCGCCACCTGGGCTGGGAGTTCTTCCTGTTCATCCCGGCGCTGGCGCTCTTCTTGGTCAACGGCGTGTGGGTCGCCATGTTCTTCGGCATCATCGCCACCCGCTTTCGTGACGTTGCCCCGCTGCTGGAGGCTCTAACCCAGCTGCTCTTCTACGTCACGCCTATCGTGTGGATGACCAACACCCTGAAGGAACAGGGAGGTGCCGTGGCCAGCCGCGCGCGCATCGCTGAGATCAATCCGCTCTATCACTACATGGAGATCATCCGCGCCCCCATGATTGGTGAACCCGTTGCCGGTTATCACTGGCTTATCGTCATCGGCTGCACCGTCGCCGGCCTGCTCATCGCCGGACTGGCCATGCGCCAGTGGCGCTTCCGTGTCTCCTACTGGGTCTAGAAAGGATCGTCCATGGTTTCCATTGATACGTATAACGCTTGCGTGGACTTTCCCATCTTTGATGCCAAATCCCGTTCACTCAAGAAGGCGATGCTCTCCACGGCCGGTGGCTCCATTGGCAAAAATGACCAGAACGTGGTCATGGTGGAGGCACTCAAAGACATCAACCTCCACCTGCGCGAGGGCGACCGTGTGGGCCTCGTCGGCCACAACGGCGCGGGCAAAACCACTCTGCTGCGCCTGCTGTCCGGCATCTACGAACCTACGCGCGGCGCTGCCGACGTCCGCGGGCGCGTTGCCCCAGTCTTCGACCTCGGCGTGGGCATGGACCCGGAGGTTTCCGGCTATGACAACATCATCATCCGCGGCCTCTTCTTGGGCCAGACCATCAAGCAGATGAAGGCCAAGATGGATGAGATCGCGGAATTCTCTGAGCTGGGTGATTACCTCTCCATGCCGCTGCGCACTTATTCCACCGGTATGCGCGTTCGCCTAGCGCTGGGTGTGGTGACCTCCATCGAGCCGGAGATCCTGCTTCTCGACGAAGGCATCGGCGCCGTCGACGCCGCCTTCATGGCCAAGGCCCGCGTGCGCCTCCAGGACTTGGTGAAGCGCTCCGGCATCCTGGTCTTTGCTTCCCACTCCAATGACTTCTTGGCCCAGCTGTGCGATACCGCCCTATGGATCGACCACGGCCAGATTCGCTCGGTGGGCGAGGTCTCCGAGGTCGTCGGCGAGTACGAAGGCCCAGAGGTGGGCCAGTACGTGCGAGATCTGCGCAAGCGCTTCGATAACGAGGAGAACGTTTAGCCCCTGCTACCTGCCTCGTTGACATATTGCGCGTCAATCATCCACGTTCCGCGCTGTCGGAAGGCGGGAATGGTACCCCGCGCCGCCTTATTGGCGGCGACGGACCCAGAGACACCGTTAACCTTTGCCCATTCCGACAGGCGAATTACCCTCGGCGCGGTCATGAGCGTGATGCGCTTGTGCAAGGACTCGACGAGTTGCCGCGCGATAAGTGTGCTCAATGCAGAAAAGTCCCCACTCACCGGGTAGCCACGGAACACTGGGTAGTAGTGGCGCTCTTTTCCTTTGTTCGGAATGATGATGGGTGGCGCCCCTAGCTCTAAGAGTTGTTGATTGATAATGACGCGCCCGATGCGCCCATTACCATCTGAAAAAGGATGGATGGTTTCAAATTCCGCGTGGAACCGCGCGATTCGGTCAACAAAGAAGCTAGTGTCCTCGTAGTATTCGGCAATGGCTGTGTCCACCAGCCTGTCCACGTATTCAGGGTTGGCCCCCATATGAGCGCCCACGCGAACCCACTCTCCCCTTCGACGAAAGCGCCCCGCCCAGTCGTCATTGATGCCGCGAAGCAGCGTGCCATGCAGTCGCAGAATGAGGTGTGCATCGAGCTTACCGACGCCTCGAATTAGTTCCTCAGTCACGTCCGCCAGGTTTGTGGCCTCAAAGACTTCCCGCAAATCATGCGCCCTAGTGGTAAACCCGGCCAGGATGTTCTCGGTGTCTTCCAAAGTCAACGTGGAATTCTCAATGGCGTTCGAGTTATACACTGACTCGGCCACCTCTGCGCGTGCTATCTCTGCGATGGCCTCAGGGGCGTCTTCCCGCAACGTCGCATACTGCTCGAGGAGAGTGTCGATCTTTGAGATGATCCGCGCGTCAAGCATGCCAACATTCTACAAGTTTCCGTGAAAATGAGTAGAAACTCTCCCAGTTTCACGAAACCTCCGTCAACGTGCGAAGTTAATTCCCAACATCGCGCCCAACTCCTCGCTCATGCCACTGACAGTCACTGCCGGCCCCGGCTGGTAATCCTCTTTGCGCAGCACTGCCTTGTTGCCTTCGATCGTGTAGCCCAGCTTGCGTGATACAGCCTGGGACGCCTCATTGCCCGGCTCCCACTCGGAGCGCAGCTGGCGCGCGCCCAAGTAATCAAAGCAGAAGACCGCAACGGCGTGACGAATCTGCGTACCAATACTGCGGCCCTGAAGGTGGTGGTAGATCCACGATCCGGTTACAACCTCATGGTTATCGGGAAAATTCTTCGCCCGCAGATCCACCGAGCCGATGATCTCACCATCAAGATGCACTCCGAAGTCGAGCGACCATTCTTCCGGGGACATCTGCGCGCGGTGCGCCCACCGGAAGCTCGGGTCCGGTTTCTCTTTCAGCCAGGGGAACGTGTACTCCGGAAGCGGCTCACCAAATATCTCAGCGGCGCTAACACCGTGGATAGCGGCGATGTCACTGTCGCGCAGCACCCGCAGGGACAGCTCGCCGACCCGCACAGTGAGTTTGAATGGAGCCCACATCTCTTCAATACCTCTTACAGCCATGGCAGCATCGTATAACTCATCACGGGTGGCACAATGGAACGCATGACTGCCACTCTGTCCCAGGCCGGAACGACGGCCGCTGTGATCGTCACCCACCAGCGCGTGGAGCTGCTGCGCGCCTCCCTTGAGCAGGTGGTGAACCAGACACACCCGGTGCAGTGGGTCATCGTGGTCGACAACGGTGCGGAAGCCGCAGTAGAGGAACTCCTCCAGGAACTGGCCGGTGAGCGCGCCGTCTACGTGCCTTCCGAAACCAACCTCGGCGGCGCCGGCGGCTTCGCGCTGGGCTTCCTCACCGCACTCGCCCTCGGCGCGGACGCGGTGTGGTGCGCCGATGACGACGGACGCCCCGCCGACCACCACGTGCTCGAGGAGCTCTACCGCGTTGCGGAAAACAACAGCCTTCACGAAGTTTCCCCCGCCGTGTGCAACATCAACGAGCCCGCCAAGCTGGCCTTCCCGCTGCGCCAGGGCTTGGTGTGGCGGCGCTACATGAGCGAATTAGAGGGCGACTTCCTCCCCGGCATCGCCTCCCTCTTCAACGGCGCGCTCATCTCCGCCGAGGCCATGGAGATCATCGGCGTGCCAGATTACCGCCTGTTCATCCGTGGTGATGAGGTGGAATATCACCGCCGCCTGGTCAACTCGGGCTTGAGCTTCGGCACTGCGCTGACCACCAGCTACCTGCACCCGGACGGCTCCGACGAGTTCAAGCCCATCCTCGGTGGCAAAATGCATACGCAATATCCGGAGGGCGAGTTCAAGCGCTTCTTTACCTACCGCAACCGCGGCTACCTTCTGTGGCAGCGCGGCATGCGCAAGCTGCTACCGCAGGAATTCGCACGTTTTGGCTGGTTTTTCCTGGTCCAGCAACATGACGTGAAGGGCTTTGTAGAGTGGTTGCGCCTGCACAACCGCGGCCGCAAGGAAGACTTCCGCAGGCCCTAAACCTCAAAGGACTTGCGCGTGCTGCGGAAAATGACCCACCGCTGCACAAAAAAGTTGATGAGTGTGGCGGTGCCTTGGGCTATCACGAAAGCCACCGCCAGTGCCCAGGACGAGGGCCAGTCCAGCGTGTGATCAAAGAAGGGAAAGGCCCAGCGATACAACAGAATGTTGATCGCATAGGTCATGGCGTAGGTAGCAAACACGGCAGCGAAGCGGCGCTTCGAGGCCCGCGCGTTGAAGGTCCAGCGCCGGTTCAGCAGATAAGCCACGAAGGTGCCCACAGCAAAGCCAACAGTTCGGGAGCCCACGTCCCCGAACACCCCTAAACCAATTTGAAAAAGCCAGGTCAGGGAGACGTCGATAAGCGCGGCAATGGCTCCCGTAATGGCGAACTTCGCGCCCTGCGCGTGCAGGGAATTCGATCGTGAGAAGCGTTCGGCGCGACCTGCCATAGTTACTTGCCCTTAAAAATGAACACGCGCTGAATGGCGAAGTTAGTCACCGTGGCCACGCCCTGCGCGATGACGAAGGCGATAGTGTCCTTCAGTGCACCCTCAAAGCCCAGACTGATCAGCGGAGCGTTGAGCACCCAATACAGAAAATTCTGCACGGCGAAGGTAGACAGGTACAGCATGCCCACGGCACCGGCGGTACGACCAGACACTTGCGCACCGAAAGTCCAGCGAGCATTGGCCACATACGCGGCGATGGTACCGAAAACCCAACCGATCGCCTTGGCCAGGGAGCGGTGCAGGCCTAGGTACGTCAGGAAGAGGGTGAGGCCATAGTCGATGGCCGCAGTGAAAACACCGACGGAGACAAAGCGCACGAGCTGTGTCTTTAGGGTGGAAGTAGGTTCAGTCACGGCGGAATACTCTACCCGCGGATGAGGGCGCGGTAAATGTCCAGGCGGTCCACGGGTGCGACGGCGTCTTCACCATAGGCGCCGAGGGAGGAAAGAACCTTGAGGGAGGCCGTGCACAGCTCCCGAATCTCAGCACCGCGAAGCTCCTCGCCGTCATCGTCGACCCAGCCTAACGCCGCCATGGCGGTCTCCACCACGGAATCCGTCAGCTCGCGCCCGCCCATACAGGACAGCGCTAGCGCCATCGACCAAAAGGCGTCCTTGCCTTCGTTTGTTACTTCTCGCGGCAGAGTACGCAGCTGGCGGTACGCCCGAGCATCAATGCTGACTTCGCGATGCAAGTCCAAAGCTTGGAGGAGCGGAACGAAGTCATAGAGCCGGGTTCTTTCAATGAGCGCGCGGACGGGACTAACCACAAGATCCAGAACTTCATCAATGGTTTCCTGGCCTGTGAGCTCAGCATTCACGGCGGTGAGATCAAACGGTGTCTGAAAAGATCCGGAGCCGCCCACGCACAGAGCCTCCGGCGTGCCGTTATCGCGCGGATAGGTCTCCACCACGACTATCTCGAAATCCCACAGCCCCCAGGCATAATCAATCTGCTCGCCTTCGCGGCTTAAGAATTCGCGCACGGTATGGCTCGGATCGATTCGTTGGCCGCGGGCATCGGTATGTTCAAAAAAGTGCCACGGCGAATTCTCTTGAGGCAGGCCGAAGCAGACCTCGAGAATATGATGAAGCTCTTCCAGCGTGAGTGCATCCGAGAAACCAATCTGGCGGTGCACCTCAGCTTCCGCGCGGACGTTGGACACCTGACACAGCAGGGTTCGAGCAGAATCACCACGTTTGGCGCGGACCTGCGCCAAATCTGTGACCTGTGAGCTCATGTGCCCCACCATACGCACTTTTAGTTGCGGGCGGCGTTCTCGCGTGCTTCGAGCTCGCTGAGGATGAACACGATGGCGGCCCCAATTCCACCCCACACCGTCCACGGTTTTGCCACGCCGCGGCGGCGGATAAAGCCAACGATTCCCCGCTGTGCCTTAATCCCCAACCAGCCGCCAACCACGAGCGCACCAAGGCCAACCGGAAGCGTCCACAGCGGCACCTCCGGCTTCTCCGGCTCCGGTTGCCCCTCGTGGCTCTCGGCATTAGTAATTGCCACGAGTGCACCAAAGCCTAAGAAAGACAGGACATAGGCGGACACGAGCGCAGTCTTGTTCTTGATCCAATCCGGATAAGAGGTCATGATCGCCACGGCCGTGGCTTGGGTGATACGTCCGGCGAGGGTGTCATCCAACGCATAATTGTCTTGCTTGGGAGAAGTCATACCGCACCACTTTAGGCGGGCGGTAGGCTACCGTGCATGTACTCCTCCAAAAAAGAGCACCTCACTCCGGCACAGCGCGCGGCGCAAGATGAGCGCGCCGAGGACGACAAGCGCCACGGGCACTTCCTCGCTACCGAGCACACCTCACTGCCGCTCAATGGTTTTATGACGCGGCTCATCGCCGAGGAACTGCCCATCCTCGACTCCACCTCGCGCGGCCGTGTCTATGAAATCCTGCGGTCTTATGAAGGCCCCGAGATCACCTCCCAGGATGAACTTCCCGAGGAAATCCGGCAGATCATGGATCTGTACTAGCCATAAACAGGACCGAAACCCACACAATCGGACAGAACAAATGTTCCGTTTGCTTGGCTTTTGTACCTAATCTCACGTTTTCACTGACGCCACAGGCACTGCCTCCTAGGTAGTGTAGAAAACCGACCCATCACATCGATTTAAAGAGTAAGAGATGGAACTGCATACTACTGAGAAGTCCCTCTACGGTTGGGGCCGCACGGCGGCGACAACCGCCCATGTTTTATCCACCCCGGACGTCGACGTCATTAAGACTGCCGTCGCCCAGGTGGCCGAGGATAACGCTGATAAGCCTTCCCACCTGCGCCGCGGCGTCATCGCCCGCGGTATGGGCCGCTCCTACGGTGACCCCGCGCAGAACGCCGGCGGCCTCGTCATCGACATGCAACCGCTCAACAACATCCACTCCATCGACCCGGAGTCGGGCATTGTCGACGTCGACGGTGGCGTCACCCTGGACCAGCTCATGAAGGCCGCCCTGCCCTACGGCCTGTGGGTTCCTGTTCTGCCGGGCACCCGCCAGGTCACCATCGGCGGTGCTATTGGTCCGGACATCCACGGCAAGAACCACCACTCCGCCGGTTCTTTCGGTGACCACGTCACCTCCATGGATCTGCTTGTCGCAGATGGCCGCGTCCTGCATCTGACCCCGGAAGGATCAGATGAGGATCCAGAAGGCGAGCTCTTCTGGGCCACCGTCGGCGGCATGGGCCTGACCGGCATCATTCTGCGCGCACAGATCAAGATGACCAAGACGGAAACCGCCTACTTCATCGCGGATACCGACCGCACGGATAACCTCGAGGAAACCATCGCCTTCCACTCCGATGGATCGGAGCACAATTACACCTATTCCTCCGCGTGGTTCGACGTCATCTCCCCAGAGCCGAAACTGGGCCGCTCCACCATTTCCCGCGGCTCGCTGGCCACCCTGGAGCAGCTGGAGGAGCTGAACCCGAAGCTGGCGAAGGATCCGCTGAAGTTCAACGCCCCGCAGCTGATGACCGTTCCGGATATCTTCCCGAACTTCACCATGAACAAGCTCTCGCTCATGGCCATTGGCGAGGCCTACTACCTCATGGGCGCCCCGGCCCGGAACCAGGTCAAGAACCTCACGCAGTTCTACCAGCCGCTGGATCTCATCGGCGAGTGGAACCGCGGCTACGGCTCCAACGGCTTCCTGCAGTACCAGTTCGTGGTGCCGACCGACGCCGTCGAGCCCTTCAAGGACATCATCCGGGACATGCAGCGCTCCGGCCACTACTCCGCGCTCAACGTGTTCAAGCTCTTCGGCCCAGGTAACAAGGCCCCGCTGTCCTACCCGATGCCGGGTTGGAATGTCTGCGTGGACTTCCCCATCAAGCCGGGCCTGGGCACCTTCCTCGACGATCTGGACAAGCGCGTCATGGAATTCGGTGGCCGCCTCTACCTGGCCAAGGAGTCCCGCACTTCGGCGGAGAACTTCCACAAGATGTACCCGGGCCTCGAGGGCTGGCTCAAAACCCGCAACGACATCGACCCGACTGGCGTCTTCGCCTCCGACATGTCCCGCCGCCTCGAGCTGCACTAGAAAGGATTAACCTCATGCTGAATGCAGTAGGCCAAGCACAACACATCCTCCTTCTCGGCGGCACCTCCGAGATCGGCCTCGGCATCGTCGAGGAATTCCTCGAGCGCGGTCCGGCCAAGGTCACCTTGGCTGCTCGTGCCGACTCCCCACGTATCGCGGAGGCCCGCGCCACCATCGAGTCCCGCGGCGGCGACGTTGAGGTCCTGGACTTTGACGCGACTGACTTCGAGGGCCACCCGGACGTCGTCCAGCGCGCGTTTGAACGTGGCGATGTCGACGTCGCCATCATCGCCTTCGGCACCCTCGGTGACCAGGAGGAACTCTGGCAGGACCAGGCTAAGGCAGTTGCCTCGGCCCAGACCAACTTCACCGCACCGGTCTCCCTCGGAGTCTTACTCGGCCAGAAGTTCCAGCAGCAGGGCCACGGCACCATCGTGGCGCTCTCGTCTGTCGCCGGCATGCGCGTGCGCCGCTCCAACTTCGTCTACGGCGCCTCCAAGGCCGGCGTGGACGGCTTCTTCATCAACCTCGGCGAAGCCCTGCGCGGCTCCGGCGCCAAGGTGCTGGTGGTTCGCCCGGGCCAGGTGCGCACCAAGATGTCGGCGGAGGCCGGCGAGGCGCCGCTGACCGTTAACGTCTCCGACGTGGCCAAGGCCACCGTCAAGGCAGTGCTCGACGGCAAGCAGTCCATCTTCGTGCACCCGCTCTTTGAGTACGTGTCCTTGGGATTCAAGTTCATCCCGCAGGCCATCTTCCGGAAGCTGCCTTTCTAAAGTTCCGCTATGTCCACGGCGTGTGGGAGACTAAGTGCATGACTGAGTCTCCCGCCACGTCGTCTATGTCCCCCACCGTGGAATATAACGTCGACCGCTTGACGCGTCGCGCCACTCTCGTGGGAATGGCCGCCGCCGCTGTAGGTGGCGGCCTTATCACGCTCATTGGTTTCTTCGCCTTCAAGACGGTCTCCCTGCCGGCGTTCAGCACGTCGATGGTGACCCGCGCATTGAGCACTGCGGGAACTGCGCTCACCGTTCTCCTAGTGGGCGCGTTATGCGTGTGGTGGGTGATTGGCGCCTCCCCGCGCCCCCGCTGGCGAACGTGGCTCACCACCGCTGTGTGTTATATCTCCCCAGCGCTGCTCACGCTGACCAGTATCGGCCTCCCCCTTTCGGCCTCCCGCCTGTGGCTCGACGGCGTCCAGGTAGACCAGGTTTTCCGCACCCAATTCCTGACCCGCGCCACGGAAGCCGGTTCCTATGCGGACATGAACTACGAGGGCCTACCCACCTTCTACCCACTGGGCTGGTTCTGGATGGGCGGGCGCCTCGCAAACCTCCTCAACATGCCCGGCTGGGAGGTATACCAACCGTGGAGCCTCATCTCCCTGGCCGTATCCGGGTGCATCCTGGTTCCCCTGTGGCAACGGCTGTCCGGTTCCCTTCCGGTTGCCGCCGCCATTGCCCTCACCACCACAGCGGTGACGTTGGCCATCGGCGCTGAGGAGCCGTATTCCGCGGTCATCGCCATGGGGGTGCCGGCCGTGGCCGTGCTGTGCTCGCATGCTTTCCACAGCTCCTCCTGGTTCTCCACCGCCGGAATTGCCATCTACCTGGGAGTTTCCGCCTGCTTCTACACGCTCTATACCGGTGCCGTGGCATTGACCATCGTCAGTCTCATTGCGCTCGTCACCTGCATGGCCGAACGTACATGGACTCCCCTGATACACCTCGCCACTATCGCGGCCGGTTCCCTGGCCATCGCCGCGATCGCCTGGGCGCCATACCTGCGCGCGGTTCTGCATGCCACCGCCCCGCTGGAATCCACCGCGCAGCATTACCTGCCGGAGGAGGGAACCCAGATCCCGGCCCCCTTCCTCTCCTTGTCCGTCATCGGCATTCTCAGCCTCATCGGCTTGATCTACCTCGTCCTACGCATCGACGAACCCGACATCAAGTCAATGGGCACCGCGATCGTCGGCACCTACCTGTGGATCTTGGCTTCTATGGTCATGACCCTCGCCGGCAGCACGCTGCTGGGCTTCCGCCTCGAGCTGATCGTCGCGGTGCTCTTCGCCACTGCTGGCATCCTCGCGCTGGCCGACGTCCGCCTCATGGGCCTTCCCACGCTCTACCCGGCGCGCTTCACCGAGACCACGAGCAGGCGCATAACCTTGGTATTCGCCATCATCATGGGCCTTGGCGGTATCTACTATGCCCAGCAGATCCCGGCGACGAACGTGACCGCCCTGGACCACGCCTATACCGATACCGACGGCTACGGTGAGCGCGCGGACCGCTACACCAGCGATTCCTCCGCCAACTACGCCAAGATCCGCGAGTTCATCGACTCCCAGGGCTACGACGCCACCGACACGGTTGTCCTGACGGATGAAAAGCTCTTCATGGCGTATAACCCCTACTACGGGTTTAACGCCTTCACCAGCAACTACGCCAACCCGCTGGGAGAGTTCAGCACCCGCAACCTGCAAATCGAGGAGTGGGCCTCTAAGTCCTGGGAACAAACTCCGGAGGAGTTCGCGCAGTCTCTCGAGTCTGCGCCGTGGCGCGGGCCCGACGTCCTCATTTTCCGCGGCGACATGGAAGAACCCGGTGGTGGTTACAAGACCCACTTGGCAGAAGACATCTACCCCAACCAGCCCAACGTGCGCTACCGCGCGGTGTTCTTCAACCCGGAAGTCTTTGAGAAGGGTTGGGAAGTCGAGCAGATCGGCCCCTTCGTCGTCGCGGCCAGATCTTAATAAGGCACGTCGGTGACGTACACTGATCGCCGTGTCAGATCGGAATACCTCTTCACTGCGAGCACCGCAATCGCTGCGGCTCACCGCCATCATCGCGGGACTCATCGGTTTCCTGTGCTTTGTGGCCACGCCGCTGCTGCCGGTGAACCAGACCCAGTCCTCCTTCGATTGGCCCCAGCAGGGCTCCCTGCAGTCCATCAACGCCCCGCTCATCTCGGTGGCGCCGGAAGAAATTGATGCAGAGATCCCCCTGAGCGCCGTCGACAAGCTGCGCGATGGCCAGGACCTGCTCTACGGCACCGTGCCACCGGAGTCCAAGAAGGCCTCCAACCGCGGCATGTTTGTCCGTGCCGGCGAGGGTGGTCTCTCGGTCACCAGCCTCGATGAGGTCATTTTCTCGCTCACTGCCGAGCAAGTGGCGAAGCTGCCTGACGACGCCACCCTCCGCATCCAGTCCACCGGCGACGGCACCACGGTGACCCTGGGCAAGCACAAGAAAACTTCCGATGAGGATCTGCGCCCGCAGGTTACCGGCGTCTACACCGAAATCGACGACACCCCGGAAGCCCTTAAAGAGCTGGGCGATGACCTCCGTATCCACGTCGAGATCAACTCGCGCTTCACCTCCTCCCCGACACCGCTCAAGCTCATCGCCATGTGGCTGGGCTTGGCCATGGTGGTCATCAGCCTGGTGTGTTTGTGGCGAATTGACCGCCTCGATGGCAAACGCTTCGGCTTCATGCCCGAGACCTGGAAGCAGATCCGCCCGCTGGATGGCGTCGTGGCTGCCGTACTCGGCTGGTGGTATATTTTCGGCGCCAACACCTCCGATGATGGCTTCATCCTCACCATGGGCCGCGTTTCCGATCACGCGACCTACATGGCGAACTACTACCGCTGGTACGGCGTCCCCGAGGCCCCGTTCGGTGCTCCCTACTACGACCTCGTAGCATGGCTGGCGCAATTCTCCAGCGCCTCCATCATCGTGCGCCTGCCCTCCCTCATTTCGGCGCTCATCATCTGGTTCGTGTTGTCGCGCGAGATGCTCCCGCGCTTCGGTGCCCGCGTCAACGAGCGCCGCTTGGCGCACTGGACCGCGGCCTTCATGTTCTTGGCTTTCTGGCTGCCGTATAACAACGGCATCCGCCCGGAACCCATCGTGGCCCTCGGCGTCATGCTGACGTGGGCCTCCTTTGAGCGCGCCATCTCCAACCAGCGCCTCCTACCAGCGGCCGTAGGCACCATCATCGCCGCCATTACCCTGGCCGCAGGCCCCACTGGTCTTACCGCGGTGGGCATTTTCCTGGTCTGCCTGCCCTCGCTGTTCCGCATCATGGGTACGCGCGCTTCCCAGGTCGGCTGGACAGCCCTCATCGCCCCGTTCCTGGCCTGCGGCACTGCGGTCATGGTTGCCGCCTTCGGGGATCAAACGTTAGCGTCCGTGCTCGAGTCCACTCGCGTTCGTTCCGCGGTCGGCCCGTCCCTGCCGTGGTACTCGGAGTTCGTGCGCTACTCCACGCTGTTTGAGCCCTCCGTGGATGGCTCCCTGACGCGCCGCTTCGCCATGTTCACCATGCTCTTCTGCCTGGCGCTCATTATCTACGCTTTCATTAAGGACCACCGCGTCGTGGGCGCGGAGGCAGATCCCACCAAGCGCCTGCTAGCCATCATGGCGCTGTCGGCCTTCTTCCTCATGTTCACGCCGACGAAGTGGACGCACCACTTCGGCATCTACGCCGGTGTCGCCGGCGTTATCGCCGCGCTCGGCTCGGTGGTCCTTTCCCAGATCGCCATGCGCTCCCCGCGCGCCCGGACCTTCTCCATCGCCGCGGTGATTTTCCTCATGGCCATCTCCCTGGGCGGCTGGAACGCCTGGTGGTACGTGTCTTCCTTCGGCATCCCGTGGTGGGACCGCACGGTGCAATTCAAGGCTATTGAGGCCAATACCGTGGTGCTCGCCATCGGCATGGTGGTGCTGGCGATTGGCCTCTACCAATCACTTACTCACAACAGCCGGAAGGCTGAGGTGTCCCGCTGGGCAGGCGCCATGTCCGCACCAATCGCAGTGGCCTGCATCCTCATCGTCGCCTTCTCCTGCGCCTCCTTTGCCAAGGGCTACGTGGCCCAGGCGGATTCTTACTCCGTGGGCAAGGGCAACCTGGCCTCCCTACGCGGCGATGTCTGCTCGCTCGCGGATGCCACGCTGGTGGAAACCAACACCAACGACGCTTTCCTCACTCCGGTTACAGGCGAACTCAAAGACTCCCTGGTGGATCCGGAGGAAGACAATTTCGGCTTCGGCCCGAACATGATCAAGGAGGATATTGAACCGGAGAACCTCAACTCGGCGTCGGTAGGCGCCATTGCCAACACCACCGGTGATTCCTCTGCGTCCTCCAATGAGCAAAAGGAGCTCACCGAAACCGAGGAGAAGGCCACCGAGGTCACCGACTCTTCCGCCGGCGGCGTGCGCGGAACCTTGGGCGTCAACGGCTCCGAGATGCACCTGCCCTTCAACCTGGATTACACGAAGGTCCCGGTCATGGGCTCCTACGATGAGTCGCAGCGCTCCACCGCCACCATCACCACGCAGTGGTACAACCTGCCGGAATCCTCAGAAAACTCCCCCATCCTCTCGGTTTCTGCCGCCGGCAAGATTTACCACCACGACGTCAACGGCGTGGAGCAGGAGGGCACCGAGCTCACCCTGGAGTACGGCACCCTCAAGGACGGCAAGGTCACCAACAAGGGTGAGGCCGAGCTTTCCGACGTCGGTGCTACCCCCAAGTGGCGCAACCTCCGCATTGCTCTGGACGAGCTCCCGGAGGAGGCCAACGTCGTGCGCCTCGTTGCGGTAGACGACTCCACCGATGAGGATGATTGGATGGCGTTTACCCCGCCGCGCGTGCCGGAGCTTGCCACCATCAACTCGCAATTCGATTCCTCCACCCCGGCACTCCTTGACTGGTCCGTCGCCCTGCAGTTCCCCTGCCAGCGCACCTTTGACCACTACGCCGGGGTAACCGAAATTCCGCAGTTCCGCATTCTTCCCGACGCCGCCGCGCAAACTTCCCTCACGGACTTCCAGTCCTTCTCCGGTGGTGGCGCGCTGGCCACCGCGGAAGCAGTGAACTACTCCTATGAGATCCCGAGCTACCTCAACAACGATTGGGCGCGCGACTGGGGCTCCATTGAAAAGTATGAGCTGCGCACCAACTCCCAGGGCGAGGCCCCGCTGGAGGCAGAGATCGACCAAGAGATCATCCAGCGCTCCGGCTGGTGGAAGAACTCTGAGATGAAGATTCGCCCAGAGGGCGAGCAATAGCCCTACAGGAACTTGGCCGCGTCACGCACCCTCTGACGCGCCACGGCCGGGGTAGAGATACGGTGCATAGATACGTAGTCCGCGGTCTGTGCACCGGGGATCTTCACGCGCTCAGCAATCTCGTCCTGCGCCGCGGTCTGGACCAAGATGCCGGAATATAGCCCCGGCAGCTTCTCAACATCGAGGACATAGTCGCCGCGGATCTCCTCCGGGAGCTTGGCCAGCGCACCGAAGTCGGGGAAGGTGAGGAGGAGGGCGTCGGCAGGCACCAGCGCTGCGAGCGCGCCACCGGAGGAATAGCCCCACGCCGTCACGCGCTCTGCCCCCTGGGCGCGCGCATAATCGACGGCCGCCTGAACCGACTCCACCATCTGCGCCACGGTGTGCTCGGGCGCCAACGGATAATCCACATCAATGATCGTGGTCCCCGACAGCTGCGCCGCAGCAGCCACTTCGGGCCGCCACTGCATCTCTAGCGCCTTGCCGTCACCGCGCCACCAGCCACCGGAGTGCAGCGAGACTGCCCAACGGCCATTCTGTTCCGAGGGAACAAAGATCGCTCCGACCTCAGATTCCTCAACACGCACCCCCTCCGTGAAGGCAGTACCAGGCAGCGAGTGATCCACCGCGGTACCCAGCACCATCATCGAGGCCTGCACGATGCGATCCGGCAGCAGCGCACAGTAGCGGTCCGCCTCCGGCGAACCTCCACCTGCCCACGGCGGACGGAAGTCCGGCAGCGGGTAGTGCACCTCCATGTAGGAGGAGAGTTGCTCGAGCTGTTCTTCCGGACTTAGTTGGTAGTCACTCATGGCCCCCAAGGGTACTACCAGATGGTGACGCGCTCCTCTGGGACCAATCCATCCTCGACATCAAAAGCCTCGTAGAACTCGTCAATGTTCTCGGCGATGATGTTGCAGCGGAACTCCGCCGGCGAGTGCGGGTCAATAGCCAAGTACTGCGTAGCCATCTCCGGACGAATAGCAGTACGCCACACGCGCGCCCACGCCAGGAAGAAGCGCTGCAGACCGGTGTACTCGTGCTCTGCCAATTCAGGCTCAGCACCTTCTGCCTCAAAGGGCGCGACCTGACCGTTGATGTCCAGGCCCTTGTCGGCGCAGTAGTTCTTGTAGGCCACCACGGCAATGCCCAATCCGCCCAGGTCACCGATGTTCTCACCCAGAGTGAAGCTGCCGTTGACGCCTGCGGAATCAGTGCCCTCCAGTACCTTGGGCACCTGGCCTTGGAACTGATCCACCAGCTTCGCGGTCAACTTCTCGAAGGCCGCGCGGTCCTCATCCGTCCACCAAGAGTTGAGGTTGCCCTGGCCATCATACTGCGAGCCCTGATCATCAAAGCCATGCCCAATCTCGTGGCCAATCACCGCGCCGATAGCACCGAAGTTCTCCGCGGCATCAGCTTCTGGGTTATAGAACGGCGGGCGCAAAATAGCCGCCGGGAAGGTGATGTCATTGACCACCGGATTATAAAAAGCATTCACCGTCTGCGGGGTGGAGAACCATTCATCGCGGTCCGCCGGCTTGCCAATCTTGGCCAACTCATAATCGTGGTTCCACGCGTTGCCTGCGCGCACATTGGCCACCAAGTCCGCACCCTTCGGCGAAAACTCCAGGTCAGAGTAGTCGCGCCACGTATCCGGGTACCCAATCTTGGCCTTGAACTGGGAGAGCTTTTCCAGCGCGCGCTCGCGGGTACCCGGGTTCATCCACTCCAGCTGCGAAATCCTCTCGCGGTAGGCGGCGGTAAGGTATTCCACCAGCTCATCCATCTCGGACTTCGAGGACGGCGGGAAGTGCTTGTCCACGAAGACCTTGCCGATTTCCTGGCCCACCATGTTTTCCGCCAGCCCGACGGCGCGCTTCCAACGTGCACGCTGTTCAGTAGCACCCGAGAGCTTAGTTCCATAGAACTCGAAGTTCTTCTTACCGATCTCCTCGGTGAGGTAGGGGGCACGCGACAACAGAATGTGCCACGTAGCCCACAGTTGCCAATCCGCCATACGGCCGGCGGTGAACAGGCCCTCGAGGTGCTCAAAGTAGGACGGCATCATGGCCACCACGCGGTGCTCCGGCAGTCCCCCACCCTGCAGGATGGCGCGGGTGATGCTGGGCAGATTGGCGACGTCCACCGGGTTATACGTCTTCACCGCATCACGGGAGGCCACCACATCCCAATGCCCAGCCGCAATTTCCTTCTCCAGGTTCACGATGCGGGTAGCTGCAACCTCCGCGCCCAGCCCGAAGAGGCGAGCGGGATCTAAGAATCCCAGCATCGCCGCAACGTGCTTCTCGTAGTCAGCGAGCGTCTGCGCGTGAGCTTCTTCGCGGTAATAAGCCTCATCCGGCAGACCTAAACCAGACTGAATAATGTAGGCCACCGCGTCCTCAGAGCCGGAGTCTTTTTCTACCCAGAAGGTCACTGGGGCACCAACGCCCTCGCGCTCCAGAACACCCAGGTTGTGCGCCAGCTCCTCCGGATCAGCCGCAACCAGCTTGTCCAGATCTTCGGAAAGTGGCGCCGTCCCCGCAGCATTGACTCCCTCAACGTCCATGTGAGAGGAATACACGATCCCAGGACGGCCAGCGTCTTCCTTAACGATCTCGTGGACGAGTTCCTCGGCTTCGTCGCGCAGCGCGTGGAAGGTGCCGTCGACACCGCGATCATCGGGGATAACGTGGGACTCAATCCATGGGCCATTAACAAATTGATACAGATCCTTCATGCACTTCACTCTATGTCAGAAGCACGCGTTAGTGTGGTGTGCATGACTTCTTATCGTTTCCCTCCGGCGAAGATGACGGGACCTTTCTTCGCCGTGCTCGGGGCAACCTTGCTCGTCCTTGGGCTGCCCGCTGTGCTGAGCTTGGCCTTGCCGGAACGTGAACCTGAAATGGAAGAAGTGGTGCTCGATGACCCTGAGTGGCGCCAACCCATCGAGGGCCTTACGTGCAGCGTAAATCATGATTCCATGGCCAACCAGGCCTGGGACTGCGGCGATACCTTGGTCGAGGCCTATGTCACCGAAGGCGTCGAGGACGATGCACTCGCTTTGCGCCGCGCCGTGCGCGCAACCAGCTTCGAGGGCATGCCGAAGAAAGAAGACGTTAAAGATGCCGGAGGCATTCTCACCCTTGAAACGGATGGCTTTATTCCGGTCTTCGCCTTCAGCGTGGCTAAAGGCGATCTCAACTATCAGATCGTCTTCTCCAATGGTGACCCGACCGACCTTGCCCAACAATTTATGGAGGCCTTCTGATGAGCAAAATCTTCCGCGTTACCTTGTGGATCATCATTGGTCTCTGCCTACCGATTTCCCTGATTAATCTGCTCGGCATTTTCTTCGTGGCTCCTCTGCCGGGCCTCGTTAGCTTGATCCTCGGCGTCGGCTTCTTAGCGCTGGGCCTGTTCCTGTGGAGTCGCAGTCCGATGTGGGCAAGGCCGGGGAAAGGGTGGGCGTCGGCAAGCGTGCTCTGGGGAGCCGGCGCTGCTGTGACCTTGGCGCTGCTGTCAGCCTCCCCACTGACCGACCTCTCCGTGGGCCTGGGCTGGGAGGAATCCATGATGTCCTGGGCCGGTGCTTATCCGGAAGAATTTGCCAAGGCCCTCGGCGTGGTCTTCATCCTCCTCAGCTTCCGACAGCTCAACCGGCCTTGGCACGGCTTCATCGTCGGTGCGCTCGTGGGCTGGGGCTTCGAAGTCCTGGAAAACAGCCTGTACTCCGCGATGGGTGCACTGATGCACCCGACCTCAGACTGGATCGGCATGCTCCAGATGTGGGGTCTGCGCCTTGTTGCAGGCCCGTGCCTGCACATGTGCTTCTCTGCCATCGCAGGTTTTGGCATCGGCTGGGCTATCTACGCCGCGCATAAACCATGGTGGTGGCGCCTCGGCATTGGCGTGGGCGCGCTGTTTTTCTCCTTCTGTCTCCATTTCGCGTGGAACTACATGTGGGAGGAAACCTGGCAGCTCGTCACGCAGTATGTCCTCGTGGCGCTCATCATGTACCCGACGGTCATCTACCTGGGAATCCGCGCTCACCGCCTGGCCAAGACCGACGACACCTATTCGCATTCGCCGGGCGCGGCCAGCCTGCGGTGACTTAGTCGAACTGTCCTTGCAGGACAGCCACCGCATCGAGCGGAGTCACATGATAAGAAATGGGATTCTGGTTCGCACCGGCCATGAGCGCGTGGGCGCAGGAGTGACCCGCGCCCATCATGTGGCCGAGCTCGTGGGCGATAGTGCCTTGGAGCGCCTCTGGGTACTGAGCGTTAGCGGTCTTGATGAAGAGCATCCCATGGTCCGGGTAGGCCGTACCTTGGACGTAACCGTTCGGTTCCGGCTTGTAGATGATGGCGATGGTGTCTTCATCAGCCTCGGACGGCGCTACTTCCTTAAGCGAGGCCTTCCCGTCGAGCGCGTCGTTCCACTCAGCTACCGCGGCATCGAGCTGCTCGCGGTAGGGGAAATCATCCGCCACCTTGTACTTAAGGACCCCGCTCTGGAAGTAAGAAGGAACGGAATCGGCATCGCGCAGAATAGACGGATCCGGAACGGGCTTTCCTTCATTTGCCAACTTGGTAATGGTGGCACACGTGCCTGGGGAAATAAGCGAACGGGTTTGGTCGCTCTTCGCAGTCGCTGCTGGGGCAGCGCTCAAAGCTGCAACAGCAATGGTCAAAATGGACAACGTCTTGCGCATCAGAAATACCTTTCGGGCTAGCAACTGCTTCGTTGACAGCCGAGAATATATTGATTTCTTAGCAAGCGCAAAGGTACTTCTTAGCTTATTTCCTGGTTGGTCAGCACACCTGCGACGAGCTCGGCACAGCGCGCTTCAGTTCCGCACACGCCCTATCGCGCGCATCTTGGAGGGGCGTCGGCAAGCTCGGCGCCTGCGGAGAAACCTCCACCGCACCGAGAACATCCGTCGTGAGATCCGCCGGGGAACCATAGGTATTAGCCGCCACACTATAACCCGGACCAAAAGAGGCACTCGCGTGAACTTGGCGATCATCCGACCACCCAAATTTCGTGCCGATGATGCCCGGGATTCGTGCGGTGCCAAAGTCCTGGCGGTAACCGTCGGCCGCCGTGGGCGCTGCCGTCGCCATGCCCTTCGTGATCGGCGCGGCAACCGGATCGCCAGAAATCACCCCGATGAAGCGCGTGAGATCCTCCGTCGACGTCGTGACATTTCCCCAGTAGCCGTTGTGGTGGGTCTCCCCCAGCTGATACTCACCGATGATGGAGGGAATCGCCTGCGGATATTTCCACTCTAAGTCGCTGGCAGTTCCGTCCTCAGAGAAACGAATCATGTTCTCCACGCGGGCTTTATCCTCCGGCGCGCCGTACTTCAGCACCCACATGCCGAGGTATAGCTTGGCCAGGGATAGCGCGGCGCGGGACTCATGGCCATTTCCGGTGGAGACTGAGTTTCCGTCGGCATAACGCACGGTCATCTGGGTGCGTGGTGGAACCTTTTCAGGATTGAACGTCAGGGCATGGGCGGGTGGCGCCGTGAGAGCCGCAAGAGCAAGGCCAACGATGAGCGGGGTAGGTTTCAGCACGCGCATAGATTAACTCAAGTCACAATTTTAACAACCCCCCAGTGAGGGCGCATTAACCAAACATACGTCCCACTCCAGGGGACTTCCGCGCGGCCCGCATCGAGCGGGAGACCGACTGAAACCATACCTCGCCAGCATCTGCCACCTCAGTTGCCTCCCCTTTAACAACTTTTCTTCCGGGGTAGACATCGTGGAGGGTGTGGCATAAACTCGTTTTTCGAAAGGGGTTTCGAACAGTGGGGGTTCGGATCCTCTCAGTAATTCACTTAAGAAAGAGGGGGGTTGCGCGTTTCGTGTCTTCCACTACAGACGTTGTTAATGCGTCCTATTTTTCTCATTCCAATCCAAATGATCCGGTCTGCGTGGCAGGTCAAGGTGTACGCCAGGCAGACTATGAATTCTGGTCCAGCGTTCTTCCCGCACTTGACGAGGACGCCGATACGGCCTGCATGCGCCTTGGGATAAAGACCGGTAAATCTGCTGGCGCGGTAGCCCGCATTATCATGGGCCTTCACCGCCTTACCGAGCTTCCTCAAGTAAAGGCTCTGCAAGATGCCAACCATTTGCTGGACCTAGCGGCTTTGATTGCCATCGATCAGGTGATGGCTAAACTAGGCCAGCCTTCAAAGGAGGTGGTCGCCGCAATTGATGCCTCATTAGCTCGGTGGTTTACCCCGACTAAGCCGAATCAGGTATTTCCCACCACCGCGCAGATTCGCCGCCGGATACGCGACCTCGTCAAGGTTCATGATGACTCCATCGCCGTGGAGGATAAGCGCCCAAAGAATCGGTACTCCATGATGACCCGCGCCCAGCGCGCCACCCTAGAACTCGAGGTAGACAGCAGCGTCGGAATCATCATCCATGAAGCAATTAAGGCAGCAGCCGAAAAGCATAAGGTGTCCATGGCGGAAGCGCTGATCCTCCTCACTACCGGAAAGGTGGAGCCAGAAGCTGCCCGAGTAGTGCTCCACACGTATAAAGCCGACGATGTAGAGGACGCCCCGGTGTACGTGGAAGGACATGGCTGGCAAGCAGGAGACATCCCGGCTAAATCCACAACGGTAAGAGATTTGAGCACCAAGCCGGAGGCCTCTAAGAGCTACGGACCAGCCACGATGGTTCGCAAATACGTTGAAGGCCGCGATGGCACCTGCCGTGCCGCTGGCTGCGGAATGCCGGCGTGGTTGTGTCAGTTAGACCACCGGATTAACTACGCCGATGGTGGGCCAACGCATCCGGACAACATGGTGGCGTTGTGCCAGCACCACCACAATATGAAAACCGATGGACGGGCCTTTTATATCTTGGACCCTGATACCGGGGATGTGGTCTGGCTTTTTGAGGACGGAACCTGGGCAATCACAGAGCCTTCCGGGCCGCTGGCTCCTAAGCGCAAGCGCTGGGCACGGAGCATCGCACAAGATATTGAAGGATATCGCACCAGGAAGCATCGCGAGGCTCAGGAGCTTAAAGCCGAGCTAGACAAAGAACAACGAGAAGCCGCACGCCAAACAGAAAAGGCGAAGAACAAGAAATCTGAAGGCAGTGAAGAAATCCCCTTCTAGGAAGGATCCGTCGTTTACAACGACGAATGGGATAGCCGGCTCTACCCCATATCCACTAGGAGCACTCCGCCAATGATCAGCGCGACCCCTAAGCCCTTAAGCCAAGTGAAAGGCTCGCGGAAAAGCATGAAGGATAAAAGAGCAGTAAGCGCCACGCCACAGGCAGTCCAGATTCCATAGGCCACACCTAGCGGTATGCCCTGACGGAGAGCCAACGACAAGAAAACATAGGAGGACACATAGGCCACGACGACCCACGCTACCCACGCCTTCTGCCCATGAACGGCCAGCATACGCAGGCCCAATGTACCGGCGACTTCGATGAGGATGGCAAGGGATAACCAGATCAAGGATCCACCTCCACGAGCGTGGTCTTCGGTTCCCTGCCGCCCATTTCAACGCAGACCACGCCGGCGATGATGCACCCCATGCCCACCAACATGAGCGGCGTGAGCTGTTCGCCAAAGAGGTACGCGGACAACCCTGCGGTAAGCACCACGCCGGTTGCACCCCAGATGCCATAGGCCGCACCCACGTGCATGCCGCAACGCAACACTTGATGCAGGGCGGAAAAAGCGACGACGTAGCCCGCCACCACCACGACATAGACCGCGGGGTGCTCTAGCGCCGCCTTGAGGCATAAAGTCGCCACCACCTCACTGATGATGGCAATGGTCAAAAAGAGCCAAGCGCGCACTTTCACCCTCCCAGATCCGCCGCATCCAGACCGCACTTCGAAAGGATCACGCGGTCCCCACGGTGTGGGATACCTTCTTCATCCCAATGGACTTGGGCGGCGGAAGTGTGGGCGCGGCCGGTACTGTTAACCACCCGCCACCAGGGCAGATCTGTGCTTTTCGACATCACCCAGCCCACATACCGCGGGCCGACGCCCGCCACTTTTGCGATCTCTCCGTATGTGGAGACATTGCCGGGCGGTATGCGGCGCACGACCTCCGTAACCCTAGAGTTCGATGGGTTCTTCGGGGGCATCCTCAACCTCACACAAGGTCAGGGCCGTACCCGTGGAATCCTCAATCAGACACAGGCGGCCGAATGGTGAATCGTGGGGCTCGCGAATGATCTTTCCGCCGTTATCAATCACAGCCTTCGCCGCTTGGTCGATATCCCGCACGCCCAAGTAGGTTTGCCAGAAACTCGGCAAACCCTCCGCGTGCCAGAACCCGGCAAAGGCAGCGCCTTCTTCCTCCGCGACTGCGTAGTGCTCATCGCCGCGAATCTCCCAGTCGAAGAGCTCGCCATAAAAGTCCAACGTCGAGTGGAAATTCTCCGAGACCGTCAGCTCGTGCCATACCGGGGTCCCCGGCTCGCCGCCAGCAACGAAGCGGTCGAGCTCCGGCTGCGTCAAACCAAACATGGCACCACTGTTGTCCAGAACAAGCGCCAACGGCGCGCCTAATGCGAGGATCTTGCCGCCGAGTTGTTCTACCCGGGCGCAGTCGGCTTCCAAGTCGCGGGAAAGGAAGTACGTTGCCCAAGTGTCTTGGCCAGGGACGATCTCCGCGATCGGCAGGCCCTCCAGACGGGCAATGCCCTCTTCGAATTCCCAGCCCAACACGGCGGAATAAAACTCCTCGGAAGCCTTCACGTCGGAGCTAGCCAGAGTAATCCAGTAGGGCATTCCTACTTCTGCTTCAAAGGCGGGCATTAAAGGTTCCTCCACTTCTCCGGGTCGAAGTCATCATCGGCGGTGGCCTCATCAAAATAATCGTCGTCGTCTTCGACGACGCGGGCGCAGGTGTCGGAGACGCAGATGACGTCGCCAAGCGCCAGCGTTGCACCGCGCTGCTTAGTCACTTCCCCATTGACGGTGACCTGGCCTTGCTCGATAAGTTCTTTGGCCTCACCCCCGGTGGCGACCAAGGATGCCAGTTTGAGGAACTGGCCGAGCTTGATGGATTCTCCCTTAATTGAGACTTCTAGCATGCTGACCAGCATACCCAGCGGCTGCACTGAGCAGTCCCTCCACCAGAATGATGACGCCAAGCAGGGCAAACACTACGCCACTAAAGATATCGACACTGGCGGAGTTCTTCGCCATCCACTTCGACACCGCACGAGTACACAGCGCGACACCAACAAAAATAATGAGGCTTTCTATAACCAACACAGAACCAACCGTGGCATTGGCGCTCAAGCCCATGTCCGGATCGATAAAATTGGCAAAGATAGCGCCGAAGAAAATCAGAACCTTGGGGTTGGAAAGGTCGCTGACCAGGCCCATGCGGTACGCCGTGCCGAGTCTGATGATGCCATCCGGGGTGAACCCGCGCGGTTGAGGGTTCATAGTTGCCGGTGCACGGCGCTCTTTGATGCCACCGCTGATGGCAGAAAAAGCCATCCACAGCAGATAGCTGCCGCCGGCAACCTGCAGCGCCACCAGGATTTCCGGGTGCGCCGAAATCAATGCGGTAAGCCCCGCTAGCGAAGCAACGGTCCACATCATCAAGCCGGTGGTGCTACCGATTGCGGCCCACACCGCCGCGCGCGTAGAGCGTGCACCCAAACGAATAATCTGCACCACGTCTGGTCCTGGCGAGGCCATCGCCGCGAACCACACACCCATTAAGGCCACTATGGCGCTGAATGCCATCTAACACCCCCATACTCACATGTGTTTTCACTAACGCATGCCACTATAAGAGGCGTCTCACCTGCAGCGAAACAGGTAATTTAGCTTTGCGTGCGCGGCTTAATGGTCATGGTGTCAATGTTGACGTGCTCCGGCAGCGAGGCCACCCAACGCACGGCCTCAGCGATGTCTTCTGCGGTGAGGTTGAGTTCGCCGTCATACACCTGTGCAGCACGTTCGGTGTCGCCCCGAAAACGATTGAGGGAAAACTCCGCCGTGGCTACACGGCCCGGGTCGAGTTCGGTGACACGAACGCCGTGCTCCTCGATACGAAGTGCACGGGAAATCACGCGCACACCGTGCTTAGCGGCGTTGTAGCCGGAGCCGCCCTCGTAGACGTTCCAACCGGCAACGGAGCCCATGTTGATGATGAGCCCACCCCGCAGCTTCGGCATGAGGGCTTGGATCATACGGACAGTGCCTAGGACGTTGACGTCGTACATCCACTGCCAGTCATCGATAGTAGTCTCCACGAGGGGCTCCAGGCCCTTCGCGCCACCGGCGTTGTTGACCAAGAGGTCCACGCGGTCGAGGTGGGAGACGAACTCAGCCACGGACTCGTCCGAGGTTACGTCGAGGGCGTGCGCCTCGCCGCCGATGTCCTTCGCGAGGGCCTCAAGGCGCTCTACGCGACGCGCACCGACGACAACATGCCAACCGTCGGCCGCCAACGCTCTTGCCGACGCCTCCCCGATCCCCGACGATGCTCCTGTGACGACTGCTACCTTTTCCATGCGCCCTAGGATAGGACTTCTTCCAGCTCGGCGCAGATGTTTTCGACGATCCCGGCCTTGAAATCAGCCGGGGTGAAGGTGCCATCCTTCATGTCGGTATTCAGCGAGATATCCAGCTGGGTGCGCAGCTGCTTCATAGAGAAGTTCGCCATGATGAGGCGCCACGCCTCTACCGCGCGGATGCCGCCGCTGAAGCTGTAGCCCACATACGCAATCGGCTTGCCTACCCACTCGGCGCCGAGGGAATCGACGGCGTTCTTGAAAGCGCCCGGCACGGAGTGGTTGTACTCCGGGGTGACAAAGATATAGCCGTCGCAGGAATCGACAGCATCGGACCAAGCCTGCACCTGCGGATCCTCGTAATTCTTGTTTGCCGCCATAGGAATGACGGAGGTGGTGAGGATCGGAACGTCGAAGGCCTTGAGGTCAATGAGCTCGTAGTCCACGTCGCGCCCCTGAGCGAGGTCGGTGACCCACTGGGCGATGGCCAGTCCGGCGCGGTCGTCGCGGGTAGAGCCGAGGATGATGCCGATTTTCGCCATAAGGATGCCTTTCTTAATTTGTTAACACGTCAACGTCTGAGGGTACGCCGATATGTCGACGCAATCGACAAGTCATCCAGATATGTCGAAAATTCTGAAAAAAATCGACATATCTGCTCAACATGTCTATTCTTTTACCATGCCAACCTATAGCCCGGACACCCCCTACAATGAGCTTCCACCCCTCCCCCCTGCAGAAGTGGTGGAAACCGTTCCCGTGCTTAAGGCCATCATCGATGCTAAGGAAAAACTGGCTGAACTGCGTACGGCCTGCCAGCTCATCCCTAACCCGGAGATCATCACCTCAACGATTCCACTGCGTGAGGCTCGTGCTTCCTCCGAGATTGAGAACATCGTCACCACTAATGACGAGCTCTTCCGTGCGGCGTGGCACGTCGATGCCGAGCCGACTCCTGCCACCAAGGAGGCTCTTCGCTATAACGCCGCGCTCCACGCTGGACTTTCCTCACTATCGCAGCGACCTCTATCAGAAAAGACAGCAAAAATCGTATGCAGCACCCTTCTAGATACTCAGGCCGAGGTGCGTTCACTTCCGGGCACGTTTATCGGTAACCCTGTAACGAAGGAGAGGCTCTACACCCCACCTGAAGGAAGGGAGATTATCGAGGACCATCTCGCAGCGTGGGAGGACTATATATATTGCAGCCACGACGTTGATTCCCTTGTAAAGATGGCACTGCTTCACTATCAATTTGAAGCAATCCATCCTTTCTACGATGGCAATGGGCGCACTGGACGAATCCTTAACGTCCTCTACCTCATCCAAGAAGATCTTCTTGAGCTGCCGGTTTTGTACCTGTCCGGGTATATCGTCGGAAACAAAGCAGACTACTATCGCCATCTCAACGCTGTGACAGCTAAGGGAGCATGGGAAAACTGGCTTCTTTTTATGATCCGCGGCGTTCACGCAGCGGCTGCCGACGCCTCCTCGATGATTACCCAGCTTCGGGCTATCCAGGAAAACACTGCGCAACGAATACGTTCTGCGGGCGTGATTAACCATCCCCTCGAGATGGCCGAGCTCATTCTTATCAAGCCCTATGTACGCATTACTGACGTGGTAGAGACGGGCTTCGTCAAACGCCAAACCGCCAGCGCGTGGCTGGCGCATCTCGTAGATTTAGGAATCCTAGAAGAAATCCAACAAGGCCGCTCCAAGGTTTTCCTTCACCGTGCCGCTCTCGATGTTCTGACTCGAGACTAAGAGGAGGGAATAGGATGGCTGACATGCATCACCCAGACGAAGGATCCTTTGAACGCATGACCAGCGGGCAGTGGTTCATGCCCAGTGTCAACGAGGAGGTTAGCGCCGAACATCGACGCGGCTTCCTGCTGGCCAAGGAGCTCAATGAGCTGCAAAACACCAACCCAGAGCGCGCGAAGGAGATTTTGCGGGAACTGTTGTCGCCCGAGTCCGAGGTTCCCGGGCTGCACACGCCGCTCAACGTCGAGTATGGCTGCAATGTGACCATCGGAAAAGACGTGTTCATCAACTTTGGTGCGACAATCCTGGCGCAGGCGCCTGTAACCCTCGGAGACCGCGTCATGATCGGGCCGAATTGCTCGCTCATCACGGTGGGCCACCCCGTCAACGATCATGAGATGCGGGCGGAGGGCTGGGAGATTGCGAAGCCCATTAGCGTCGGGCGCAACACGTGGTTCGGCGCCAACGTCACGGTGCTGCCGGGCGTGACCATCGGCGAGGATTGTGTCGTTGGAGCGAACACACTGGTCACCACAGATATCCCGGATAGGTCAATGGTGCTGGGTCAACCCGGTCGTGTGGTGCGCACGCTGGAGGACAACGAAGATAGGTGGGAGCGCCAGGATCTCGATGTTTGATCTCAAGGCGATAGGCAAAGGACTTCCCGTCCTAGAGACCATTGATTCTCTTCCTTCAGACGGCCACGTCGTCGTCCAGGCCCCGCCCGGCACGGGTAAGACCACGCTTGTTCCACCGGCGTTGGCTAACCAGGTAAACGGCAAGGTTCTCGTCACCGCACCACGCCGCGTGGCGGTGCGTGCCGCGGCCAACCGCTTGCAGGAGTTGTCCGGGCAGCGCATCGGCTATGCGGTGCGCGGTGATTCCCGGAAGGGTCAGGACGTTGAATTCGTTACCCCCGGCGTTCTGTTGCGCCGCCTGTTGCGGGATCCGGAACTCACTGGTGTTGATTCCGTAGCCATCGACGAGGTGCATGAACGCCAGCTCGATACTGACCTCGTACTCGGCATGTGCTTGGAGTTGGCGCAGCTCCGCGATGATTTTCGGGTCATTGCCATGTCCGCGACTGTCGACGCCTCCCGCTTCTCCCAGCTCATGGGAGGGGCGCCGATCCATTCCACTGAGGCCGTTACATATCCGCTCAACATCTCCTATGAACCGATTCCGGGGCGCGCTGCGGGAGATCGAGACTTTTGGAAAGGCGTGGCGAGGGTTGCCGCGCGGCAGCACGAGTCCACGCTGGTCTTTGTGCCGGGAGTTCGCGAGGTCAACCTGGTGTGTGATGCCTTGAGCGGCCACAACGTTTTTCCGCTCCATGGCCGCCAAACCACGCAGGAGCAGGACACGGCGCTGTATACGCGAGAACAGCGCATCGTCGTCGCCACGTCCATCGCCGAATCTTCGCTGACCGTGCCGGGTGTGCGCACCGTCGTCGATGCTGGGTTGTCCCGCGTCCCCAAGCGGGATGCGCAGCGCGGGATGAGTGGGTTGGTGACGGTGTCGACGTCGAAAAGCAGCGCCGATCAACGCGCCGGACGTGCCGGACGTGAGGCGCCGGGTACCGTCGTCCGCTGCTATTCACAGGAGGACTACCAGCACTTTTCTCCGCACGTGATTCCAGAGATCCTTTCCGCGGACCTCACGCAGGCGGCGCTGTTCATGGATTGTTGGGGCGCGGGGCCGGACTTCCCGTTGCTTGATCAAGCACCGGCACCCGCGCTTGCCGACGCCCACCGCACCCTAGATCTGCTCAACGCTGGCGAAGAGCTGGCGCTACTGCCGACGCACCCACGGTGGGGCGCGGCACTGTTGAAGTACGGTGCGGGGGCGGCGCAGACGATTGCCCGCCTGGATGATTCGGACCCGAAGCGGCTGGCCCGCTTGGTGCCTAACAAAGGTCCGGTGGACCCAGGCGTGGTGGTTGCTACCGCTTTCCCAGAGTTCGTGGCTAAGCGCGTAGGTGACAAGGAGTATTTGTTGGCGAGTGGCACCCGCGCGCGGTTTCTCGAGGATGGTCACGAGTGGTTGGCGGTGGCGGAGGTGTCGTTGGCACAATCTCGAAACGCCATCATTCGTGAAGCAGTGCCGATTGCGGAAAAGGACGCGCTCGAGATCATCGGCGTGACGGAGGAAACCCGAGCTTTTCTCGACGGCCCCAAAGTGCGCGGCGTACGGGTGCGTGCGGCAGGCGCCATCGTGCTGTCGGAAACCCCAGTGAAGGTCTCCGGTGATGAGGCGGTGGAGGCACTACGCAACTCCGGACAGGGTTTAAACCTGTTTCACTTCAGCGACAAGGCCCAGAACCTGCGGGAGCGTATGCGGCACTTACACGCTGCATACGGTGAGCCATGGCCGGACGTGGACGGTGATGATCTGAGCTGGCTGGAGCCGGAGCTGTATGAACTGGCTTCCGGTAAGCGCCCAGACATGTATCCGGCGCTGCAGCGCCTGCTGCCGTGGCCCGAAGCTAGCCGCTTGGATGAGCTCGCGCCGGAACGGTTATCGGTTCCGTCCGGACGTGCTGCGAGGATCGATTGGTCCGGCGAGCGCCCAGTGGTCTCCATCAAGTTGCAGGAATGTTTCGGGTTGGCGGAGTCTCCCGAATACTGCGGCCATCGCGTGCAATTTCATCTGTTATCCCCCGCCGGCCGGCCACTTGCCGTCACCGATGATCTAGCGAGCTTCTGGTCTGGGCCCTATGCCGGGGTGCGCGCCGACATGCGCGGGCGCTATCCCAAGCACCCGTGGCCGGAGGATCCGTGGAATGCGGTAGCAACCGCAAAGACGAAGAACCGGATTTAACCCCACTGCTGCCAGGCCAGGTACACGCTCATCACCACGACGAGAGTGAGCAGTGCATAGCGGATGAGCTTCGCACCGCCGCCGAGCACTGTTCGCGCGCCCAGCTGCGCGCCGATGATATTTGCTGCTGCGAGAACAAGTGCTAGGCCCCATACCACGTGCCCGCCCACGATAAAGACCACGAGCGCGCCGACGTTGGTACATGTGTTGACCACCTTGGACATCGCGGCGGAGGTAAGGAAGTTCTGGGAAAAGATGGCGGTGAAGGCCATGATGAGGAACATGCCGGTGCCGGGCCCAAAAATACCGTCGTAAAAGGCAATGGCCGCCACGGCGGCTAACCCGGTCCACGTGCGCCAGCCGCCACGGATACCGTCCCCTTCGCCGCTGCCGAAGTCTGGGCGAAAGGCCACGAAAATGCCGACTGCCACCATGAGCACGATGATGACCGGCCGCATGACGTCCTTGTCCATGAGTGCGGCTGCTGCAGCGCCGAGCCCGGAACATAGGAGGGCGATAAGGCCCATACGGATGAGCTCGCCCTTCGGCGGGCGGACCTTCTTGACGAGCGTAACGGCAGCAGAGGCCGTTCCAGAGACCGCCGCCACCTTGTTCGTGGCCAGGGCGGTGGCGGGAGCAAGCTGGGGCGCGACCGCCAGAATGAGCGGAATAAGCACGAGCCCGCCGCCGCCAATGACGGCATCGATCCATCCGGCCACGGCAGCGCCAATGGTGAGAATCGTCCAACCGCTTAATCCGAAATCCATGTCCATCATTAAACTCGATTCCATGTCTGTTCGTACGAGATGGGTCATCGTGGCCCCGGGGTCTGCAGCACTCGGGGCATTGTTTAGCTACCTTCACGTACCCGCAGCCTGGATCCTCGGCGCCATCGTGGTCTCGGGAGCCATGGCCTTGACGACGGGCAAAGAACTCGCCGTTAACGAGCACTTTTATTCTGTCGCCCGCGGATTCATCGGAATGATGGCGGGCATACCTTTGACCTTAGTTCCTGCCTCCACCCTCATCGGCTTTGTGCCAGCCGCGGTGACGATGTCACTCATTACTGTTTTAATCGGCGTCGCTGGCGGTGTTCTGCTGCATCGTTCGCAGCCGAAGGATATTTCCTGGGAGACGGGTATTTTGTCGATGCTGCCGGGCGGGGCCTCCCTCATGCCGGCACTAGCTAGCGAGCTCGGCGCGGACTACCGCTACGTGGCGCTGACGCAATACCTGCGCCTTCTGGCGGTGTCGGTGTCGCTGCCTTTGGTGGTGTCGTTGTTGGATGCCCCCGCTGGTCACGGTGTCGACATGAGCGTTGACGGCGAGGTCACGTGGTGGATCGTACTGCTGACTCTCGCCATCGCTGTGGTTGGTGAACAGCTGGGCAAGCTGGTGCGTTTGCCAGCTGCTGCTGTTTTGGGGCCGCTCATCTTGACGGTGCTGGTTGCGCAGGTTATTCCAGCCGGCCACACACTGGAGCCGCTCTACGTGTTCAAGATCATGGCCTTTATGTCCATCGGCTGGGTCTGCGGTGGTGGGCTTTCGGTACCGGCACTGCGGGCCTTCGCCAAGCAGCTACCGGCGACGATCCTCTTTATCGTTGTCGTGATCGGCGTGTGCGCATTGACCGCACTGCCTCTGACCGCATGGCTGGACATAACCTACTTCGAGGCTTACCTCGCCACCTCACCCGGCGCGCTGGAGACGGTGCTTGCGCTGTCTGCGGAAGGAGGCGCGGGCCCAGCCGTGGTGGCCGTGCAGATTATCCGGCTCATCATCGTGCTGGTCATCGCCGGCTACCTGCCGCAGATTTTGCGGCTATTCCGTAAGCGCCGCTAGTGGAACCACCCACACTCCATCTGACCGTTGGAAAGCTGGTCCGCTGGGAATAACCACGATGAGAGCGGCCGGTGGCAAGGAGACCTTCTCTGCCACTCTTAACAAATGTGCCGCCGCGGCATCGACCTCGTTGTGCGAAAGTTTCGCTTCAAATCCCACCCACGAGCCATCCCTGAGTTCCACTATCGCGTCAATTTCTTCGCGGCCCTTCATATCCCGCAGATGGAAGACGCCTCGTGCCCTTAATGCTTGAGCATAAACGCGCAGATCGTGCACCAGTTGCGCCTCAAAGAGAATGCCCAAAGTCTCTAGATCACCAAGCAGTTTGTCTGGCCCAACCGCCAACAATGCAGCTGCCAAGCCAGGATCCGCGAGCTGACGCTTCGGCATCTGAACCATGGTTGTCTTAGATCTCGTCTTTGGTGACCACGCGGGCTGGTCTTCAACTAGGAACAAACGTGTAGCAAAATCATGAATAACGTTGACGGTTTCTGCTGCCGGCATAGGAGTAGCACTGCTGAGCTCGCCAATGCGTTTACGAATCGCTGCAGCGGTGGCCGGTTGAGCAACTAGCCCCGCGTAGGCGCGAAGAAAAGACTGGAAACGGCGCGGATCGCGGCGCGGACCCCCAAGTTCCGGGTAGTCGTGCTCGCTCATCTCCGTGAGGTAAGACTCCATCCCCTCTTGGGCATCTAGAGGATCAAGGTCGAAAAACTCTGGGAAGCCACCGGCAACGATCCAGCGGGCATAATCCGCCACGGTGGCGTCCGTCCCAGCCGTGGGATCCTGATTGCCGGAAATAATCGCGCCTAGTGATACGCGCTCAGCCAAATCTCCACGCTCTGCCAGGCTCAACGTACGCAACTGAATCGAGCGAATACGCCCAGCCCCCGAATGGCGGGTGGCATCGTCATCGGGTGTCGAGGAACCCGTGAGGAGGAACTGTCCCTTTTCTCGCGAGTCATCGACCGCATGACGCACTTCGTTCCAGATAGCAGGAACAACCTGCCATTCATCGATAAGCCGGGGCCGCGCCCCTTGAAGCCCTAGTGCCGGTTGCATGCGAGCAACGTTTGCTTCAGGAGTGTCACGGTCAAGCTGAATGACAGACTTAGCAAACTGGCGCGCCGTCGACGTTTTGCCGCTCGCGCGGGGGCCTTTCAGGAAGAGGGCTCCGGCAACGCGAAGGCCTCTTTCTACTTCTGCATCAACAATTCGCGGCAGGTACATACCAGGTACCCTAGTCCGAAACATGGATAAATTACAGAGTCACTAGTGGATAAATCCAAGAGTCAGGTGTGGATAAATCCAAGAGTCTGACAGCTAGTCCAGAATCGTCTCGCGCAGGATCGACATCGGCACTGAGCCCAGAGCCAATGCCTGGGAGTGGAAATCACGTACGTCCATCCCCTGTTCGACTGCGGCGTCGCGGGTCTGCTGCCACAGGCGCTGGCCCAAGGCATAAGACGGCGCCTGGCCCGGCCAGCCCAGGTAACGGGTGACCTCGAAGGAGAGGTTGGCATCGTCCATCGCGGTGTTCTCACGCATGAAGGTCTTGACGTGGGACTTGTCCCAGACACCGGACGCGGTGCACTCCGGCAACGCCTTGCCCAAGTGGAGTCCGATGTCCACCACGACGCGGGCGGCGCGGAAGCGTTGGGCGTCGAGAAGCCCCATGCGGAAGCCCGGATCATCCATGTATCCCAGCTCCGCCATGAGTGCCTCAGCGTACAGAGCCCAGCCCTCACCGTGGCCGGAGTTCCACGTCACCGCACGGCGCCATAGGTTGAGATCCGGCTGGGTCAGCGCGGCACCAATCTGCAGATGGTGGCCCGGCGCGCCCTCGTGGTGGACGGTGGTTAGTTCCTGCCAGGTGTGGAAAAGCTCCTGGCCAGCCGGTACGGACCACCACATGCGGCCGGGGCGGGAGAAGTCATCAGACGGCGAGGTGTAGAAGATACCGCCGGTGCCGGCCGGGTCAATGCAGCACTCGATTTCTTTAACCGCCTCCGGGATGTCGAAGGCGGTGCCGTCGAGGTCCTTGATGACGCGGTCCGCGGTGGACTGCATCCACTCCACTAACGCGTCGGTGCCGTGCAGCTGGTAACGCTCCTCCTCGTTGAGTTTGCGCATAGCTGCGCGCACGGTGACGTCGGAGCCATAGAGCTCGTGGGCGATCTTTTCTTGTTCCGCCTTGATGGAGCGCACCTGGTCCATGCCCCACTCATAGGCCTCATCGAGGTCCACGACATCGCCGACGAAGAGCCTGGAGAAGCGCTCGTAGCGCTCGCGACCCACCGCGTCTTGCGATGGTGCTTGTGGTTGCAGCTCGTTTGAGAGCCAATCGGCGAACTCGCCGAAGGCTTCCTTGGCCGCGTCCACCTCTGGGCCCTCAACGCCAAGGTCCTCAAGCATGGAGCCGGCGTCGGCAAGCCGCTCGCATTGCACGAAGACATCGGAGATCTGGCGCTGCGGCGCCACCATGCCACGCGACGCCGCCTCCGTGAGGGACTCCCTGTAGCCGTTGAGGGAGGCCGCCACCTTCGACAGGCGCGAGCGCAACGCATCAAGCTGCTCCGGGGTGTCCTTCGGCATGAGCATGAGGGTGTCGCGGATGGTCTGCACCGGGGAGGCAATGTTGTTAAGGCAGCGGATGTCCTCACCGGCATGGTGTAGGTCAAGATCCAGGCAGAGACGGTCGCGCAAGACGGCGGCGGTGACGTAGTCCACCTCATCGAAGTCATCGTCATCATCAGACTCGTCGGTGGTGTCATCGAGGGCGTCGAGATCCGCCATCATCTCACGAGTGCGATCCGCCACGGAGGAGTAGTACTCCGGGGAGAAATCCTCCAGCTCCCCATCGAAGCCGGGAATTCCCCACGCGGTGGCATCGGTGGGCGTGAGCTGCGCGAGGTCGTGGACGAAGTTATCGCACGACGCGTCCAGCAGCGAAGGCTGGCGCTCTGCGTTCTGGTCAAAACTCATAAGGGCGAAGTCTAACGAAGATCCAGGGGGTTGGGCCAACCCAGCGCCGCCTTATTTACCAGGTTGTTAGCTAATTGTTGCTCCACTTACTTCCCGGGCTCGTCCATGATGCAAATTGATCCAGGACTTCAGCTGGAAACGGGCTGACCACGAGCGCGTCGAGGAAGCGTTTTTGAACGAACCCCTCCTGCACCATTGCGGAGTACATGTTTATAAACGGCTGCCAGAAACCGTTGACGTCTACTAGGCCCACCGGGCCATCAAGGTTGCCTAATTGTTGCAGGGTAAGCACCTCGGTGAGCTCCTCTAGAGTTCCCACGCCGCCCGGCAGGCACACGAAGGCATCCGCGAGTTCCTCCATACGCGTCTTGCGCTGCGCCATGGTGTCCACGACCTCGAGCTTGGTTACCCGCTGGTGTGACATCTCGTAATCGACGAGCTGCCGCGGGATTACTCCGATGACGGTGCCGCCGGCTGCCAAGCAGGAATCCGCGACGATGCCCATCAGGCCCACGTCACCGCCGCCATAGACCAGGGTGAGGTTGCGCCGCGCGAGCTCCTCCCCCAAAAGGTGTGCGGCTTGGCCATAGGCTTCAGAGTTTCCGACGGCGGAGCCGCAGTACACAGCAACAGAATCCATGAACACCACTCTAACGCAGGCACACTTCTAGACTATGATGTCTACTGAATCCCAATTTCTATTAGACAATGCGGTCTGGTGAATTTATACTTGCGCCATGATTAAATCTGGTCCCGTGTTCACTCGCCCCCGCACCCCGGCGGCGAAGTGCCTCCACATCATTCGACTCAATCCCGTTGTGACCCGCAGTGAACTTGTCGAAGCCACGGGGCTATCCCAGCCCACGATTACCCGCGCCACTGCCGCGCTGCTGGGCGCTGGGCTGATTCGCGAGCGCACGGATTTGACTCAGTCCCGCGGGCGCGGACGCCCCACCGTGCCCCTAGAGGTAGCGGATAATAACTGGATGCTCGCCGGCATTGCGGTTGGTACCGCCTTTACCCACATCGCCTTCTTCGATACCAAGGGGCGCACCCTCCGCGAGGAAGACGTGGCTACCCCGGTTTCGCGTTTGAGTGCAAGCGATGTCATCGAGCACATCATCGCTGGTGTCAATCGCCTCATGACCGGCCTGGATCTCCGTTTGGTTTCAGTCGGCGTGACCACCTCCGGCAGCGTCAACGAGGCCGGACGCATCACTGCCCACAACCTGGGCTGGGACGAGATGGACATCGCCAGCCGTCTGGAGTACCAGTTCGGCGTTCCGGTTGTCGTGTCTTCCGTCATCCCCGCCATCCTGGGATCCGAAACGCAGTCCGCGGAGCTGGGCGCGGAAAAGCCCGTCATGGTGCTCTACGCGGATGACTCCGTCGGTGCTGCGCTCACAGTCGGCGATGAAATTGTGCAGCTCGAACTCGACGGTGCTGACGCCCTGGCCACGCAGGCGATACTGAATGAGACCGGCGGAGACTCATTCCCAGACGTGGTGGCGAATGCTAACGATCAGACGCGAGCGCTTCTCGACGACCGCGCGCGCTCCCTCGGCACCACCGCCGCTGAGCTGTTGACGGAGCACACGCCCGATACTCTCGTTGTGGCCGGCGGTGCCTTTTCGGATGATCCGGCGGCCCCGAAGCTCTTTGCTTCCGCCGTGCGCCAGGCCACCGATCACCCAGTGGAGCTGCGCATGATCCCCTCGCACACCGAAATTGTGCGCGCCTGTACCCGCGCTGTGGCGCTCGATCCACTGCTGCGCGTACCGCTGGAGCTCGGCCGCGAGGCGAAAGCTGCCTAAAAAGGGATCGAATTGATGCCCGTAAAAAGGTGGGCCTTGAGCCCGAGGCGCTGCGCGCCAGTGACGAAGTCGGGCCGATCATCGAAGAAGTGCGTGTCCTTGGCCTGCGCGCCCAGGGCATCGACGGCCACGAGGTAGGCCTCCGGATCTGGTTTAGCTACCCCGATATCGCAGCTCAGCGTCACGGCGGCGCATTCCTGAAGCCAGGTCTGCGTCTGGCGGATCCGGGTTCCCAGTACCGCCGGCACATTCGCTAGGATGCCGACGCTGTGGCCTTGACCGATGAGGTTTAGCACCGCACGAACTACCTGTGAGTCGGCAACCAGCAGGCGCTCAGTGTCCAGTTCGGTCGCGTGGCTGACGTCAAAGGAGTCCAGTTCAGTCAGCGCGCGGATGCGCCCCCAATATTGCGAATCACTCAGGTGCCCAGAATTATAAGCTGGGCGAAACTCCTCATAGAGCGACCAAAAGTGCTCCGGGTTTTCGGGACGGAGGTAATCCTCCAGCTCAGCGTTCCCAGCGGGCCGCATGAGCACGCCGTAGAGGTCGAAGAGCAAAGTGGCCATGCGCCCAGTGTAGCCAGACCGCAATAGCGCCGGTCAGGGTGCCCGCCACGAAAAGCGGAAGCGACAGCGTGCCGTGGGCCCACAACGTCGAGATCGCTCCCACGAGGAACAAGCCGCCCACGCTAAACAAGGAGCGGCTCAGCGCCGTCGATGCCGCAGCCGCGCCCAACAAGAGGGCAAGTCCTGCAAACGGACCAAGCATGACGGCAAGAGCAAAGAAGAAGGTTCCCAGCGCCATGTTCGTTGCCGCCAGCCACGTGCCGCCGACCAATGCGATCACAAGGCCGGCCAGGGCACCGCAAATGAGCATCAGGCGCGTTGTAGTCATAAAAGAAATTCTCCCACCAACCGCAGGGGGCTGTGGGAGAATTCGTGCAAACTATATGGCTTCGTTACCGTTGCGCCAGCGAACCATCGATGCGCAGCAGGCCCGAGCCGTCATTGCCCACCAGCTTGAGCTGGTCAATGATCTCGGACACGGTGGACTCCTCCTCAACCTGCTCCTCGAGGAACCAGTTGATGAGGGCGCGGGAATCGAGATCCCCGGCGGCATCCGCGGTGCGGGCGATCTCCCGGATCTGCTCCGAGACCTTCTGCTCATGCGCGAGGGAGGCCTCAAAGGCATCGAGCGGGGTGGCGGCCTTGACGGAGCCGACCTGGATATCCCCCAGCTCGACGCGGTAGCCGCGGTCCAGCAGGTGCTCAGCAAATTTCTGTGCGTGCTCGCGCTCTTCCTCTGCCTGCTTGAAGAACCAATCGCGCATGCCCGGGAAGGACAGGTTGTCCATCTCGTAGGCCAGCTGGGTGTAAATCAGGGCTGCGCCGTGCTCGTTGATGACCTGCTCGTTAAGGAGGGTTTGCAGCTTCTCGTCCATGAAAGTGATTCCTTTCGTCTGTTTGGTGTTACCCACAATACAGAAAAAATTCGGGCACGCTAGCAAGGCGATCTTAAGCAAACTCGCACGTCATAAGACTTTTTCTGATAGGTTTACCTAACTCAAACCGGAAATCCTCTGGTAGCGCGCGAGGCTAACGCCATCGAGGCCGCGGAATTCCACCGCTATGCCACGGCTTGCGTACTTGTTCTCCACGGACTCGAGTACCGCGACGGTCGAGGCATCCCAAATATCGGCCTCCGAGAAATCCACGATGATTTTGTCCACCGGCAGGGTGTAATCGAAGGCGTAGACCAAGTCGTTCGAAGAGGCGAAGAAGAGCTGGCCGCGCACGGTGTAGACGTTGCCCTCCAGCTCCACCGACACCAGGTGCGCCACGCGGCGTGCAAAGGCTATCGAGGCGGTCAGGACGCCGAGGATCACACCGACCGCCAGGTTATTTGTCACCAGGGTGCCAATCACCGTCACGAGCATGACGAGGGTTTCGCTCAACGGCATGCGGTGAATCGTGCGCACCGAGTGCCAATCCACGGTGTGGAAAGACACCATGAACATGACCGCCACGAGCGCGGCCATGGGGATTTTTCCTACGGTATCGCCCAACACGAGGATGAGGATGAGGAGGAAGACGCCGGCGAGGAACGTCGACAAGCGCGTGCGCGCCTGGGATTCCTTGACGTTAATCATGGTCTGGCCGATCATTGCGCACACGCCCATGCCGCCGATGGCCGCGGCGAGCATGTTGCCGATGCCCTGGCCCACGGATTCGCGCGTCTTATCGGAGTGGGTATCCGTGAGGTCGTCGACAAGCTTGGCGGTCAGCAGGGATTCCATAAGGCCGACGAGTGCAACGCCCAATGCATAGGGAAGGCAGAGGAGAATAGTCTCCTTCGTCCAAGGTAAGTCCGGAATAACAAAACCGGGCAGGGAGGTCGGCAGCTCGCCTTGGTCCGCGACGTTGGGAACCTGCCAGCCGAAAATCACAGTGAGTGCGCTAACCACGATAATCGCGACGAGCGGGGCGGGGATCACCGTGGTAATCCGCGGCCACACCACCATGATGACGAGGCCTAGCGCGACAAGGGGGTAGACCAGCCACGGCACCTGCCACAGGTGGCTCAGCTGCGCCGTGAACATGAGGATGCCCAGGGCGTTGACAAACCCCAGCATGACGCTGCGGGGGATGAAACGCATGAGCTTGGCGACGCCCAGCACTGCCATCACTACTTGGAGAATTCCCGCCATCCAGATGGTCAGCAGCACGTACTGCAGGCCATGCTCGTGGGCAAGTGGTGCGATCACCACGGCGACAGAGCCAGCTGCAGCAGAGATCATGGCCGGGCGCCCGCCGGTGATGGCGATGGACATCGCCATGATGACGGAGGCGAAGAGCCCCACCTTGGGGTCGAGTCCGGCGAGGATGGAGAAACTTAAAACTTCCGGGATGAGGGCGAGCGCAACAGCAAGCCCGCCAAACACCTCCTTGCGGAAGCGGGCGGGCGAGCTAAAGGCCGCGCGGAAAGACCCGGCTGCGTGCTCCGACACTAGTGGCCGTCTTTGAAAGAGCCGTCGCGGGTGATGACTGGCAGGACGGACCATGCGAAGTTGATCCACTGATCGGTCTTCTTCCACGAGAAGTCCGGCTCAAAGATGGTGGTCGGCTTCGTGTAGATCACCGCGGACTTGACCTCGGACGCGGTCTGCTCGAGCAGGTTGACCACGAGGTCGAGGGTCTTGCCGGAATCCGCCACGTCATCAACGACGAGGACCTTCTTGCCCTTGAGCGAATCAGTGTCCAGCTGCGGGTTAAGGAGAATCGGCTCCGGGAGGGTCTCACCGATATCGGTGTAGAACTCCACGTTGATAGCACCCATCTCCTTGACCCCGATGGCGTAGCCAATAGCGCCGGCTGGGATCAATCCACCGCGGGCCACGCCCACGATAAGGTCGGGGAACCAACCCGAATCCACGATTTCTTGGGACAGGGAGCGACTGGCCTCACCGAAGACCTCCCACGTCAGGTTCTCGCGTTCCGGGTTCCACCACTCCGGGGTGCTCATCGTCTAGGTCTCCTTCGCCAGATTGTGCATTTCCCTCAGTCTAATCATCAACCTCAGCGAAACGGTACCTCTCCTACCGTTCGGCGCAATTTGCGGGTGCGCAGCCGCTCCGGATTTTCCGCCAAAGCCTCCACCGCGCGCACCGCGCACATCACGTGTGCCTCCTTCGAATTGGAATAAAAGGCCTGCGCTTGGGCGGGAAGCTTGGGCACGGCATGCAGAGGGAGATCGGAGACCGACAGCAGCGTGCCATAAGGGATGCGGTAGCGGTAGCCGTTGGCGGCGAGGGTGCAGGATTCCATATCTACTGCCACCGCGGTGGAGTGGCGCAGCCACTCCCACAGATCACGGGAGGTGCGCCATTCCCAGTTGCGATCATCGGTGGAGAGCACCGTGCCGGTGCGCATGAGCGAATTGTCTTTTCCATAGACCTCGTCGACGGCGGCCTCCAGCATGCGCTGGATCTCCGGGATGGCGGGAATCGGGTTGCTGGTGGTGACGGTGCCGTCGAGGATGTGGTCTTCGCGCTGATAAGCATTGCCCAGGATGAGGTCACCGATGCGCATGCGGCCATCAAGCCCTGCGCAGTGGCCGATCATGATCCAGGCCTCCGGGCGCAGGACTGCCAAGCAGTCCGTGATGGTTTTGGCATTGGAGGGGCCGACACCGATGTTGATCATCGTGATGCCATCGCCGCCGGCGGTGATGAGATCAAAACGTGGCATCTGGTAGCGGGAGGTGAGGGTGAGCTCGTCGACGTCGAGAAGCACCGCGTCATTGGGGTGGATGGTCTCCCCCGTGGGCAGCACGAGCGCGGTGTAGCGGGAGTCTTCCCGCGCCAATTCGCGCAGCCCGAACTTGACGAACTCGGTGGTGTGCATGGCGTAGTTGGTGAACAGGATGTACTTCTGCACGGTGTCCACCTCGATGCCGGTGTAGTGCTCGATGCGGGCGCAGGCAATGTCGAAGCGCTGCGCACCAAAATGGAACAGTGGTTTTTCCTTGCCGTGGAAAGCCTTCCAAGCGCCGTCCACGATTCCGTCATGCACCGCATCGAGGGTGGGCCGGGGGATGTCGCCACGGTCCTGGGGAATCTGTGTAATCCCCCGAATATATTCCGGCGGGATGCGCTCATCCGATTGACCGACGTAGAGATCGCACAGGTAGTTGTTGGTGAGCCGCGTGAGCTGCTCTGTCAGGTAATCACGAATCAGCCATGGTTTGGATATCACCGCCGAGTAGCGGCCCTCTTGGTCCACGTAACCGAAGGGCTCGGAGCGGTCGATGGGCGTCCACTGGCGTACATGCACGGTGATCTTTGGGTACACCACGTGGCGGTAGGCATCGTGGTCCCCTGAGGCCAATGCTTCACGTGCCAGCGCACAGGAACTGTCATAGAGCTCGCAGAGACGAGCAACCGCTTCGTTGACGGAGTGGACATGCTGCAGGTCGGTCATGGGCTTAAGGGACATTTCGTGTGGATAAACCG
>NZ_KV805137.1:0-10003 GCF_001811545.1 Corynebacterium sp. HMSC074A09 | reverse complement strand
AATCAACGCACTCTAAAACCGGAAGGGCCAGTAAACCCTCTGAGTAGAACCATCTGACGAAACCTGGTCACGAAGGCTAGGACGGTTCTAAAGCAACGAAGAATCGCAAGGTAAAGAAGGGGTCCCTTCCGAGAATCTCGGAAGGGACCCCTTCTTGTACGGAAACGAGGTGGCTTATTTGCCGCCCTTGCGCTCCTGCATGCGGCGCATGCGGCGGTTCATGCCCGCCATGTTTTGAGCCTGGCGGGGCATTGGGCCCTTGGGCAGGCCCGGAGTAGTGCCCGGCAGATCATCCATGGCCTCGATGCGGCGAATGTTCTCGTAGGTTTCGTTCTTGTTGTAGTTGCGCGGCAGCTTCATGATGTGGGTGCGCAGCTTGGACACCGGCACTTCGTCCTCACCGCTGCCCACGAAGACCTCGTACACCGGCACACCGCCAGCCAGGCGGTCAACGCGCTTCTTCAAACGGTTGAGGGTAGGGGCGACGCGCTTGCGGTCACCTTCGACGACGAAAATGACGCCGGAGTTACCGATCACGCGGTGAACCAGATCCTGCTGGCGGGTCGCAGCCACGCCAGGCTTGACCTTCCACACCACGCCCACGGTGTTGCGCAGCTGCTGCTCCAAAGCCCAGCCGGCGACACCTGGCTGGTCCTCCACCTTCTTGTACATGTCGCGCTCAAGGCGGCGAGTGAACAGGAACATGGCGAGCATCGCACCAAGGCCCAGGCCGATGATGAGCATGAACCACTGGCCGTTAAAGAGCAGGCCGATAAGGAAGAAGAGCAAGCCCACGCCCAAGAATGCGGCCAGCATGATGGGGATGAGAGCCTTGTCCTGCTTGCGCTGCATGTTGAACGCTTGCCACATTTGTGACCAGTTCTGCTTGCGCTTGGCACGCTTTGCCGCGCGCTCTTGCTTCTTCGCGTCCTTGAGCGACGCCTTATCGTCCTTAGCCATGTCTCCTACTTTAAGGGCAAGAGGAATAAAAAGAGAAACGCGTTAGCGGATGGTAGCGGCAACAGAGTTGGCCTGTGCAGGGGTCTTGGCCATGCGCGTGGTCACCGGAGTTTCCTCGGAGGGGCCATACTTCTCGAGAAGGGTGGAAGCCTCCTGAGCTGTAGCGCCCTGGGAAGTCTCCGCCAGGTGCTTCAGGTTCTCCGGAAGCTCGAGGCCGCGTGCCTCCATGGCCTGCACGTAGAGGCGGCCAGCGCGGTAGGAGGAGCGGACCAGCGGGCCAGACATGACGCCACCAAAGCCGAGCTCCTTGGCCAGCTTGGAGTGCTCCACGAACTCCTCCGGGCGCACCCAGCGCTCGATCGGGTGGAAGCGCGGGCCGGGGCGCAGGTACTGGGTAATCGTGATGATGTCGCAGCCTGCCGAGCGCAGGTCGCGCAGTGCTTCCTCGATCTCCTCTGCGGTTTCGCCCATGCCCAGGATGAGGTTGGACTTGGTAATCAGGCCAAAGTCGTGGGCCTGGCGGATGACGTCGAGCGAACGCTCATAGCGGAAGGCCGGGCGGATGCGCTTGAAGATGCGCGGCACCGTCTCCAGGTTGTGGGCGAAGACCTCAGGGCGGGCTTCAAAAACCTCTTGGAGCAGGTCCGGCTTGCCGGAGAAGTCCGGGGTGAGGTTCTCCACGCCGGTGTTCGGGTTGAGTTCATGAATCTTGCGGACGACCTCAGCGTAGAGCCAGGCACCCTCGTCGGGAAGATCATCGCGAGTAACGCCCGTAATGGTGGTGTAGTTGAGATCCATTTCCTGGATATTCTCTGCCACACGGCGCGGTTCGTCGCGGTCCAGCTCCGCTGGCTTGCCGGTAGCGATATCGCAGAAATCACAGCGGCGAGTGCACTTGTCGCCGCCGATGAGGAACGTAGCCTCACGCGATTCCCAGCACTCGTGAATATTGGGGCAGCCAGCCTCCTGGCACACGGTGTGCAGGGAAGCACCAGTCACGCGAGATTTCATGTCCTCATACCCAGGGCCGGTGCGGACCTGATTGCGGATCCAGCGCGGCTTCTGTTCGATGGGAGACTCCGCATTCTTCTTCTCAATGCGGAGCATCTTGCGTCCTTCAGGCTTAACAGTCACGGAACCTCACTTTAGGTGTTGAACTAGCTCTTTCTATTACAAGCCCTGCGGGTGGCTGCTTTATTCCACCGAGGGTAGCCGCTATTTTTCTTGCGCGGCTTTGCGGGCTTGGCGGGCCTTCTCGTTGGCCACTTTGATGGGATCTGGGGCCGAGGCAAAGGTGTGGTCGGCCACCGTCAGTTCGCCGGAGAGGGCTTTGCGGAGGGCGTCGAGAAGCGGGGCTTCTGCCTCCTCCATGGTCACCTCACGGCCGAGCTCAAGCGACAGCGTTGACACGTCCGCATCGTCGATGCCGCAGGCCACGATGTGCTCGTAGTACTCCAAGGTGTTGGTGCAGTTGAGCGCTAGGCCGTGCATGGTCACGCCGCGGGTCACGCGAATGCCCAACGCACCTAGCTTGCGGTCGCGCTTCGGGGCGGCTGGGTCGGCAGCCTGGGTGGTGGAAGGAACCCACACCCCCGAGCGGCCATCGATGCGCCCAGCGGTGCTCACGCCGAGTTCACGGACAGCTTGGATGATGGCCTCCTCAAGGCGGCGGACGTAATCGACAACGTCAACCGGCTCGGCCAGTTTGATAATGGGGTAGACCACCAACTGGCCCTCGCCGTGCCAGGTGATGCGCCCGCCCCGGTCAACGTCAATGACCGGGAGGCCATTATCGGGCATATCCTCCGGCTGCGTGCGCTTTCCGGCGGTGTAGACGTTGGGGTGCTCCACCACGAGGATGACATCACCCTGTGTGCCCGCCGCCCGCGCCGCCGCGAGCTCGGCCTGCAGATCCCAGGCCTCTTGGTAGCCCATGCGGCCCAAGCGGCGGATCTCCAGTGGTTCGTCGGAAGCGCGGATGGAGCGATCAGCGGGAAAGAAAGGTTCGCGGGGAGCAGTCATGAACCCAATCCTAAACCCCGCGAAGATTCAGCCAGAAAGGGGCTGAGTGTGCGCTGCTCAAGCGCTTTTTTAATCGACGCCGTTGGCGGAAGCGTACTCGTCGGCGGTCATCAGCTCGCCGACCTCGGTGACCTCGACCTCGAAGAGCCAGCCCTCACCGAAGGGATCGTTGTTGATGACTGCATAGTCATCGTGCACGTCCTCGTTGACGGCGGTCACGGTGCCGGTGACCGGGGAGTAGAGGTCAGACACGGACTTGGTGGACTCCACCTCGCCGCAGGTCTCGCCGTGCTCGACGGTGTCACCCACGGCCGGCAGCTCAGCGAAGACGACCTCACCCAGGCGGTCAGCGGCCACGGAGGTGATGCCAATACGGACGGTAGAACCAACGACGGAGTCAGCGGTGGCGTTGATCCACTCGTGGTCCTCGGAGTAGGAGAAATCGGAAGGAAGGTTAGCCATGAGAAGGGGTGTCCTTTCGGTAGTTGACTTCAGTAGTGGAGTTTACTTATCGCGCTTGTAGAAGGGCAGCGCGGACACTTCGAAGGGGTAGCGCTTGCCGCGGATGTCTACCTCGACGGCCGCACCCGGCTCGAGGCCAGCTGCGGTATCGATGAGCGCGAGCGCTACTGGGTGTCCCAGGGTGGGGGAGGGCTGGCCGGAGGTCACCATGCCCACCTTGTTCTCACCCACGTAGACCTCGGAACCGGCGCGCGCGGCGCGGCGCTGGGAGGAGACCAGTCCGGTGATAACGGCCTGCGGGCCTTCCTCGGCGCGCTGGCGCAGCACCTCAGCGCCCACAAAGTCCTGCTCCTTCTTGGCAAAGGCGCGGGACATTCCGGCTTCCACCGGAGTGATATCGCGGGTGAGCTCGTTGCCGTAAAGCGGCATGCCTGCCTCCAAGCGCAACGAGTCGCGTGCTGCCAAGCCGCAGGGCTTGATGCCGTATTCCTCGCCGGCCTTGAGCAGCTCTTCCCACAGCTCCGGGGCATCGGAGTTGTAGACGATGAGCTCGAAGCCATCCTCACCGGTGTAGCCGGTGCGGCAGATAAACGCGTACTTGCGGGCCACCTTGCCGGTCATCGCGGCATAGTAGGGCAGGTCCATGACAGCCTGCTGCTTGGTGTCCTCCACCAGCGGGACAAGGATCTCCAGCGCCTTTGGGCCCTGGACGGCGATCATCGCCACATCGCGGGACTCGTTCTTCAGGTCCACATCGAAGCCCTCGGCGCGCTCGTTGAGCGCTTCCCACACGGTGTCGGCGTTGCCAGCATTGGGCACGACGAGGAACTTGGTCTCCTCCAAGCGGTAGGTGATGAGGTCATCGATGATGCCGCCATCCTCCGCGCAGATCATGGAGTACTTCGCCTTGCCCTCCTTAAGCGTGGTGAGGTTGGAGATGAAGCAATAGGAGAGGAACTCGGCGGCGTCCGGGCCGTTGACCCAGACTTCACCCATGTGGGAGAGATCGAAGAGGCCTGCGGCATTACGTACCGCGCGGTGCTCCTCGAGCTCGTTGTCATACTTCAGCGGCATCTCCCACGGTCCGAAGGGGGTGAAGGTGGCGCCGAGTTTCTCGTGCTCAGCATGCAGCGGGGAGTGCAGGTAGTCAGTCATTGATTAAACCTCCTGGTTGTCGTCGGAGTAGTCAAAAGCCTCTGGCGGCGGGCAGGTGCACACCAGGTTGCGGTCACCGTAAGCCTCGTCGATGCGGCGCACCGGCGGGAAGTACTTGTTAGCGCGCAGGGAGGTCACCGGGTAGGCGGCCTGTTGGCGGCTAAAGGCAAAGTTCCACTCGTCGGCGGCGACGGATTCGGCGTTGAACGGTGCGTGGTGGATGACGGAGTCCTCGTAGGCCACCTTGCCGTCGATGATCTCCTGGATCTCGGCGCGGATGGAGCGCATGGCTTCGATGAAGCGGTCCAGCTCACCCAGGTCCTCGGACTCGGTGGGCTCCACCATGAGGGTGCCGGCCACCGGGAAGGACAGGGTCGGCGCGTGGAAGCCGTAGTCCACGAGGCGCTTGGCTACATCGGCGGCGGTGACGCCGGAGGCGTCGGTCAGCTCGCGCAGGTCAAAGATGCATTCATGCGCCACCAGGCCGGCATTACCCGTGTAGAGAACGGGGAAGGAATCCTTCAGGCTCTGCGCCAGGTAGTTCGCGCCGAGGATGGCATGGCTCGTGGCCTCCGTGAGCCCTTGCGAGCCCACCATGGCCAGATAAGACCAGGAAATTGGCAGCACGCCGGCCGAGCCGTAGCGCGATGCTGTGGACGGCACGCCGGTGCCCTCCACAGCCGGCTGCGCAGGATCCAGCTGGGGATCGTTGGCATCCGTCGGCAGGAAAGGTACCAAGTGCTTGGCGACGCCCACCGGGCCCACGCCCGGGCCACCTCCGCCGTGCGGGATGGTGAAAGTCTTGTGCAGGTTGAGGTGGGAGACATCGCCACCGAAAGCACCCGGACGGGCCCAACCGGCCAGCGCGTTCATGTTCGCGCCGTCGATGTAGACCTGGCCGCCGGCTGCGTGGACCTTGTCGCAGACCTCGCGTACTTCCGGGTCGAAGACGCCGTGGGTGGAGGGGTAGGTAATCATGATGCCGGCGACGTGCTCGCCGTGCTGCTCGAGCTTGGCGTCGAGGTCGGCGACGTCAATGGAGCCATCGTCAGCGGTCTTGATCACGACGACGCGCAGGTTCGCCAGGGTCGCCGAGGCCGCGTTGGTGCCGTGCGCGGAGGCCGGAATGAGGATGACATCGCGGCCGTGGTCGCCGTTGGCAACGTGATAGCGACGAATGGCCAGCAGGCCGGCCAGCTCACCCTGGGAACCGGCGTTGGGCTGGATCGAAACCTGGGCGTAGCCGGTGATATCGGCGAGCCAGGACTCGAGCTCGTCGATCAGCGCGCGCCAACCAGCGGTGGTCTCCTCCGGGGCATACGGGTGGATGCCCGCGAACTCCGGCCAGGAGATGGGCTCCATGGCAGAGGTGGGGTTGAGCTTCATCGTGCACGAGCCCAGCGGGATCATGGTGCGGTCGAGTGCTAAGTCCTTATCCGCCAGGGTGCGCAGGTAGCGCAGCATCTGGGTCTCGGAGTGAAGGGAGTTGAAGATCTCGTGCTGCAGCGGCTCCTCGGAACGCTGGACGGAGGACGGAATCTCGAAGGAGCCAGACGCGGCTGGCTCGGAGTTAGTGGAGGCCTCGGCGCCGAAGGCAGCGGCAAGGGTGTTGACGTCCTCGCTGGTAGCGGACTCGCCGAAGGAGACCGAGACCTTGTCGGAGCCGATGGCGCGCACCAGGTAGCCCTGCTCCTGCAGCTGGGCCTTGACGGCGGCCGCATCCACGCCGGTGACGGTCACGGTGTCAAAGAAGTCGCGGGAGACAATCTCCTTGCCCGCGCCGGTGACTGCTGCAGCAAAAGCAGAAGCGCGGTTATGCACGCGCTGCGCAATCTCCTTCAGCCCCTTCGGGCCGTGGTAGACCGCGTACATCGAGGCCACGTTGGCCAGGAGGGCCTGGGCAGTACAGATATTGGAGGTGGCGCGCTCGCGGCGGATGTGCTGCTCGCGGGTTTGCAGCGCCAGACGATAAGCGGGGCGGCCGGCGGCGTCCTTGGACACGCCCACGATGCGGCCCGGAAGCTGGCGCTTGAGCTTATCCGTGACGGACATGAAGGCCGCGTGCGGGCCGCCGAAGAAGAGCGGGACGCCGAAGCGCTGCGAGGAGCCAAGGACGATGTCTGCGCCCATCGAACCAGGTGCCTCCAGAAGGAGCAGCGACAGCGGGTCGGCCACGACGGCGGCCAGGGCGCCGCGGGTGTGCAGCTCCTCGATGGCGGCGCGCGGGTCGACGATATCGCCCCCGGTTCCGGTGTAGGCCAGAACTGCACCGACGAGGTCTTCGCCGACGATGCCATCGCGGACATCAGCGATCTCGACCTCGAGCTCGATGGCGCGGGCGCGCTCGGCGGCCACGGTCAGGACCTGCGGGTGCAGGCGAGAGTCCAACAGCACGCGGCGGCCCTTCTTCACCGCGCGGGCCATCAGGCCGACGGCTTCGGCGGTGGCAGAGGCTTCGTCGAGAAGCGAGGCGTTCGCGATGGGAAGGCCGGTCAGGGACTCGATCATGGTCTGGAAGTTCAGCAGTGCCTCGAGGCGGCCCTGCGAGATCTCCGGCTGGTAGGGCGTGTAGGCGGTGTACCATCCGGCATCCTCCAGCAGCCCGCGGCGAATGACCGCCGGGGTGAGGGTATCGGAGTAACCCTGGCCATAGAAGGACTTCAGCACGACGTTCTGGGAGGCGTACTCGCGCAGCTTCGCCTGCGCCTCATCTTCGCTCAAAGCCTCCGGGAGGTTGAGCGCCTCGGTGGCGCGGATGGAGGCTGGCAGGGCGGCATCGACCAGCGCATCGACGCTGTCGTAGCCCAGAGCCTTGAGCATCGTTTCACGCTCGGCTGCATCCGGGCCGAGATGACGAGAGATGAAATCCATATAGTGAATCTCCTTCGTGGCGTTAGTTTGTGTGACCTAAACTGCTCCAAGTATAAAGCGTATGCCATGACATTAACCCCGGTTACCCCTGATTCGGAGATGTAGCGTCACGGCAGTCAGCGCCGCGACTGCGAACCCGATGATGAAGGCGGTGGAATACCCCGTGACAGGGCCCAAAAGCGAGAGGATGAACGGGGCAAAGAAGCCGAGGTAGGTCAGCGAATAAAACACCCCCGTTGCCGCGCCGAGTTCCGCTGGGTGGGCAATGGCTTGAGTTTCTGCGAGCCCGCTGAGCATGCCAATTCCATAGGAGCTGCCCATGATGATGGCCGCGAGGGGCAGGAGGAATACCGCCCAGCCGTGGTGTGCCGCCGCGACGACGATGAGACACAGGACCATGCCTATCGCGGCCAGCACCATGCCGTGGAACGCGGTTACGCGGATGCGGCCCGCTAGCTGCTGGATTACCACGCCGCTTCCCATGGTGAGTAGCGCACAGAGCCCGGCAATGAGAATGGGGTGGCGCAGGTGCTCACTGAGCTGTGAGGGGAGGAAGACGAAGGCAGTGGTGGCGGAGCCAAAGACCCACGGGGCATAGGCCACGACCGGTAGGTAGCGGGGAGTAATCAGGCTGGTGGGGATTAAGGAACGGCGCCGTGGCTGTGAATGAGGCTGTGGCTGTTCGGTGCGCTCTTCGGGCACCGTCCACACGAGTGGGACCACGATGAGTGCTAGGCCGATATGCAATAGATAAGGCAGGACGGTGGGCCATGGGAGGAACTCTGCGGCGATACCGGCAACGCCAGGTGCCAACGCGAAGCCAGCCGAAAGAGCAATGGAGGAACGCTTCGCACCAACGCTGAGGTGGGTGCTGAGCTCCTTGATCCAGGCAGCGCCGGAAGACATGGCCAGTCCCACCGCAGCCCCGGCACACAGGCGTCCGACCAGCAAGGGGAGGAAGGCGCCGCCTGCGCCACTGAGGAAGACCAGTGAACCCGCAGTGGTGGAGAGGACGGCTGGGCGCATGACAGCGCGGCGTCCCAGCGAATCCGAGAGCGGACCGCCAATGAAAAGTGCCACCATGATGCCGAGGGCGTAAATGCCAAAGAGGAAGGTCGTCTGCAGAACCCCCAAATCGGTGGTGACTTGGTAGACCACGACCATGGGGGCGAAAAGATTAGCGCCGCACGCGACGAGAAACATGCCGAGAGCGACGCGGAACCATTTCTGAGAAACCATGCTGCACAGTCTAGTGTGCTGAGTCACAGAGGTTAGGTCTTGGTGGCAAGACGGTTAAAGAAAACGCGCCTATCTGCCAAACTTAGCGCCGATCTCTGAAAACCGGGCAATAGTTTTGGCAGATAGGGCAGTTGCGGCGCCACTGAGCGATGTCACCGAGCTGTGTTTGCGGGGGTGGAGGAAAGCCGGGTGGAAAACGACGAAGCTCCCCCGCCGCAGTGGCAGGGGAGCAGTCTCTTAAGACTTGGAGTCTTGTTAAGCCTTAGAGGTCAAGGTCGGCTTCGAAATCTGCGGTTTCGAGGCGGTCCTTGATGGTCGTGATGAAGCGGCCAGCGTCGGCACCATCGACCACCTGGTGGTCGTAGGTGAACGGCAGGTAGCACATCTGGCGGATGGCGATGGCGTCCTGGCCGTCCTCGGTCACGACGACCGCGCGCTTGGTAATAGCGGCGGTGCCCAGGATGCCAGCCTGCGGCGGAACCAGAATCGGGGTATCCAGCAGGGCGCCCTCGGAGCCGATGTTGGTCACGGTGAAGGTTGCGCCGGTCAGATCGTTCGGCTTGAGCTTGTTGTTGCGGGCCTTATCAGCCAGCTCGGCGATCTTCTGAGCGATCTCCGGCAGCGTCAGCTCCTGGGCCTTGTGGATGACCGGGGTCAGCAGGCCACGCGGAGTATCCACGGCGATGGCCACGTTGACGTCAGCGTGGTAGGTCATCTCCTTGGTCTCCGGGTTGTAGGACGCGTTGACGTTCGGGTGGGAGACCAGTGCCTCAACGGTGGCCTTCACGATGAACGGCAGGAAGGAGAGGTTGGCCTCGTACTTGTCGATGAACGCCTGCTTGGACTGCTTGCGCATATCCCAGATGGCGGTCATATCGACTTCCTGGACGTGGGTCAGCTGAGCGGAAATCTGGAGGGCCTCAACCATCTTGGTCGCCGTGATCTCGCGGATACGGTTGACCTTCTGGGTGGTGCCGATGAGCTCCTGCTTCTCCGGATCCACAGACTTGGTGGACCAGCGAGCGCGCGGGTTGCTGGAGGAGGCGCTAGCGGAGGAGGCCGGTGCCTCACCTTCGCCGGCGGCGGCCAGGACGTCCTGCTTGCGGATGCGGCCACCGACGCCAGTGCCGGAGACGGTGGAGAGGTCTACGCCGTGCTTCTCAGCCAGCTTGCGCACCAGCGGGGTGACATACGGGACGTTATCGCCGTTGTTGACCTTCGTGGAGGTCTCAGAAGTCTTCGGCTCGGAGGACTGGGAAGCAGCCGGCTTGTCCTCTGCCTTCGGCTCTTCCTT